>JAZTYJ010000001.1:0-71258 GCA_045636865.1 Eubacteriales bacterium
AGAGCAAGAGTAAAATATTCTGCTCGCCCCGAAGTGAGACAAGGGCTTGTGGAATATAACGAAAAGCAACTGCAAGAAAACAGCCGTCAAGCGATATATGACAGGGTATATGAAGAGGAGATGAAGAAAAATCCGGAAAAACCATATCTTGCGGCAACACTTGCAGCACAAAGAGCGGACGTGGATGAAAACGAAGAGCGAAGCGAAAAGTTTGCAGACATCCGCGCAAATGCGGATAAGCGCGACTGGACTTCGCAGAACACATCTGCCCTCTTACTTGACAGTTCCAATGAAATTTTAACCGAAAGGGAACAGAGTGTAAAATTCCCAAATACCCTTCTTCAGGAGAAACCTCAAGATTACGGCTTGAAATTTCCGAATACGGAGCTTCGTGCATCACCAATAGATATGAATCTTAGATTCCCAAATACCCATCTTAAGGCAAAAACTGAGGATTACGATGCCTTCCGCGAAAGGTTTAATGACCTGTACGGAGAGAAAGAAAAAGAGGAACAGAGTGAGACTCAAATATTACCTAAGAGGAACAATGCACAAAGTTTGCATAATGCAGACACAAACGAAGATTATAGAGATGCGAATTTGTGGGATTTGATTGTTAATTCAGCCAAAAAGGGATATTATGATGATCAATATGGTGAAGAACTTTACAAGCAAATGATGGGACAAAAAAACGATGCTGGAAAGTATCAAAATATCCTTGATGGAGAAGATTATCGTTTCAACAATGACGACGTTTTGAAAAAAGGCATATCAAATTTCTTCGAAGATAGGGGTAGAGAGTTCCGAAGAATAAAAGCAAAGGATGCAATAAATATGGTCACTGCTGGAGCTTTAGGCGGAGCTGGCTTGGCTTTATCTGCAGGGCAACTTGGACCACAAGTGCTTGTGCCTGAAGAGGCGTTAACCATACCAAGTGCAGCTATAATTGGTGCAAAAGCAGGTTTTGATTCAATAAATATGGTCGCAGATCATAGAGTTGGAGGAGGTCATACATATAAAGAAATGCTTGATGCAGGTGTATCTCAGGACACTGCGAGAAGTTTTGCAATGGGAGCAGAATTTGTTAATGGAGTTATAGACTTCATTACAGATGAAGAGATTATTAAAGCGATTAATTTGCTTTCATCAAAGAATGAAAAAAGTGATTTGTTTGAAATTCTTTTTGAAGAATTATTGAAGCGTAAAATTGATAAAGAAAGGGAACAAACACAGGATCGTATTAGAGAGAAAGGAGTTGAATATGCGATAGAAAGAGATTTTAGACAATAAAACAGCAAGAGCGCTTCGTTCAGAGGCGCTCTTGTGAGATTTTACAATAAAATTAGCTAAACTTCTTTATTATCTTGAGTGATTAGAGAGTTCCATTTTTTAATAAAGTGAGAAACTATACGGGAAGAGAAGAAAAATAGGGAGAGAATATAAGAATGAGAAAGAATGAATGTTAAACAATCACGAAATGTCGAAAAAGAATAAGTCAAATAAATGGAGTGTGGTTTAGATAATTTATATATCTCATAAATCACATCGGAGATAACATCAAAGATTGAAACAACAAAACATGAGAAAAGAATTTTTTTAAAAATATGTGCTCCTTTAAAGTTTTTTTGTGAATCAGCTGAACATTTATACTTTTCTCTTGCATACAATAGAAAAAATAAGATGGCAAGCGGAAAGAAAAACGAAATAAGAAGAAATCCACCGAACAAAGAGTATATTTTTGAAAACACTTTGGATATCGATAAAAAAGTAAAAATAAAGTCAAAAGAAAGAATTGCAAATATTATGAAGAAGAAAAAATAGATTGCTTTTTTCACTTTTAACACTCCCCAAATTTGATATATAAAGTATAACAAAAAAGTATAAATATTTCAACTTCAAAGATGTTTGATCCTGAATATTTGTCCTATGTCGAAAAAGGTTCGCAAGCGCCTCCGCGAACAGTTCTCTCATTTAAAGATACCCTCGGAAAGGAAATAACAAGATACATAAACGACCCGGATTATGCAAGGAGATACCGTGCGGATGATTATAATTATCAGGACGTAAAAAGACTTGATAAACTGACTGATGATGAAAAGAATGTTATCCGCGCAATGGCATCAAAGGGCGATTATGAGGGAATAGAGGGGTATTACGGCCTGATTGAGCGCGACCTCAACGAACGGGTGCAGAACGAGAGAAACGCAAAAGTAAGAGAGTTTTCTTATGATTATCCGGTTCTGGCAGGAGTAGGCAATGTCGCATCAAGCTTTGCAACGCCGTTTGCATTTTTTGAAAATGCAGGACAGGCAATAAAGAAAAAAATAAGGTCCGTATGTGTCTGCAGGTGGGAAATGGAAGAGAAAGTCAGATTTTATTTTTGCTTCGAGGGTGAAAAAGAAAGACCTGATTTGAAACCAAATTACAAAGGATGGACGGTTTGGGCAACTGTTGACGTTGATAAAGAAACAGCAGAAGTAACAGTTATCGAATGCGTGCTACCAAACGGAGAAAGAATAAAGTAGTCCAAAACCTGCGACAGAGCAAGGGTAAACCCCTTGCTCTGTTTCTGTGTTTTCTATTTAGTTAAGAAATCAAGAAAAGCCGTGCATCCTTCATAAATGTCGGTGTAGGTGATTTCAAACTCGCCCGTATACCATGGGTCTGAAACGTCGCGGTCAGAGCCTGTATAGGACATAAGCTTTGAAAGTTTTGAGTCGGGGTCATCCCTGAAAATCAGAAGTGCATTTCTGACATTTCTTGAATCCATACAGATAAAGTAATCATACTTGTCGTAATCATCGCGGCGAAGCTGAACGGCATACTTTGAGTCGTCTGAAAGACCGTGCCGCGCAAGCTCGCGTTTTGCAGGCGGATAAATCGGGTTCCCGATTTCCTCTGTGCTCGTTGCGGATGACACTATCAGAAAGTCGTTTTCAAGTCCGCGCTCGGATACAAGTTTTTTCATAATGAGCTCTGCCATAGGGGAACGACAGATGTTTCCGTGGCAGACAAACATAATTCTTGTCATAAAGTGAAATCTCCTTAAAAAATACCTGTCAAAAGAATTTCGATTCCGATAAATACGAGAATCATTCCACCGAAGATGCTCGCTTTGTTTGAAAGACGCGTGCCGATGTGCTTTCCGATAGCGATGCCTGCAAAACAGATGCAGAAGGTAACTGCGGCAATTATCGACGAAAACAGAAGTGCGGCAGGGAAGGTGTATTCCGAAATGGTAAATCCTACCGAAAGTGCGTCGATTGACGTTGCTATCCATTGAAGAACAAGTGCGCCAACGGTAACTGCGGTGCATTTTTCTTCGCGTTTTGGATGTGAGATTCCGTCGTAGAGCATATTTCCGCCGATATATATTAGAAGAATAAAGGCAATCCACGGGATGTATTTATGAAGCTCCGAAAAAAACGAGACGAGAGCGTGGAGACACGCCCAGCCGAGCATCGGCATAAGTGCCTGGAAAACGGCAAAACCACCTGCCACAAAAATCATTCTGCGTTTTGACATGCACGGCTCATTAAGCCCGTTTGCGAGAGAGACGGAAAAGGCGTCCATAGCAAGCCCCACTCCGAAGAGAATGCTGTTTAAAAAGAAAATGAAATTAAAGTCCATAGCTGTCCTCCGTTGGTTGAAATACGGATACGTGAGAATAAGTATAACACCGCAAAAACGGCTTGTCAAATCTACTCAAAAATAAATGTGAAAAATTTATCAAAAGGGGTTTAAAAACAGAAAAAAGTGTGCTATAATCTCCAAGGTGCAATTTAGTACTATATGTATAAGAAAGAAGAGATTGAAAAAATGAGTACACTTTTGTCAGTATCAATGGCGCTTCTGGCAGGTCTTTTGATGACACGAGTATTTAAGTATCTTAAATTACCTGCTGTTACGGCATACCTTATTGCCGGCGTTCTTGTAGGGCCGTATTGCCTCGGTGCGTTTGGTATCAAAAATCTTGGTTTTGCATCAGCAGACCAGGTTAACGCGCTTTCGCTTATTTCGGAGGTTGCGCTCGGATTTATCGCATTCTCAATCGGTAATGAGTTCCGTCTTGATGATCTTAAAAAGACAGGTCACCAGGCATCCGTTATCGGTGTTCTGCAGGCTTTTGTTGCAACGCTTTTTGTTGATATTGCGCTCGTTGCCATACATATGATCGCGCCCGATAAGCTTTCTGTTGCCCAGGCTATCACCCTCGGCGCAATTGCAACTGCAACAGCTCCTGCTGCAACGCTTATGGTTGTCCGCCAGTATAAGGCAAAAGGTCCGCTTACAGATCTTCTCCTTCCGATTGTCGCACTTGACGATGCTGTGGGTCTCATTGTTTTTGCAGTATCTTTCGGTATCGCAAAAACTCTTATAACTGGAACCATTGACATGGTTTCAATTATCGTAACGCCGCTTGTTGAGATTTTTGCATCGCTCACTCTCGGCGCAATTATGGGATGGATTCTCACTCAGATAGAAAAGCTCTTCAATTCAAATACAAACCGTCTTAACATGAGCATTGCAATGGTATTTCTTACGGTTGCGCTTTCAATGACGGAGTTTACTGTTTTCGGCATTCACGTAAGCTTCTCATCACTTCTTGTCTGCATGATGCTCGGTACGATATTCTGCAACACCTGTCCGCTTTCTGAGGATGTTATGGAAGCTACGGACAAGTGGACATCACCGGTATTTGCACTCTTCTTTGTTATAAGCGGTGCAACACTTGAGCTTAATGTCTTTGCCGATATCGCAATTGTCGGAATCGGTGCTGTGTATATCATTTTCAGATCTCTTGGAAAATATTTCGGAACATATGCAAGTGCAAAGATGACAAAGTGCACACCGAACACCTGCAAATACCTCGGTATAACACTTCTTCCGCAGGCGGGTGTTGCGCTCGGAATGTGTGCGACGGCTATGCAGCTTGGCGCGCAGGGAAATCTTATCAGAAACATTACTCTCTTTGCAGTTCTCATTTATGAAATCTTCGGACCGGTCTTCACAAGATGGGCACTCACAAAGGCGGGAGACATTGTTCCGATGTCTGATGAGGTCAAGAATCGCCGTGAGACAAAGCTTCGTCTTGCAAAAGAGAACGCTGAAAAGTAAGGCTTTTTCGGGAGAGATAAACTTTGGATAAAATTAAAGGTTCGCTTCAGTATCTGAAAGGTTTTCTGAAGTGGCTCGTTATTGCGTTGTTGCTTGGCTCGGTCGGAGGCCTCGTTGGTGCGGTGTTTCATATTTCGATTGATGAGGTAACGCATCTTCGTGAAGCAAACCCGTGGTTGGTCGCCGGTTTGCCGCTTGGAGGTCTTGCGATATGCGCGCTTTATAAGCTTTCAAAAACAAAGATAGATACAAACCGTGTTATAGAATCGGTAAGAGGAAAAACGAATATTCCATTCATTATGGCACCTCTCATATTTATCGGAACCGTGATAACTCACCTTTTTGGCGGTTCTGCAGGTCGTGAGGGTGCGGCGCTCCAGCTCGGAGGAAGTCTCGGATACAACATCGGTAAGCTCTTTCGTCTAAATGAGCGGGATATGCGGATTATCGTCATGACGGGAATGAGTGCTGTTTTCTCGGCGCTGTTCGGAACGCCGATCACCGCAACGATCTTCTCGCTTGAGGTAACAAGTGTCGGTGTAATGTATTATGCAGGCTTGTTTCCGTGTATGATTTCGGCATTTGTTGCAGCGGCAATTTCTGGAAAATTTGGTCTTTCGCCCGTGCATTTTGTGTTATCAGAAAACATTTCGCTATCTCCCATATCTGCTCTTTCTGCCGCGGCAGTTGCGATTCTGTGTGCGTTTGTAAGTGTGCTCTTCTGTTACACCATTGAAAAGGGAGAACATTTTTCGAAGAAGTTTGTAAAAAACGATTACGTCAGAACGTTTGCAGGCGGTGCGCTTATAGTTGTGCTCACTTTTGTTGTCGGAAATACCGATTATAACGGCGCCGGAATGCATATTATTGAAGCTGCGATGAACGGAAATGCAGTTCCGTATGCGTTTTTGCTGAAAATACTGTTTACGGTTATAACCATTGCCGCAGGCTTCAAGGGTGGAGAAATCGTTCCGACGTTCTTCATAGGCGCAACGTTTGGTTGTACGGTAGCACCGCTTTTCGGAATGTCTCCGACAGTCGGTGCGGCGATAGGCTTTGTTGCACTTTTCTGTGGCGTTGTAAACTGTCCGATTGCGTCGATGATTCTGGCGTTTGAAGTTTTCGGCGCAGAGTCGTTGCCCGTTATGGCACTTGTTTGTGCTGTCACATATATCTTCTCCGGCTACAGCAGCCTTTATAAGAGCCAGAAGATTATGTATTCAAAAATTGAAGCAAAGTTCATAAATGCAGATACAAAATAGATAAAACTCGCGGTTGATATAAACCGCGAGTTTTTTTACTTTCTCAAAACTATTGTGTCTGCATTTTTTACTATGCAGTCTGAAGGGTAAACACCGCGAAGCGGTGTGAGGGGATAGACTGATGTGTTCTTTCCGATTACCGTTCCGGGATTCAATACACATCCGCATCCGACATCGGCACGGTCTCCTAAAATTGCGCCGACCTTTCGAAGCCCTGTCTGAAACTCCTCGTCGCCGTGAACAACAACGGAGGTTTTGTCGGATTTGAGATTTGAGCAGATGCTTCCTGCGCCCATATGAGCAAAGTTTCCGAGGATGGAATCTCCGACGTAGTTATAATGCGGCACCTGAACATTGTCAAGAAGGATGGAGTTTTTAAGCTCCGTCGAATTTCCGATAACGCACTTTCTGCCGGTTATAACGTTTCCGCGGATAAATGCACCCGGGCGGATTTCTGTATCATCCCCGATAATAGCGGGAGCTTCTATAACCGCAGACGGGTAAATCTTTACGTTCTTCCCAATGAATACATTTTCGGAAATTTCCGAAAAGTCAGAGAGCTTGCCTGAGTCTTTGAGAGCCTTTATATGAGATGAAATGTCGGGCAGCATCTCCCAAGGGTAGAAATGTGTTGAAAATAGTGTGTTAAGATATTCAACTTTACACTCGAAAAGTTCTGATGTCAGAACGGTTTTCCTCATTCTGCATGTCCTCCGTCACGTATTGCCGCCTCGAGTCGATCTGCATACTTGCGGCACATATCTTCCGATTCACATTCAACCATAATTCTAACAACGGGTTCGGTTCCGCTCGGGCGAAGGAGACATCTTCCGTTTTCACCGATTTCCTTTTCGACTTCGGAGAGTGTCTCGCGCACGGCGTTATCCGAAAGAACAACGTTCTTATCATTAACGCGGAGGTTTTTTAGATATTGCGGATAAACCGAAAGACCTTCGCAGAGAGACGAAAGCGGAAGCTTTCTCTCGCAAACCTCTTCCGTAAGCATAATCGCGCTCAATATTCCGTCGCCTGTTGTTGCGTATTTTTTGAGGATTATATGACCTGATTTTTCACCGCCGAGAGAGTAGTCGTTCTTCTGCATACACTCATAGACAAAGCGGTCTCCGACTGCCGTCTGCTCGCACGAGATACCGATCGCTTTAAGGCTCTTGAAAAGGCCGCTGTTTGACATAACCGTTGCGACAACTGTATCACCGCCGAGCATACCGCGCGATTTAAGTCGCTTTCCGAGAACGTAGAGAATGGCGTCACCGTCAACGATTTCGCCCTTTTCGTTTATTGCAAGGCAACGGTCGGCATCGCCGTCAAAAGCAAAGCCAAGGTCAAGATGCTCATCGATGACGAGCTTGCGGAGCTTTTCAATGTGCATTGAGCCGCAATCTTCGTTGATGTTGAGGCCGTCGGGGCTTGCACCTGTGACATAAGTCTGTGCGCCGAGTGCTCCGAAAACGGATTTTGCAATCATCCATGACGCGCCGTTTGCACAGTCAAGCCCGATGCGGAGATCCTTGTATGAGTGTGCGGCGAGAGATATGAGATATGCTACGTATCTGTTTCGTCCCGAAGCATAGTCAACAATGCAGCCGATTTTTTCGCGACTTGCAAGAGGAAGGTCATCGCCTGTAACACCGAGAGTGCTCATATCTGAATCAAGATATGCCTCGATGTATGATGTTGTAAGGTTGTCTATCTTTTCTCCGTAGCGGTTTGTTATTTTGATTCCGTTGTCATAAAACGGGTTGTGGGATGCGGTAATCATAATTCCGCAGTCAAAACCGTCCTGACGCGCGACGTATGATACGCTCGGCGTCGTCGTGACGTGAAGCATATATGCGTCTGCGCCCGATGCACAGATACCCGCGGCGATTGAGTATTCAATCATATAGCTTGAGCGACGGGTATCCTTGCCGATGACTATCTTCGGGCGGTATCCGGGCATACGGCAACCGGACAGGGGGGAAGAGAAATACCAGCCGAGAAAACGACCGACCTTATACGCGTGCATTGAGGTAAGACCAACATTTGTCTCGCCGCGGAAACCGTCTGTGCCGAAATATTTGTTTGCTTTTTTCTCCTTTGTCTCAACGGTGGTTGACGGCATTAAAAGCTCGTCTGAAGTAACCCCGAAAAGCTCGCAAAGAAGAAGGACTTTATCTATCTGCGGAAGTGCCTGATCAAGTTCCCATTTCGAGACGGACTGACGCGAGACGGAAATTTTTTCAGCAAGCTGTTCCTGGGAAAGACCGAGTGATGTTCGGAGTATTGAAATTTTTTCACCTATAGTCAACTTTAAATCCACCTTTCTGATACCATAAAAAGTCATTATAAAGAAATAATACCATTATAAATAAATATCATCAAGCAACTTTGTTAAAAAACTTTCGCAACCAACGGTTGCGGAATGGAGAGGGAAATACAATAAAAAGTGAAAAAACAACGCAAAAACGGCACGAAAACAGCAAATAAAAGCTTGCAAAAAAACGACTTGAAAAATAACGCAGAAATTTAAAAAAAAGTATTGCAATATGATGTTTTAAATGCTATCATAACGTTGAATTTGAAAGTTTTGATGAGGTGTTTTTATGAGCACAATAAAATGGCTTTGGAGCTACCTTAAAAGATATCCGTTTTCAATCATAATTATGCTCGTTCTTTCGGTTGTCTACTCGATAAGTCTTTTTGCAGCACCCATCATTCTGGGATATGCGGTCGACGGCATCGTTGCAGGAGAAACCGGCGAAGCTCTCCTCATTCTTTTTGCGATGATCATAGCGTGCGAGGTTATAAAGGGTACGTCGATTTATGCGAGAAATCTGACGGGGCAGTCGATTTCACAGAAGGTTATAAAAAAAGTAAGAAACAAGCTTTATGCAAAGCTTCAGTCGCTTGACTGCTCATATTTTGACCGCACAAGCAAAGGCGACATTATGAGCAGGCTTACGGCAGATGCCGACAGTATAAATACCATTATCGGTGAGGTTGCGCCGACCATGCTTGATATGATTATATCAACCGTTGTAGGATTTACGGTTCTTATGCGAACAAGCGTACTGCTTACGGTTCTCTTATTAGCTATGGTTCCGTTTGTAGGTTTTTATACGGTAAAGCTCAAGAATAACATCAAAAAAGATTTTGTTGCAATGCGTGAGAAAAACGCGGAGCTCAACACCGTTGTTGCCGAAAATATTTCGGGAAACCGTGTCGTAAAGGCATATGCAAGAGAAGACTTTGAAATTGAGAAGTTTGAAAAGAAAAACAGTGAGTACAAGGACGCATATATGGGGCACGTGTATACATGGGCAAAGTATAACCCGAAGCTTAATTTCTTTGCAAACTCTGTTTTCCTTATATTTATTGTGGTGGGCGGAATTTTAGTAATTCAGGGGAAGCTGACTGCAGGTGAGTTTACGATGTTTAACGGCTCTCTGTGGTGCATAACGCTTCCCATGATGGCGATAAGCAACTCTATAAATGCGCTGCAGCAATTTAACGCAAACATCAACAAGATTATTCAGCTTGAAAACGAAGAAACACTTATCGCAAACACAGTTGTGAAAAAACGTGATACGGGAATTTTAGGTAAAATTCAGTTTAAAAACGTAAGCTTTGCCTACGGAAGCGACAGAGTTTTAAGAGATGTAAATTTCACCGTTGAACCGGGGCAGACGCTTGCGATAATCGGCCCTACGGGTTCGGGAAAGACGACGATGATAAACCTCATTTCGCGCTTCTATGACCCGACTCAGGGCACGGTCTACATAGATGATGTGAATTTAAAGGCAATAGACCTTGCAACGGTCAGAAGAAACATCGCCTCTGCGATGCAGGATGTTTTTCTCTTCTCGGACACGATAAAGAACAACATCGCCTACGGTGCGCCGAATGCAACGTATGAGGATGTCGAGCGCGTTGCAAAGATGGCAGACGCTCACGACTTTATTATGAAAATGAGCGACGGCTACGACACAATGGTCGGTGAGCGCGGAACGGGACTTTCGGGCGGTCAGCGACAGAGAATTTCTCTTGCGCGCGCACTTCTTAAAAATCCGTCTATCCTCATTCTTGATGATACGACAAGTGCGCTCGATATGGAAACCGAATTCGGAATCCAGGAAAACTTAAAATCAACGCTCCGCACAAAGATAATAATTGCCCACCGCATTTCGTCGGTAAAGAATGCAGATCTCATTCTCGTTTTAAACCACGGCAACGTCATCGAATGGGGAAATCACGATCAGCTCATAAAACTCTCCGGATATTACAAGAGTGTTTTTGATCACCAGTTCGGAGACTTTAACAATGTTAAACGCTATCATATAAATCACCCCGCAGAGATGGAAAAGCTCAGTAAGGGAGGGGACGCGCATGGCAATTAACAGATTTGACAAGGACGAAGAGTTAAGAGAAAGAGATTTTTCGTACGGTGCAATGGCAAGGCGGTATCTCCTTCCGCATATGGGAAAGTTTGCGCTCGTCATAGCGATAATGTTTGTTGTTGCTCTGCTTGAGCTTCTGCCGGCATATTTTATAAGCGTTGTGCTTGATATATGCGTTCCGCAGAAAAACTATAAGCTTATCATTGTGCTCGGAGCTTCGCTTTTTGTTGCAAATATTATAATACTGTTTTGTACGAAATACCGCGCGATTTTTGCAAATGAAACCGCAATGCAGATTATAAAGAATGTAAGAAGTGACCTTTTTGCACATATGCAAAAGCTTCCGTTTGCATTTTTTGATTCGCGTCCGCACGGAAAGATATTAGTGCGCATAGTAAACTATGTAAATACAATTTCGGGCCTTCTCTCAAGCGGTATTCTTGATATGATTATGAATATATTCAAGCTCATCGTGACGATCGGGTTTATGTTTGCGCTCAATGTCAAGTTTACTCTCATATGCCTTGCGGGAATTCCGGTGTTCGCGGTGTTCATTATAATTATGAATAAGCAACACGACAAAGCCTGGAAGAAATATTCGGCAAAACAAAGTAATATGAATGCCTATATACAGGAAAGTATTTCAGGAATGAAGATAACGCAGTCGTTTGCGCGAGAGGAGAAAAACAGCGAGATTTTCGACGGACTCTGCAATGATACAAAAAAGCATTGGATGGAGGCTGTCATAATCTCCAATATGAATCCGAGGTTTGTTGAGCTTCTCTCAACGCTCATCCTTATTCTTGTATATTACATAGGCGCAAACGCCGTCGGTGGCGGAGTTATGAAGGTTGGTGCGGTAATCGCATTTGCGTCCTGCGTCAGCCGTTTCTGGAGCCCTATCCAGAGCATCACAACGGTTTACAACAGTATAATAAACTGCGCGGCATACATTGAGCGCATCTTTGAAATGATGCACGAGCCGCTTGTTATTGAGGATTTGCCCGGTGCCGAGGACATCGGAGAAATACGCGGTGATGTTTCGTATAAGAATGTTACATTTGCATACAATGCAGAATCCCCCAATATTTTTGAGAACGTAAGCTTCGACGTAAAGAGCGGCGAGTCGATCGCACTTGTCGGGCCGACGGGTGCGGGAAAGTCAACGATAATAAACCTTCTTGCAAGATTCTACAACATCCGGGAAGGCGAAATAACAATCGACGGCAAGAATATAAGACACGCAACACTTAAAAGCATCCGTTCGCAGATGGGAATAATGCTTCAGGACAGCATCCTGTTCTCAGGCACAATTGCCGACAACATCCGCTACGGAAAGCTTGATGCAACAGACGAAGAGGTTATAAAGGCGGCGGAGGCGGTTTGTGCACACGACTTTATAAAAGAGCTTCCCGAGGGATATAACACGATGGTCTCGGAGGGCGGTGCATCGCTCTCGGCAGGGCAGAAGCAGCTCATTTCGTTTGCGAGAACACTTCTTGCAGATCCGAAGATTCTTATCCTCGACGAGGCAACATCGAGCATTGATACGGAAACGGAGCTCGTTCTCCAGCGCGCACTTGAAAGGCTTCTTGAAGGAAGAACTTCCTTTATTATTGCCCACCGTCTTTCAACCATTAAAAACAGTTCAAGGATAATGTATATCGCCGACAAGGGAATTGCAGAAGCGGGAACTCATGATGAGCTTCTCGCACTCGGCGGAAGATATGCAGAGCTCTACGCCGCACAGTACAAATTCCTCGAGCAGTTATAAAGCAAAAGAACACCGACTACTGTCGGTGTTCTTTTGCTTTGAAGTTTATGCAGTTCTTGACGAAACAAAAAACACCCCGTCTTGCGACGGAGTGTTTTTGTCTGGTGGGCCTTCGGGGACAAAGACGCACAAGTGCGCCTTGCACCCTCAACGACCGCCTGCGGCAGTACCCGTCTCGGGCATACTCGCGAAAAACGATTATCAATCGTTTTTTTATCGCTCGTACCCTCTCAGGGTTCGAGTCCCCTTCGGCATATGGAGAAACGAAAAACACCCCGTCATACGACGGAGTGTTTTTGTCTGGTGGGCCTTCGGGGACTCGAACCCAGGACCATCCGGTTATGAGCCGGGAGCTCTAACCAACTGAGCTAAAGGCCCGCTTTTTCAAAGCTTATATATTATACAAAAATTAAAAACCATTGTCAATAGTTTTTTAAAATTAATCCTCGGGATTTAGAATGGATGCAAGGAAGTTGTTGTAGAGTTTTTCTGCGTTGTTGTAAAAGCCTGACGTAATCTGTCTTGCAGAAGCTTTGGACTCTGCAGACATCGAAAATTCAAAGAATTCGCCCGATTCATCCGAAATGGAGCAGAGCGCGCGGAAAGAATCGCCTTCTTCAACGATTTTCACCTTTACGAGATTCTGGCGTGCGATTTCTTCGCGAACATCATCGCATGCACTTTCCGCTTTTTTGAGAACAGACGCAGGAACAGAGCTTCTGATTGCATTAAGGTCGCGAACACCCTTCGGTGTGATGGAGTATTTGTCAATGCCTGTGTCAGAGGACAGCTCTATATGACCTGTTGAAATCATACTCTGGAGATGATCTGCAAAGTTGAAATAGTTCATCGCATCATCGACAAACGCCATCTTCATAAGCTCTTCAAAAGAAACAGGCTGATTGATATAATCAAGAACAAAAAGTGTGAGAGTTTTAATTTCAAGCTCGCTCCTGACGAAACCGAGTCCGGACATAGTGTTGACCTCCTTGATAAGTATATGATAATTATACAGCAAAATGCCCTTTTTTTCAAGTGGTAACAGATTATTTACTGGACTTATAAGCAGAAAGGGTGTAAAATATCTTTTGGAGAAAAGTTGAAAAGAGGTAGAGAAATGAAAAAGAAAATCATTGTGCTGACAGCGATAATTGTTCTTGTTGCGGTTGCGGTTGCAGTTTCGGCAGCCGTATCATTTTCAATGAACAAGGCGGTAGAAGGAACAATTGAGGAAAGGCTTTCTGCTGCAGAGCAGCTGTCAGAAGAAGGAAAGATTAAAAAGGCTGAAAATACTTATAAATCTGTCCTGAAAGAGACTCCAACGGATGTTGTTGCACTTGAGAAGCTTGTTGATCTGTATATCGGTCAGAAAAAGTTCAGTGATGCGGTTTCTGTGGTGAAGATGGCTATAAATACAGAGCCTGAAAACCTTACATTCTACGATATGTTTATTGGAGTGTTCAGAGAAAGCGGCGAAATTCAGAATTTCTTTGACCACATGGACAGCATAACGGATCCGGAAATCTATTCATATTGCTATGAAGTGGCGACTGACAGAAAAAACGAAAACTCACTTGTGATCGGAAACTATCCGGCAAATCACGCAAACGGCGGATTGATCGCATTCTATAAAGATTTGATAATTTATGCTGACCCTGCTTCGGGCGGTGATCTTTATATCAATGAAAACGGTGCAAAAAGACTTCTTGCGGAAGGTCAGTACACAAGCATTAACGTTGTCGGGGATTATGTGTATTGTGTAGATTCATATGCGGGAAACTCTATAGCAAGGATAAGCATCGCCGATGGTGCAAAAGAAGCGGTGTTGGATGTTCCTGCATCAAACCTTATGGTAATCGGAAACAAGATGTACTTCATAAACTGGAATGACGAATCGAAGCTCTACTGCACAAACCTTGACGGAGAGAAACTCAAAAAGTTATCGGATCATCCGACGGATGCGGTCTATTACAGCAGAAAAAGACTTTATATGAACAGCCGGAATGAAGCCGGAAGCATAATCAGTATAACTCTCGACGGTGAAAACGAAAAGAAGGAGTTTATGCATCAGGCCCATTCGCTCAGCGGATATGAAGATGAACTCTATTTCAGAGAAAGCGAGACTTCATCAATCTGGAGAACAGACGAGGCTGAAGAGGTTTATGAAGCCATTTTCGAGGGCAGAGCAGCATATGTAACCGCGACGAAGGATTACGTTTTCTTTATCGACCTTGATAATGAGGCTATAATGAGAATGAATACCGACGGAACAGAAAAGAAAGTGCTTGCAAACGATAATGCAACAGCACTTTCCATAGATTCAGACCGTTTATATTATTTTGCCGCAAATGACGGCAGAAAGTTATATTCGATAAAATTTGACGGAAACGACAGAATCTGCCTCGGTTAGGCTTTAAGATATAGGGGATAAAATGTATGGGACGATTCACGAACCGTCCCATACAAATTTTTGTTCCTGCCTTGACACGAACAATATGAATATGTCGAAGATTGTTGAAAAAAGGAGGAACTACAATGGAAGAAGCAATAATCGAGTTGCTGCTGAACGAATGCAAATCAATTATAGAAGAGCATACCGACATTGAAGAATTTTCACAATGTCATATTGTAAAATATTGTTCCTCTAAAAAATTTGATTTGGCAAAATGTATTGTAAAAGATATTTTGAAAACTTGGAAGTATGAAAAGGATGCTTTTTGTGAAGTTGCAAATTCTGAAACTGCAAACACATCAATAGATAACACTTTTTTCGAAAATGGGCAGATGTTCTTTGGTATGGATTTGAGTGATATGACTGCATATTTGTTTTACGGATTTGGCAAACGTTGGGGCGCGGCATTGAAGTATGAAATTTTACTTGGTGAGCGTATAGAACTATCTAACAGAGAGTTAATAGGAATGTTTTGACAGGCTGCATCTAAACCTTATGCCTCGCTATATTTAAAAATTGATTACATCTAAACCGTCTGTCCCGTATAAAACAGACAATTCGAATTAACTGTTTCGTCTTGCAACATAGAAGACTCGCATGCTGTCATCGCGTGCGGGTTCTTCTTTTAACTCATCGTAAATTGCTTCAAGCGTGAAACCGTTATTTTCAAGAGCTCTTTTGATTTCATCCTGTGAGAAGGCATACTCCTCGTGCTCCTCAAAGCTTCTTGCCCAGAGCTCGCCCTCGGCGGTGAAGACGTCAACCATCATAAGACAACGTTTTTCGTCTTCGTCGTATGCGGCGCGCCAGATGCAGATATCCTCTTCACTCTCACGCATAAAACATTCGCCGTCAATGGTCTTGAACTTATGCTCGGTGTTCGTGTCGAAGATAAAAAGTCCATCGGGGCGGATAAAAAATTTGAGACGCGAAAGGGTTTCATCGAGTGCATCAAAGTCTTCGAGATAGTTTATGCTGTCAAGGCTTGAGAGTGCGGCATCCACCGTGCCGTAAAGGTCAAGCTCCTGCATCTCCTGACAGAGAAAAAGCGGAGGAATTGCACCTTCGGGGCATGGCTTTGCAACAGCCTGACTGAGCATATCGGAGGATGCGTCAACGCCGATAACCTCATATCCGCGCTCTGCAAGGATATATGAAAGGGTTCCCGTTCCGCAGGCGAGGTCAAGCACGCTCTCAACCTTCGTGTCATGAACGGCGAAAAGCTTCTCAAAATAATCTGCCCAGACGGGATATGAAACATCTTCGGTGAACGCATCGTAGCATCCTGCAAGCCCGACGTAACTCGACATTATAAACATCTCCTCTTTTTTTGTTGACTATAATTTTAACATAAAAATACGGAGTAGTAAAGATGTGCGTTATTTCATTTGACATAAGGCGCAAAAATGGTGTATAATAACTAAATTGGAATGTAATTTTCATATTTGATATATCGGAGGTATAACAAATGCAGTATATGGGACTTAACGAGCTTCGTGAAAAATACCTTTCTTTTTTTGAGAGCAAAGGTCATTTAAGGCTCAAAAGCTTTCCGCTTCTTCCGCAGGGAGATAATTCACTTCTCCTCATAAATTCCGGTATGGCTCCTATGAAGCCGTACTTCTCCGGCGAGGCAACTCCGCCGAGAACACGCGTTACAACATGTCAGAAGTGTATTCGCACACCCGACATCGAGCGCGTCGGAAAAACCTCACGCCACGGCACATTCTTTGAAATGCTCGGAAACTTCTCCTTCGGTGACTACTTCAAGCCCGAAGCAACAAGCTGGGCTTGGGAGTTTGTAACAAAGGTTCTTGAAATTCCGAAGGAAAAACTTTATGTTTCGGTATATCTTGATGACGATGAAACATACAATATGTGGGTAAACGAACACGGCGTCGATGAATCTCACATGGTCCGCCTCGGCAAGGAGGACAACTTCTGGGAAATCGGTGCAGGTCCTTGCGGCCCCTGCTCGGAGATTTACTTTGACCGCGGTCCCGAAAACGGATGCGGATCACCCGACTGTAAGGTTGGCTGCGACTGTGATCGCTATGTTGAGTTCTGGAATCTCGTTTTCACACAGTTTAATAACGACGGAAACGACAACTACACAGAGCTTAAGCAGAAGAATATCGACACAGGTATGGGTCTTGAACGTCTTGCCTGCATTATGCAGGGTGTAAACTCACTCTTTGAGGTTGACACAGTCAAGAACATTATGACTCATATTTCACGTCTTGCAGGCGTAAATTACGGTGACGATGAAAAGACAGACATTTCTCTACGTATCATTACAGACCACATCCGTTCAACAACAATGATGGTTTGCGACGGTGTTATGCCTTCAAACGAGGGCAGAGGCTACGTTCTCCGCCGTCTTCTCCGCCGTGCGGCACGTCACGGAAGACTCCTCGGAATCAAGGGCACATTCCTCCACGAGGTATGTGATACTGTTATCCACGAGAGCTGCGGAGCATATCCGGAGCTTTCCGAGAAGGCTGAATATATAAAGAAGGTTATCAGCATGGAGGAAGAGGGCTTTAATCGCACAATCGACGCAGGCCTCTCGATCCTTGAAGATATGATGAAGAAGCTTGAGGCTGACGGCGCAAAGGTCCTCTCCGGTGACGATGCATTCAAGCTTGCGGATACATACGGATTCCCGATTGACCTCACTCTCGAAATTCTTGAGGAAAAAGGTCTTTCAATCGACCGCGACCGCTTTGATGCCTGCCTTAACGAGCAGCGCGAAAGAGCTCGTGCAGCTCAGGCGGCGCTCGGCGATTTCGCTTGGGAAAAGCTCGACCTCGGTCTTGACAAGAGTGTAAAGACAGAGTTTACGGGATACGACTCACTTGAGGCTGATGCAAAGATTCTTGCAATAGTTTGCGAAGGTGCAGTTTGCGAGAACGCAGAGGCAGGAAAGAACGTTGAAATCGTTCTTGACAGAACACCGTTCTATGCAGAATCGGGCGGTCAGCTTGCTGACACGGGAAGAATTGAAACCACTTCCGGCAAGATGAAGGTTTCAAATGTCAAGAAGACAAAGGACGGCAAGTTCCTCCACATCGGTGAGATTACGGAAGGCTCAATCGCAAAGGGCGATGCGGTAAAGGCTACGGTCTGCAAGTGCCGCCGCGGTGCAACCTGCCGCGCACACTCTGCAACTCACCTTATCCAGAAGGCTCTCCGCAACACTCTCGGAACTCACGTTGAGCAGGCAGGTTCACTTGTCGGACCCGACTCCATCCGTTTTGACTTTACTCATTTCTCGGCTATGACGGCAGAAGAAATTGCACAGGTTGAAAAAGAAGTCAATAAGCAGATTCTCGCAGGTCTTGATATCGTAGTCCGCGAGATGCCGATAGAAGAGGCAAAGAAGCTCGGCGCAATGGCACTTTTCGGTGAGAAGTACGGTGACACCGTACGCGTCGTAACAATGGGCGACTACTCGCTCGAGCTTTGCGGCGGCACACACCTTGACAACACCGCAAAGGCAGGTCTTGTAAAGATTACATCCGAGTCAAGCGTTGCAGCGGGCGTAAGACGAATCGAGGCTATTTGCGGAAGCGCGGTTCTTGAGAAAATTGCAGAGCTTGAGGGCACAATCGGAAGCGTTGCAGAAGCTCTCAAGGCAGCTCCGAAGGAAGTTGTAATAAAGGCAGAGCATCAGACGGAGGAGATTAAGGCTCTTCGTCAGGAGCTTTCTGCTATGAACTCACGCCTTGCAGCACTTGATGCGGCAGACTATATCAAGGAAGCAGTAGATTTCGGCGGAATCAAGTTCATCGCCAAGGAAATCAAGAATGCAAAGGCAGACGACCTCCGCGCTATCTGCGACGAGATGAGAGGTCTTGACTCAAGTGTTGCGGCAGTTCTTGCGAGCGTAAACGGTGAAAAGATCGTATTTACCGCTACTTGTGCAAAGGATGTCGTTGCACGTGGCATCAAGGCAGGCGACCTCGTCCGCGAAACTGCAAAGGCAGCAGGCGGAAACGGCGGTGGAAAGCCCGACTTTGCTATGGCCGGCGGAAACGACGTTTCAAAGCTTGCGGATGCACTTTCCGTTGCGGCAGAGTTTGTAAAGAGTAAGGCATAAGGAGATTTTGTTATGGCAGACTGCATTTTTTGTAAGATAATTGCAGGAGAAATCCCGTCAAATAAAGTGTATGAGGATGAACTCGTCTATGCATTCCGCGACATCGCTCCGCAGGCAAAGACACATATCCTCGTTATTCCCAAAGAGCATATCGCATCTGTTGCGGAGATAAATGCCGGAAACTCCGGCATCGTTTCTCACATCTTTGAGGTTATAGCAAAAATCGCAAAGGACGAGGGACTTGACGGCGGTTATCGCGTAGTTTCAAACTGCGGAGAAGACGCAGGACAGACTGTTTTCCATCTTCATTTCCACATTCTCGGCGGTGAGAAATTAAGCGTAGAAATGGCATAATTTAAAAAACATCAGACTTTTTGTCTGATGTTTTTTTGTAAAATTTTTCAATTTATGCTTGACAAAACGAAATTGAGGGTGTATTACTGTTCAGGAGTTAGCGGATGCTAACTTAATTTGGTTTTGGGTGAGTCTGATGAAATTGTCTGATGCGATAGAGGGAAAAGAGTATATTATATCAAGAATTGAAACAGAAGATGAGGAGCTTAATTCCTTTCTCTTTTCGCTCGGATGCTACAGCGGAGAGAACATAACGGTCATATCACATCTTCGCAGTGGATGCACGATTGCGGTTAAGGATAGCAGATACAACATTGACAAGCAGCTTGCAACTGCAGAAAAAAAGATGTATAATAAATACGGAGGTGTCTGATATGTATAAAATAACGATGCACGTTGAGGGCATGATGTGTCCGATGTGTGAAAAGCATATGAATGACGCGATAAAGCAGAATCTCAACGTGAAGAAGGTTACTTCTTCGCACGAGAATAAGCAGACCGAAATTCTCTCGGTAAATCCGCTTTCGGAAGACGAAGTAAAAAAAGCTGTTTCGGAAACGGGATACGAAATATCCGAATATTCCTGTGAAAAGAAAAAAGGACTTTTCGGAAGATAACGTACAAAAAAGGCAGAAGCGAGAATTCGCTTCTGCCTTTTAAAAATTCAAATTAAACGTTTGCCTCGATGTAGCTTACAACATCTCCGACAGTTTTGAAGTTGTGAGCGTCGCTGTCTTTTATAGTAATGTCAAATTCTTCTTCAACAGTCATCATAAGCTCGACCATGTCGAGAGAATCCGCACCGAGATCATCTGCAATGCTTGTTGATTCCGTAATTGTTGACGGGTCAATATCAAGCTGTGCTTCGAGAATGCTTTTCAAAGTGTCGATAACCATAAATGTTCCTCCTAAATTAACTTTTGGTATATTCGTATAATAGCATTATTATGCCGTTTTTGCAATAGAAAAATAAAAATTTAAATGAGTTTTTCTTTGACGGCAGAGATGAATGTGCGGATTTCATCTTTTGTTGAGAAACGCGAAAGGCTTATTCTGACCGTGCTGGAAATCAGCCTTTCGGGAACGTTGAGTGCGCGCAGAACATGGCTTTTCTTTCCGCGGCTGCAGGCGGAGCCTGCTGAAACATAGATTTCGCTTTCCTCAAGAAGCCGCATGGAAACCTCGCTCGGATATTTCTCAAAAGCTACACTTAAGATATGCGGAGCGCGTAAAAACGGCTCGAATACGTGGACACCGGGCAGAACCTCAAGTTCTGAAACAAGCATCTCTGAAAGACGTTTCATTTCATTTGCATTTTCTGTGATTTTTCTTTTTGCATCCTCAACTGCAACAGAAAAAGCCGCAAGCTGCGACGTTGCTTCCGTGCCGGAGCGAAGCCCCGATTCCTGGCCACCGCCCAGAAGCTGGGGTGCAAGACGAAGCCCGCGGCGGACATAGAGAGCTCCGATTCCCTTTGGTGCGTGAATCTTGTGACCGCTTACGGAGATCAAATCGGCTCCGTATCGCGATGCATTTATAGGAAACTTCAAAAAAGCCTGAACTGCATCTGTGTGGATTAAAGTTTCGCGGTTTTTTATATGAACAGCCTTTGAAATTGCGGGGATGTCCATAACTGAACCGACCTCGTTGTTAACACTCATAACGGACACCAAAAACGTATCCTCACGCACAGCGTCGGCAACATCTGCCGGCCAGACGAGACCGTCGGGGCGGGGGGAGATGTAAGTAACCTCGTAGCCTGTTGCCTCAAGCCGCTTTGCACATTCAAGCACCGAGGGATGCTCAAATGCAGTTGTTATCATATGTTTTTTCTTGCCGCTTCTTGCCGCTGCTCCGAAAATTGCAAGGTTGTTGCTCTCGGAGCCGCAGGAGGTAAAAAATATCTCGTCGGGCTCGCAGGAGAGCGCATCTGAAATTGATGCTCTTGCCTCTTTTACAATCTTCTCTGCGGAAATTCCGAGAGAATGGAGCGATGAAGGGTTTGCAAAGTTTATCTCCATTGCAGATATCGCTGCATCGCACGCTTTTTTTATTACTTTTGTTGTTGCGGCATTGTCAAAATAGATCATAAGTTTATCTCCATACAGTAGTATGAATATATTATACGGCATTTGAAAACATAATTCCAGTATTTTATTGAGAAAAAATGTCGCTTTTGATGTTTTATACTTGTAAGAGAAAGTATTTTGTGCTATAATACTTGTCGGAAATAAAAAAGGAGGTCTTTTTATATGTCAGGAAAGGTTGTTCTCGGCGCACAGTGGGGCGACGAGGGAAAAGGTAAATTTATAGATATATTTGCATCGGAGGCAGACCTCGTAGTACGTTCACAGGGTGGTAACAATGCCGGTCATACGGTTATTGTAGGCGAGAATGTTTATAAGCTTCATCTCATTCCGTCGGGTATTCTTTACCCCAAGACAATGAACGTCATCGGTGCAGGTGTCGTTCTCGATCCGAAGGTTGTTCTTGCTGAAATGGACGAGCTTGCAAAAAAGGGAGCTCCGCTTGATAATTTGTTTATTGATGAGCGTACACATGTCATTATGCCCTGGCATATTGAACAGGACGGTCTTGAAGAAATTGCACGTGGTGCAGGCGACATCGGTACTACCAAAAAGGGTATCGGTCCGTGCTATATGGATAAGGCACAGCGCGTCGGTATCCGTATGCATGACTTTGTTTCAAAGGATAAGTTTTTTGAAGCAGTAAAGCGCGTCGGCGAGATGAAGAACAAGCTCTTTGTCAACTACTACGGCGGCAAGGCTCTTGATCTTGATGCAATAGCAAAGGAATATTGGGAGTACGCAAAGCGTCTTGCTCCGTATGTCCGTGATACAAGTGTTATGATTTTTGACGCTATAAAGGCAGGTAAGAAGGTTCTCTTTGAAGGTGCACAGGGAACACTCCTCGACCTTGATATGGGAACATATCCGTACGTTACATCATCTCACCCGGTTTCGGGAGGTGTATGCATCGGCGCAGGTATCGGTCCGACATGCATCGACGAAATCGTTGGCATCTTCAAGGGTTATACAACCCGCGTCGGTAAAGGGCCGTTCCCGACAGAGCTTGATGACGAGGTGGGTGAGTACATCCGTCAGGCAGGCGCAGAGTTCGGCGTTACAACAGGTCGTGCCCGCAGAACAGGTTGGTTTGATGCTGTTATGGCAAGATACGCGGTACGCGTAAACGGTCTTACTTCAATCGTTATCAACAAGATTGACCCGCTTCGCGGTCTTCCGACAATCAAGCTTTGCACAGCTTATGAAAAGGACGGCAAAATCATAAAGGATTGGCCGGCAGATCTTTCGGAACTTGCAAAGTGCAAGCCGGTATATGAGGAGTTTGAAGGCTTTGACGAAGATATTTCAAACGTAAAGTCATACAGCGAATTCCCGCAGAAGATCAAGACATATATCGAAGCAATCGAGAAGGCTTGCGGTTGCCCGGTTTCTATCGTTGGCGTCGGTCCGGACAGAGAGCAGATTGTCTACAAAGATTAATTTTAAGAGGGTGTAAAAGTATGTCAAAGATAAATGTTGTCGGCCTTGGATATATCGGGCTTCCGACTGCGCTTATGTTTGCAACTCATGGTGTGGAGGTTGTTGGAACAGACTATAACGCAGAGCTTGTTGCAACACTCAACTCAGGAAAAACGACTTTTGAGGAAGAAGGTCTTTCCAAGCTTTTTAGCAACGCACTTTCCTGCGGAATAAAGTTTACAACTGAATATGTCAAAACAGATGTGTACATCGTATCTGTTCCGACACCGTACGATAAGGACAGCAAAAAGATTGACCCGAAGTACGTTATAAGTGCCGTCAGGAGCGTTATGGACGTTTGTGATGCAGGTGCTACGGTCGTAGTTGAGTCTACCGTATCACCGGGAACAATTGACCGTTTTGTCCGCCCTGTTATCGAAGAAAATGGCTTTGTTATCGGAAAAGACATAAACCTCGTTCACGCGCCTGAGAGAATCATACCCGGAAATATGGTATATGAGCTTGAGAATAACTCGAGAACCATCGGTGCAGACTCTCCTGAGATAGGAGAGAAGATAAAAGAGCTTTATGCTTCTTTCTGTAAGGGCGAAATCGTTGTTACCGACATCCGTACGGCAGAGATGTCAAAGGTCGTTGAAAATACATTCCGCGATATAAACATAGCCTTTGCAAATGAGCTTGCAAAGATTTGCAGAAGCGACAATATGGATGTCTATGAGATTATAAGAATTGCAAATAAACATCCGCGAGTAAATATTCTCACACCGGGTCCTGGTGTAGGCGGTCATTGCATTTCGGTTGACCCGTGGTTTTTGGTCGGCGATTATCCCGAGCTTTCAAAGATAATTCTCACGGCAAGAACAATTAACGACTCAATGCCGGGTTTTGTTCTTGACAGAATTTTAGAGATTATGAAGGAGAACAACATCTCTGATATTTCACGCGTAGGTCTTTACGGTCTTACCTACAAAGAGGATGTTGACGATATCAGAGAAAGCCCTGCTCTTCAGCTTCTTGAATTCATGAAGCAGAGAAACGTCGGCACGGCTTCGGCATATGATCCGTTTGTGAAGACGACGATTTGCGACGGTCAGGTTTTTGATTATGACGAATTCCTCGAGAAGGTTGACCTCGTAGTTGTTCTTACTTCGCACACACACATAAAGGAAAATGCAGAAACCTTAAAGGATAAAGTGGTGTTTGATACACGAAACTTTCTCCCGAAGGATAAGGCATATAAGTTATAATGAACATAAAAAGAGTCCGCTGAAACTTATCAGCGGACTTTTTTTATATCTGAAATTACTTTATTGAGCTCGGCCCCGAGCATTATTATTATGCCGGCGAAATAGAACCAGAGCATAAGCAAAATTACGGTTGAAAGTGAGCCGTAGAGAGATAGCGATGAGATGAGGTTGTTGACGTAGAACGAGAAAGCGGCAGTAAGGATAAGAAATCCGATAAGCGAAAAGAGCGTTCCGGGGATGGTGTCGCGGAAACGGACCTTTACAGACGGCAGAAATTTGTATACCGCGGAGAGTATCAGAAACAGAATTGCCGACATTGTTATCCATTGCCAGAAGGAGAAGAGGTCTATAATGTTAAACGGCAGAGTCAGTTTTGCAATAAGACCTTCGACAAAGCTGCTTCCGAATGCAACAATCGCTATGCAGACAACAAGCATAATTGCAAAAATGAAGAGATAGAGCATTGAAAAAAGCGTGTTTCTTAAAATGCTTCGTCGGTTTTTCACACCGTATGCGAGGTCAAAGGCGTAAATCAGAGAGCGAACCGAGCGGGATGCCGAGAATATCGCAAGTATAATACCGAATGAAAGAATTGGAATCGAGCTATTTTGGCTTATATACTCAATATACGTTGCAATGAGAGAAACTATCTGCTCCGGCAGAAACGGACGCAGAAAGGAAATTGCAGAGGATGACGGAATGTCAAGCGATGCAATTATCGAGTTTATAAAAATCAGAAACGGAAAAATTGAGAGAATGAAGAAGTATGCAAGTGTGCCGCCGGCATATCCGATATTGTGAGAAAGAAACCGATCTTTCAGTTCTTTAAAAACAAAGAGAGAAACGTCAGCGGCTTTTTTAAATCGCTCTTTCATAAATTCACCACCCTGTATGAGTTTATTATACACCGAAAATGCAAAAATGCAAACTTTTAAGCAGAGTGATGCTCTATACAATCAATTATTTTATCTGCTGCACCTTTTGCGCCTGAAGCACGCCTAAAGCCATCGGAGATTTTTGCGGCGTTTTGCTTATATGTGCAGTTCTCAAGTACCTGATTTACAGCGCTCATAAGAGAGAATACATCTGTATTTTCAAGCTTTATTCCCGCACCAAGCTCAAAAACTCTCGTTGCAACGCCCTCCTGTTCGGGAGTTTGCGGAAACATAACGAGCGGAACGTCAAAAAACAGGCTTTCGTTTACGCTGTTCATTCCGCAATGCGATATGAATACGTCTGCCTCCTTGAGAACGGCAATCTGGTCAACGTGCGGAAAAACGGAGATGTTTTCGGGAAGAGGACCGAAATTATCGAGCGATACGAGTTCTCCGACGGACATAATGACCTGATGCTCCGAATTTGCAAAAGCGGCTATGCAGTTTTTGTAAAACGGCATCATATCATTGTTGACGGTTCCCATGGAGATATAAATCAGCTTATCGCGTGTTTTTTCAATTTTTGAAGAGGAAGAGAGAACAGACGGTCCAACGAATGCATATTTTTCCGAAAAGGTTTCGGAATACGGCTGAAATTCGGAGGAGGTATACACGATTGTATGTGTGTTTTCGTCATTTCCGATAATGTCGAGAATACTTTTGATGGGATAACCCCCGTCCTGTAATCTTTTTATTTGCTTTGAGATTTTCGGAGCAGATAAAAGCATGCGAAGTAAATCTCCGACACCCCTTTTCATAATCCTTGCCGAATACTTGTTGAAAGCAAAGGTTGTTGTTGACGAAACAAACGGAACTCCAAGCTTTTGTGCTATGGCGCGTCCCCATAGTGCCATGGAATCTGCAACTATACAGTCGGGTTTAAAGTCTTTCATCTCTCTTAAAATCGCCTCGTCAAGAGTAAGTGTTGTATCAACAAGAATCTTTGTTGAGAATGCGAGATCCCGTCCGATGCGGGCAGCATCTTTGGGACTTAACTTTTGCTCCATATCAAAATCATCACAGGATATAAACTTTGCGCCGGCATCTTCGATTTTTTCGCGCATCATATTGTACGAATAATAGCGAACCTCGTGTCCCCGGGAGATCAATTCCCGCACAACACCGAGGGTGGGGTTTGTGTGCCCGTGCGCAGGAATACAAAAGAAAACTATCTTACTCATATTTTTTACTCCTCTATTTCAGAAAAAATCTGCCTGATGGTATCCTGCTGTTTTTTCTTTGGCAAAATAGCAATTCCTCTCGATTTATCGCCGAGAACAATGATTTCATCTCCCGGATTTAAGTCAAACATTTCACGCGCTTCTTTCGGGATGACAAATTGCCCCTTTTCACCGATTTTGACCATCCATGCAAATTTTTCGCCGTTTATATTCATTTCCAAAACTCCTTTGTGTGATTAGTATGAATAATCATACTACGGTTTTGGAAGAATGTCAATGAAATGTAGCTACCGTCAAATAAAGTTATGTTAATCAGGAGTTTGTGTTGTTTTTCGAAATAAAGTTTGTTATAATATAAAGATAAACAATAAAGGACTTTTGAATATGAAAAAAACAAAATGGATTACTGGAAAATACGATGAAAATATCGCAAAGCATCTTGAGGATGTGCTGAATGTTCCGTCGCTCACGGCAAAGCTTTTAGCCGTCCGCGGCATAAAGAACGAGGACGAGGCGCGTTTGTTTCTCAAGAAGGATACTGCCGATCTGCACGATCCGTTTCTATTGAAGGATATGGATCTCGCAGTTGCGCGAATAACGCAGGCACTCTCGGACGATGAGACGATTGCGGTATACGGTGACTACGATGCAGACGGTGTTACCTCTACATACATACTCACCGATTACCTTATAAGTTGCGGTGCAAAGTGCGTTCACTACATACCGGACAGATTCGGCGACGGATACGGTATTTCAGAAACGGGACTTTCTTATCTTCTTGAAAAGGGTGTTTCGCTTATCGTTACGGTGGATACAGGCATAACCGCAGGAGCAGAGGTTGAATACGCAAAAGAACTCGGTATGGATATCGTTGTCACAGACCACCACAAATGCGCGGAGACGCTTCCTGCGGCGGTGGCGGTAGTAAATCCGAACCGTGAGGACTGCACATATCCGTTCAGGCCGCTTGCAGGTGTCGGCGTTGCGTTCAAGCTTATTTGCGCGCTTTCGGGCTCGGATGAAGAGGTCATAAAAAAGTATCTGCCGTATGTCTGCATCGGAACGATCGCAGACGTAATGCCGATAACGGACGAAAACCGTGTTATCGTTGCAAACGGACTTGAACTCATTTCGGAAAATCCCGATCCGGGGCTTTCGGCACTTATGGATGTCGCGGGATTCAAGAGAAGTGAGAAGCTGACATCGGGAGCAGTAGGCTTTCTTATCGGACCGAGAATGAACGCGGCAGGAAGAATGGGAAGTGCGGATATTGCGCTTTCACTTCTTCGCGCAGACGAGGGGGATGCACCCTCAATCGCAAAGGAGATAGACGAGAAAAACCGCGAGCGTCAGCTTTGTGAAAGCGGCATTATGAAAGAGGCTCTTGCCGTTATGGAGGAACATCCCGAGTATAAAGACGATTCCATAATCATCCTTTCAGGAAAGGACTGGCATCACGGAGTTCTCGGCATAGTTGCGTCAAGGATATGCTCACTCTTTTCGCGTCCTGCAATTCTGATATCTGAAGACGAAGAGGGATGCCGTGGCTCAGGAAGAAGCGTTTCGGGCGTCAGCCTTCATAATGCGCTTTCTGCTTGCAGCGATCTTCTCGAAAAATTCGGAGGACACGACCTCGCCGCAGGCATACTTATAAAGAAAGAGAATATAGCGGAGTTTCGCCGCCGCATGAATGAAGCTTTAGCACCTGAAATGGAGAGCTATGTGCCGGAGCTTGAGATTGATTTTGCGGCAGATTCATCAGAGCTTACGCTTTCACAGCTTCACGCACTTCGTGCGATGGAGCCGTATGGCAAGGAAAACGAAGCTCCAAAGCTTCGCCTTGACAGCTGTAAGGTTTCAAAGATTTCGCCGATAGGAAACGGCAGACACACAAAAATAGCAATTGAACACGGCGTAAGACTTCAATGCGTGTATTTCGGGATAAAGTGTGAAGAGCTTCCGTTTGCGGAGGGTGATTATATCGACATAGTATTTACCCCCGAGATAAACAACTATATGGGAGAGAACGTGCAGCTTCACATTAAGGATGCACGCCCGACAGAGGATGACCTTGCCGATATAGACGGTGCATACGAGTGCCTTGATGATGCAAGGAAAGGCGTGAGAGACGAAAAAATATCTCTTGCATATGATGAACTCGGAGGCATATGGAAGACTCTCACAAGACAGGGCTTTCCGACTTCGGCACCGATTACCGAAGTAAGACGGCTAATCTGCAGAAATGCGACCTCCGGTGCGCTTAAAAAGCTCTTTGTTGCGATGCAGATTTTTTCGGAAGTCGGGCTTATGAGCTTTGAAATTTCTGATTACAGAATATTTATTGAAATTGCAAATCACAATAACAAGGTTGACCTTAACGATTCAAAAACATATTTACTTTATAAAAACAGTGGGGGCAGGTGATTAGTTATGATGCCTGAAGAAAAATACCAGGAGCTTGTTTCAAAAATTAAAGGCGATATGACGGAGAAGGACAAAGAGCTTCTCCACGAGGCATATGACTGTGCAACCGCCGCACACGAAGGACAGAAACGACGTGACGGAAGCGACTATGTTACGCATCCGATTGCGGTAGCGGAGATCGTTGCGGAGATGGGGCTTGACGTTGAGTCGCTCATATCTGCGCTTTTGCACGACTGCATTGAGGATACGGAATTTGGTTACGACAAGATAAAGGCAAAGTTCGGAAAAGAAGTTGCAGAGATTGTTGACGGTGTTTCAAAGCTTACGAGAATGCCGTATGTCAGCAAGGAAGAGGCGCAGATTGAAAACCTTCGCAAGATGTTTCTTGCAATGGGCAAGGACATCAGGGTTATTCTCATAAAGATTGCAGACAGACTCCACAATATGAGAACAATTGAGTTCCACAAGCCTGAAAAACAGAGAGAAAAGTCGCTTGAGACGATGGAGGTATATGCGCCTCTTGCACATCGCCTCGGTATGCAGAGGGTGAAATGGGAGCTTGAAGACCGCTCTATGCGCTGTCTTGACCCTGTCGGTTATGCCGAAATTACCGACGAGCTTGAAAAGAGAAGCCGGGAGACTGAAGAGTTTCTTGAGCATATCAAGGACCGTCTTGTAGAGCGCCTTAACGAAGCGGGAATTGAGGCTACGCTCAAAAGCCGTGTCAAGCACATATACAGCATCTATAAGAAGATGTATACTCAGCACAAGACGATGGACGAGGTTTACGACCTTTATGCGATGCGTGTCATCGTGGACACGGTGGCAGACTGTTACAACGTTCTTGGTTTTATTCATGATATGTACCGCCCGATTCCGGGACGCTTTAAAGACTATATAAGCACACCGAAGGCGAATATGTATCAGTCGCTTCATACAACGGTTATCGGACGTGAAGGCATCCCGTTTGAGGTGCAGATAAGAACTCACGAAATGCATCACACCGCGGAGTACGGTATCGCGGCGCATTGGAAGTACAAATCGGGCATAAGCAAAAGCACGCTTGAAGAAAAGCTTGCGTGGGTGCGTCAGCTTATGGAAAGTCAGGAGGTTGAAGACGAGGATTTTGTAACGTCGCTAAAGACGGATATGTTTAGTGATGAAGTTTTTGTCTTCACGCCAAACGGTGACGTTGTAAGCCTGCCTGCAGGCTCAACTCCCATCGACTTTGCATATTCAATCCACTCTGCGGTCGGAAACCGTATGATCGGCGCAAAGGTAAACTCACGTATGGTTCAGCTTGACTATAAGCTTCAGAACGGTGAAATCGTAGAAATACTTACCTCAAATTCAGGTAAGGGTCCGAGCCGTGACTGGACCAATATCGCAAAGACGAGCGAAGCAAGAAACAAGATTAAGCAGTGGTTTAAGCGCGAGTGCAGAGAAGAAAACATCGCACGCGGCAAAGCGGAGCTTGAGCTTGCACTCAAGCGCGAGGGAATTTCACTCTCTGATGATGAGCGCGAGCAGATCCTTCTTTCCGTTGCAAACAGAATGTCTTTCCAGCATGTAAATGAGATGTTTGCAAGTATCGGATACGGCGGAATAAAGCTCAGCCGCGTAATAAACAGAATACGCACGGAAAAAGAGAAGAACAAGCCGGACGTCCGCGATGATGAAGAGATTATGCGCGAGACGGTGGTCTCCGAGCAGAAGAAAAAGAGCTCGAATTCGGGTGTTATTGTTCCGGGTGTTGAAAACTGTATGGTTAAGTTTGCACGTTGTTGTACACCTATTCCGGGCGACTCCATCATCGGATTTATAACGAGGGGTTACGGTGTTTCCGTTCACCGTGCGGATTGCCAGAATGTTACGAGCGCGATGAAGAATTCAGAGGATCTGAGCCGATGGATAAGCGTTTTCTGGGCAGAGGACATCAAAGAAAATTTCCAGACCTCACTCCAGATTTCCGCAAAGGACAGAGCAGGGCTTATTATGGACGTTGCGGCAATATTCAACAACCTCAAACTGCCTGTTCTTGCACTTGACGCAAGACGTCTTGGTGACGGATATGCGATAATCAACGTTGTTTTAAACATAAACGGAAAAGAGCAGCTTGAATTTGTAATGAACAAGCTTCACAGCGTACAGGGACTTATCGACGTAAAACGTTCGCGAAACTGACAGAAAAACAAAGGAGGAGACACTTGTGCGTGCAGTTATCACACGTGTCAAAAGCGCAGAAGTAAAAATTGACGGCGCAATACACTCAAAAATAGGAAACGGTCTTCTTATTCTGCTTGGCGTATCGCAGGAGGATACGGTAGCAGATGCGGAGTATCTCGCAAAGAAGATTTCCATGATGCGGATCTTTGAAGATTCAGAGGAAAAATTAAATCTCTCCTGTGCAGATATCGGCGGAGAGATGATGGTCGTGTCAAACTTCACGCTCTATGCGGCAACGAGAAAAGGAAACCGCCCGAGCTTTACGGATGCGGCAAGACCGGAGCTTGCAAAGCCGTTGTATGAGTATTTTACGGAGCTCTTAAGAGATGCGGGATATCATACGGAAACAGGCGTTTTCGGTGCGTATATGGAGCTTTCTTCTATAAACGACGGACCGATAACAATCGTTATGGATACAAGCGAGATTAAATAAGATTTTCCGGAGGAGTATTATGAATATAGAAGCATTCGTTGTGGGATTTCTCGGCACAAACTGCTACCTTGTTCACGATGGAAAGAGTGCAGTTATTATAGATCCGGGTGCTGACGGCGAAAGAATTCTTGCAAGGGCAGAAGATCTGGGGGTAAAAATCGAATATGTATTTCTCACTCACGGACACTTTGACCACACAATGTCTGTAAAGGGGATTACGGATAAAACCGGTGCACGCCTCGTCTCGACAGAGGGCGAGAGACTTCGTCTTACAGATGCATCCGTTTCGGGGCATACAATGCTTCGGAACCGTGAGTTTACTCCGCTTTATGCAGATGTCGAAGTCAGAGACGGAGAAATCATCACGGTTGGCGATATGAAGTTTATGTTTCTGATTACTCCCGGACACACGGAAGGAAGTGTCTGCATTATGGCTGAAGACGTTATCTTTTCGGGAGATACACTCTTTAAGGGAACCTGCGGCAGATGCGATCTTGCAGGCGGCGATATTTCTGATATGTTCAAATCACTTAGGAGATTGTATGAACTTTCGGGGGATTACAGAGTTCTTCCGGGGCATGAGGAAGAGACAACCCTTTCACGCGAGAGGACAGAAAATCCATATATGGCAGAGGCGATAAGACGTTGAAAATTTATCTTCACGGACACGATTTTGAGTTTGCAACACAGCAGATATATATGTGTATGTTTCCAAATTCGCATGCCGAGTTCGTATCTGAAATTCCGGCAGATGAGGAATATATCATATCATCACTTCATAAGACGGAGTTGTCCGTAATATCAAAAACAGAAATATACCGCCAAAACAAATGCGTTTCATTTGCTGAGTCGGAAGTTTCGGTTTCTTTGGATTTCGATGAAGAGGACAATAAGCGCGCGTGCCGCAGAGCGATAAAAACATCGTTTTTCAAGGCAGCTTGTCAGCTGTTTGAAAAAGTGCCCGTATGGGGTGCGCTGACAGGTATTCGTCCGTCAAAGGTGGCGGCAAGCTACATAGCAGACGGCCTGGATGCAAAGGAAGCGGAAAAGAGAATGTGTGAGGAATATTTTGTCTCTCCAGGGAGAGCGGAACTTGCGGTAAGGTGCGCATCACACGCAAAAAAGGTTTCAGATGCTGTTTCAAGGCGCGACTTTTCGCTCTATGTAGCAATTCCGTTTTGTGCATCACGGTGCAGGTATTGTTCTTTTGTAAGCCATTCGATAGAAAAAGCGAAAAATCTCATAGAGCCGTATCTTAAGATGCTTGAGAAAGAGCTGAAATTGTTGTCGGCGTCAGTAAAGCAAAACAACCTTACATTGCGCTCTTTGTATATCGGCGGAGGAACTCCAACCTCGCTTGAGAACAGGCATCTTGAGTTTGTTATGGGAAAAATCCGCGAGTGTTTTGATCTCTCGGATGTTCTTGAATACACCGTTGAGGCGGGAAGACCGGACACGCTCAACGAAGAAAAAATAAAAACGATAGAGCGTCTTGGCGGAACAAGAATAAGCGTAAATCCGCAGACGATGAACGATGAGATATTAAGGGATATGGACAGACGCCACACGGCAGAGGATGTTGTCCGTATAGTCAGATGTGTCAGGGAGAATACAGACCTCGATATAAATATGGACCTCATAGCAGGGCTTCCGGGGGACAATTTTGAGAGCTTTAAAAACTCGATAGACAGGGTTATAGCTCTTGATCCGGAGAACATAACGGTGCATACGCTCGCGATAAAGAAAGGCTCGGAGCTTCACAACGAAAAGTATAAGCTTCCGGCAGGTGATGAGACCGAGCAGATGGTTGACTATGCGATGCAGACGGTTTGCGATGAGGGGTATCTTCCGTATTATCTCTATCGGCAGAAGTACATGTCGGGAAACCTTGAAAACGTAGGTTATGCAAAAGAAGGACACGAGAGTCCTTATAACAACTACATTATGGATGAGCTTCACACGATTCTTTCTGCCGGCGCGGGTGGAGTTACGAAGCTTATTGACACAGAAAACGGACGGATAGTGAGAATATTCAATCCGAAGTATCCATATGAATACAATGTTGCAAAAGAGAAGATAGAGGCAACCCAAGGGGAAATAAACAAGTTCTTTGAAGAATAGGAGGGGAATTTATGCCGCTCGAGCTTTCTAAAGTAAACGAAAGAGCAAGAGACGATGCGCGCGGATTTATCGAGGAATGCGAGGCAAAGTATGCAAAATCAATAAGTCTTGCAGCATCAAAAATAGCGGGAAGGACAAAGGAGAGCTGTGTTGTTCTTCTGTCGGGACCGTCAGGATCGGGAAAAACGACAACTGCGCTCAAGCTCTCGCGTGAGCTTGAAAAACTCGGGATCGAAACACACCCGATTTCTCTCGATGATTATTTCAGAACGGTTGAGTTTGAGACTGCACCGAAAGACGAAAACGGAAAGATAGATTATGAATCTCCGCTTTGTCTTGATATGCCGCTTCTCAATGAGCATATAGGAAAGATTATGCGCCACGAAGAGGTTTTGGTTCCGAAATTTGATTTTAAAAACCAGAAACGCTCGGATATAACCGTTCCGCTTAAGGTAGGACAGAACGAGGTCGTAATTTTTGAGGGAATTCATGCGCTCAACGACGAGATTGCGTCAGGCGGTACGGCGCAGGGAATAAAGCTTTATATATCGGCGAGAAGCATCTTTAAAAAAGACGGAGAAGATTTCTTCAAGGGAACGTGGACTCGTCTTGTGAGAAGAATTGTGCGCGACAATCTCTTCCGCGGAGCGAATTCTGATTTCACTCTCGCGATATGGGATAATATCCGCAAAGGAGAGAAGAAGTACATTTCGCCCTTCCGAGACCGTGCAGATATAATCATAAACTCAACTCACGATTACGAAATAGGTGTTTTGAAAAAACATCTTCTTGACGCTGTGAAGGGAGTTCCCGAGGGCATTGCGAGATATAATGAGGTGCTTGACCTTCTTGAAAACATAAAGGCTTTTGAGGATATTTCTGATGAGCTTGTGCCGACGGAGTCGCTGCTTCGTGAGTTTATCGGCGGAGGAAACTTCGAGTATTGATTTTTAAATTACGGAAGAGTATACTGAAAATATAATATACAAGGAGGAAAACAACATGAAAGAAAAATTGAGTAAGATTTGGGATAAAATCTGCGCAGGGGCAACCGTTGCAGGCGAGTTTGCCGCAAAAACAGCAGAAAATGTGGGAAACAAGGCAACAGATGTCTATAACACATCTAAAACCAATCTCAAAATTCTTGATATAAATACGGATATAGACCTTCTTTACAAGGAAGTCGGAAAGCTTATCTATGCCGCACACACAAACGAGGACGTTCCGGCGGAAGATATCGACGAAAAGCTTCTTGCAATTGACGAAAAGATGGCTCAGGTCGAGCTTTTGAAAGCAGAGCTTGAAGAGAGAAGGGATGAGAAGGTCTGTTCTTCCTGCGGAAAAGAAAATGCATCGGATGCAAGCTTCTGCTCTTCCTGCGGAAGTGCACTTTAAGCCGAGGTTTTTAAATGGATATACTTTTTGAAAATGCCCGCATCCTTACTATGGATGACGATGCGCCGTATATTGAAAACGGCTATATCGGGGTAGAAGGAAGAAAAATCAAATATGTCGGAAAAGAGAGACCGACGGATGAGGCGAAAAGGACGATAAACGCATCGGGAAAGGTGATTATGCCGGGTATTATAAACACGCATACCCATATCCCGATGACGCTTTTTCGCGGTCTTTCGGACGATTGCGAGCTTGATGTGTGGTTGAATCAGCACATCTGGCCGGCAGAGGACAAGCTCACCGACGAATCGGTAAGCGCAGGGACAAGCCTTGCAGTTGCCGAGATGCTTGCATCGGGAACGACTTCTTTTTCAGACAGTTACTTTTTCACGGATGCAATTGCCGACGTCGTGGAAAGCTCGGGAATCGCTGCAAACCTTTCGCGCTCAATTATCGGAAGCGGTGAAGATTTTGAGAATATGCCGTCAGTTGCAGAGGCAAAGCGGCTTATTGAACGTTTCCATATGGCAGACGAGGGACGTATACGCGCCGATGTATCCATCCACGCGGAGTATACAACCGAAACAAAGTGCAGAATAAAGACGGCAGAGCTTGCAAAGAAGAATAACCTCATTTTGCAGATACATACGTCAGAGACTGAAGGCGAACACGAAAGGTGTATTGAAAAGTACGGCAAGACGCCCATCAAACTGTTTGAGAGCGAAGGACTTTTTGAGGGTACACGTCCGCTTCTTGCACACTGCTGTTATATAACAGAGAATGATATGGATATCATAAATGCAAACGGAGGCTCCGTTGCGCATTGTCCGATAAGCAACTTAAAGCTTGCATCAGGTGTTGCGCCTGTTCTTGAAATGCTTAAAAAAGGCGTAAATGTCACTCTTGCGACAGACGGTGTTGCAAGCAATAACAACACGGATATGTTTGAAGAGATGAAGCTCTTTTCAATTCTCCATAAGGGAATAAGCAGAAATCCTACGGCAATAGACGCGATGCAGGCGATCAAAACCGCAACGGTAAACGGTGCGCGCGCGCAGGGAAGAGATGATGCGGGGAAGATAAAGACAGGCTTTGTTGCAGATATGATAATGCTTGATTTTGATAAAGTCCATCTCACTCCGTGTTATAATGTTGCATCAAATCTCGTTTATGCGGCAAGCGGTCGCGATGTTGTGCTGACTATGGTAAACGGAAAAATCCTCTATGAAAACGGAGCGTTTATGACGATTGACATTGAACGCGCAAAGTATAACGTGAGCCGTTTTATGGCATAAAAGTCAAGAGAAAAACATAGATTCGCAGTATCACGAAAAAAGGTGTGATTATGTGAATCTCGAAAAAAGAAATCTTCCAAACGGTGCTTTTGTGCTTGCGTTCGGGGGGATACTCGTAAAGGTAATCGGTGCTCTCTATAAGATTCCGCTTGGAGCGATGCTCGGCCCCATCGGGATGGCGAATTTCTCGATAGCATATAATATATATTCGCTTCTTTTTGTCATCTCAACTGCAGGAGTTCCGACAGCAGTTTCAAAGATGGTTGCGGAAAGCAGTGCTCACGGAAGGCACGGTGAGAGCGAAAAAATATTTTATGTGTCAAAGATTGCTTTTGTTGGTGTAGGGTTGTTTGGCTTTACAGCACTCTTTCTGTTTGCAGACAAGATTTCACGCATTATGGGAAGTGCAGATTCGGCAAAGGCGATAAAAGCTATATCTCCTGCGGTTTTTCTCGTTTCAATATCGGCGGTAAACCGCGGCTATTTCCAAGGGAAAGAGAATATGTATCCCACCGCGATATCAGAAGTTTTAGAAGCTTTTGGAAAGCTTGTGTTTGGTCTCCTTGCCGCCTTCGTTATGAAGATACAGGGAAGGGGATCGGCATACATAGCCGCGGGTGCGGTGTTTGGCGTGAGTATCGGTTCGCTTTTTTCGGTTTTGTACTTTTTCTTCAAGAAAAGAAAAAAGATAAAAGCGATAAGCGGCAACGGAATACGGATTCTTAAAAAGCTCTTTTCGCTTTCTGTTCCGATAACTCTGGGCGCCGCGGTGATAGCACTGACTGCGGTTATTGACAGCGCACTTGTTATGAACATCCTGAAAAATTCGGGAGAGACGGAACACCGTGCAAAGTGGCTTTTCGGAGCATACAACTACGCAACAACACTATTTACGCTTCCGTCTGCGATAATTGCAACGCTTGCAACAACTCTTGTTCCTCTTGTTTCGGGAGAGTGTGCAAAAGGACACAGGATAGAGACAGATTTGCTTGTTAATTCGGGGGTGCGCCTTTGTGTGCTCATATCATCCTTTGCGGTCTGTGCGCTGTATCCGCTGTCTGAAGGGATTCTCTCGCTTTTATTCGGGAGTGGTGCAGGTTCCGACTGCATAAAACTTTCATCATCGCTTTTAAGAGTTTTGTCGCTTGGAATAATTCCGCTTTCGCTTGTTACTGTTACAAATGCCGTTTTTCAGGCGCTCGGGCGCGCAAATGCGCCCGTCATATCAATTGCTGTTGGGGCAGTTGTTAAGCTTTTATCGAATTATGCATTGATAAGAATCCCCGGAATCGGCATACACGGTGCCGCGATAAGCACGGTGCTTTGCTATGTTGTTGCACTTTCGATAAACATTTTGCAGCTTGGAAAATTTAAGTTTTTGGGTATTTCAATTTTTAACTCGGTAATGAAACCTGTATTTCCGTCAATCGCGCTTTTTTTAACTGCAGCGAATGTAAACAAGGTTCTAATGCGTTTTGCGGATATAAGAATATCGGCGATTCTCTCGGGTATATCGGGTGCTCTTGTGGGAATTTTTGCCGTTTTTGTTTTGAAAACGCTCAAAAAAGAGGACGAGAGGTTACTTTTTGGAGGTAAAAACATATTCAAATTTATAGATAATGGTTGAAAAATTTAGAATTTTGCAAAAAACACTTGCGGGAGAGCGAAAAATATGGTAAATTTTTTAAGGAAGGATAATTATGAGTTTTCTGACCTCGTGGAGATTACACGTCTTTTGCGGTCGGAGGGCGGTTGTCAATGGGACCGCGAGCAAACCCATAAAAGTGTCCGTATGAACTTCGTTGAAGAAGTTTTTGAAGCATGCGAGGCTATTGATAACGACGACACACCGCTTCTTCTTGAGGAGCTTGGTGACGTTCTTGCACAGGTAGTTTTCCACGCGCAGATCAAAACTGAAGAGGGTGTCTTTGACATAAATGACGTGGCAGACGGTGTCTGCAAAAAGTTTATTGACCGTCATCCTCATGTGTTTGGTGATGTTACAGCAGAAACCTCTGCAGAGGTTCTGGAAAACTGGGATGCCATAAAGCGTCGTGAAAAGAAACACAAAACACATTCGAGCGCTATGGATTCGGTGGCAAGAAGTCTGCCGGCTCTTATGAGAGCTGAAAAGCTTCTTTCAAAGGCGAAGAAGGCAGGTCTTCCGCAGAAGACTATCGGAGAGCTTTCCGGCTTGATTTCGGACGAGCTTTCACGAGGTGAGGATATGGACATTGCGTCGATTCTTATGAATGTCGTTAAGCTTTCAAGGATTCTCGGCGTAAATCCCGAACAGGAGCTTGATAAGAGAAATGAGGATTTTCTAAAAGCTTTTAGTGAAATCGAGGAGCAGGGAGGAGATCTTTTAAAGGCTCTTTCCGATAACGCGGACAAGCTCTGATAAGATGTGACTAAAACGGCTGGGGGTATTTTCGGCCTTTTAGATAAAAATTTTAGGAGGAAAAACAGATGAACAAGACAGAACTCGTAAACGCAGTTGCTGAAAAGGCAGGAGTTTCAAAGAAGGACGCTGAGAAGGTTATCAACGCTACAGTTGATTCTATCACTGCTGCTCTTAAGGCTGGCGACAAGGTTCAGCTCGTTGGTTTCGGTGCTTTCGAAGTTAAGGCACGCGCTGCTCGTCAGGGCAGAAACCCGCGTACAAAGGAAACCATCAAGATTCCGGCATCAAAGAATCCGGTATTCAAGGCTGGCAAGGCTCTTAAAGACGCTGTAAAGTAAATTCCTTTAAAGATTTGTTGTCCGGGGCGAAGTTTTTTCGCCCCGGAGAGCGTATCTTAAAACGTTTTAAAATCCCGCAAACTGAAGGTTTAGTATGAGAATTGACAAATATCTCAAGGTATCACGACTTATAAAAAGAAGAACGGTCGCAAACGAAGCTTGCGACAACGGCAGAATCTCGGTAAACGGCAGACAGGTAAAAGCATCTTATGATGTCAAGGTCTCCGATGTTATTGAGATTTCTTTTGGTACACGGACACTTAAAATACGTGTGCTTGCCGTATCTGAACATACAACGAAGGATGAGGCGCACACTATGTATGAAGAGGTGCGCTGATTTTTAACTGATTTTGAGAATAAAGCGCATACATTCCGAATATGCTTTATCAAAGGTATAGGAGGTATGTAATATGCAGCTTGATGATAAAAACCACTTAAGGGACGTTCCGCAGAACATAATAATAGAAAACCGTATGCGGATAAGCATATCGGGTGTTTCGGATGTTGAAAATTTCGATGAGAACACCGTGGTGTTATACACAAACCGAGGTCTTCTCTCGGTGCATGGAACAGGTCTTTCTGTTGAAAAGCTCAACATTGAAACGGGAGAGCTTGCGATTGAGGGAGAGTTTTCAGGGCTTGAATACAGCCGCGACACGCAAATCTCGGGCGGATTCTGGTCAAAGCTCTTTAAATAGCGGAGACGGAAAATGGAAAACACCGTTTCGGTACAGACTATTGAGTTTTTAAACTCCGCACTTCTGGGAATAGCTCTCGGAGTTTTATACGATGTCTTGAAAACAATACGTTATTACATAAAAAAGGGAAAGGGTATAACGAACCTATTTGACAGTATATTCTGGATAGTGGCGGTAGTGTCGCTGTTCGCTTTTGTGCTCGTGTCTGCCGGAGGCAGAATGCGATGGTACATCCTCGTAGGAGCATTTTGCGGAGGATTTGTTTACAGAGCCGCGGCATCCGAGATTGTTTTCAAAGTTATGCGCGGCATGGTCTGCATACTTGCAAAGCTCTTGCAGATGTGTTCGCGTCCGGCATATCTTTTTTTGAAAAGCATCCGGAATCTCTTTATAAAAACAGGAAAAAGATTGAGAAACAAAAAAATTTCACATAAGAAAAAACGAAAAAGAAAGGCTGATGAACTTGGCAGCAAGAAAAAATAAGAAAAGCATTTTTCCGAAGATAGTGCTTGTTGTATTTGTTCTTTATGCCGTAACTACAATCATTTCAAATCAGATAAAGGCGAAGCGCTTTAACGAGGATACTGAAGAAAAACAGGAAATGATTATTACGGAGACCATGAAAAGAGAAAAAATCAAGCAGGAGCTTTCTGCTGAAATAGATGACGAATATGTTACTCGCGAGGCACAGAAACAAGGGTATGCTATGCCGAATGAGCGCGTTTTTGAGGATGTTTCGGGAAGGTAAACTTGATTTTATCGCGCGTTAAAATACAAAGGAGGAAGAAAACGAAGTATGGGACTTGAGGTAGGGGCTGTTTGTGAAGGTAAGGTTACGTCAATAACAAATTACGGTGCATTTGTCGCGCTCGATGGAGGAGAAAGCGGCATGGTGCATATTTCTGAAGTGTCCAATACATATGTAAACGACATAAACGAACACTTGCAGGTGGGAATGCAGGTTAAGGTAAAGGTAATCGGTATTGACGAGAAAAAGAGAATAAGCTTATCAATAAAAAAAGCAGAGCCGAAGCCTGAACGTCCGCAACAGAGTTTTCAGAGAACGGCTCCTGCTCCCGCAAAGCCACAGGAGATGTCTTTTGAAGATAAACTGAAGCAGTTTATGCAGGACAGCGACAGCAAAATTTCGGGAATAAGACAGTATTCAGAAAGACGCGTAAATACAAGACGCGGAAAAAGATAAGAAGAAGCTGCGATGTGATTTTTTCATATCGCAGCTCATTTTTTTTGCCGATGCGTAATATAATTTATTATGAAAATACAGCGCGGAGGCATATAAAGGATGAAGAAGATAAAAAGGAAGCGGGAGTTTTTGCTTCTTGCCGCAATTTTTTTGACGGTTGCGGTGGGAATAAGAATACTCTCAAACGAAAAGTTCGGATTAATGGCACAGGAGTACGTAGGAGAGATTTCAAATAATGAAGCGTTTTTGCGTCATGCAATATCCGGTGAGACGCAAATTGTTAAAAGCGAAGATGAACGGCTTGTAAAAATTCTTGCGAGCGAAACGGCGCTTGAAATAAAAAATGAAGCCAAAGAAGAGAAAACAGAGGCCGTGCCTGAAAGTAAAAAGGAAAACCTTGTTGTCTGGGAGTATGTCCCGGGCGGTGAGAGACGCGCGAATACATATCCGATAGAAAATATAACGATAAGTCCGAAAGGCGATAAAGGGTATGTGAGGTATGAAAATATAGTTTTAAAAAACGACAGTTCAAAGGGAGTTGACTTAAAGTGGCTTCTGTCTGCAAAGCTCCCGTTTGAGTTAAAGGGAAAAGGACCTCATGTGCTTATTGTCCATACCCACGGCAGTGAAGCGTATTTTCCGCAGGGGAAGGAAGAATATACGCTTACAGACGTTGAGAGAACGTCTGACAAGAGGTATAACGTTATAAGAATAGGTGACGAGCTTGAAAAAGTGCTAAAGGATAACGGTATATCCGTCATCCACGACAGGAATATATACGACAGTCCGTCTTACAACGGCTCGTATACACGAACGCTTGACGCGATAGGTCAGGCGTTGAAGAAAAATCCGTCGATCAAGGTAGTTCTTGATATCCACCGCGATGCGATGACATCATCCGACGGAACAAAATACCGCACGGTAACAAATATTGACGGAAAGCAGTTTGCTCAGCTGATGCTTGTAATGTCAACGGGAGAAAGCGGGCTTCCTCATCCTGACTGGGCAGAAAATTTAAAGCTTGCAGTTAAGGTGCAGAATGTGATGTCGAAAAAATATCCGAACATAATGCGCCCGATAAACTTAAGAAAAGAGAGGTTCAATATGCACGCGACAAAGGGCTCAATGCTTGTTGAGGTCGGAACGAGTGCAAACTCCGTCGGTGAGGCGATAGAGTCGATAAAGCTTTTCGGAAAAGAGCTTTCAACCATCTTGAAAACAGCAAAATAAAAACAGGCTCCCGTAAACGGGAGCCTGTTTTTATTTTTTGCGATTCTTTTTGAAAATTGAAAGATATCCGATTATGACGACGAAGAACGCGCCAACAGCATCGATTATGAGATCTTTCATAGTATCGGAAAGTGCGCTTTGCCCGATAAGCAGAGTTCCGTCGGAAGTTCTGAATTTCTGCATATTGAGCCCGAAAAGTGCATCGCCCGAAAACTCATATATTTCCCACGCTGCACCTGCCGCGAGTGCAAAACAGAATGCGAAAAGGCAGACAAATAATGGACTTAAGGTAACTTTTACCTTTTCGGAGTCGTTGAGGATGCTTACAAGGATAAAGCCGAATGCTCCGAGCATAGCTCCCGAAAATGCGTGGAGAACAGTATCCCAATGCGGGATGATGTAGTAAAAATTTCTCACCTCACCGAGATAAATTGCGCAGTAGAGAAAAAGAAAATAGAGAACTGTCATATAGTTCGGAATCTCAAACGACCATTTTCTCTCAAGAAATGACGGAAGACCTATAACAAGAACACCGAGCATACACTGCAAAAGCATAAGTACATAATCGCTTCTCAGATTTTCGTTTTCAACATATCCCGAAACCGACGGAGCGGTTATGATTTTTATTATTGAGTACACAATGGAAAAGATAAGTGTCGAAAAAACAAAAATTCCAATACACTTTTTAAAGTTTAGTTTATTTTTCATATCATACACCTCTTATAAAATTATATTCCCGCAAAAAAAGAAAGTCAACCGATATAAAGATTTAACTCAAAATGAAAGTTTTTATTGAGTTATTGACAAAAATATAGTATAATAATAATGAACGCGAATTGGCGTTAAGTAAGGAGGACTGTTTATGATAATCAATAACGAAAAAGGTTCGATAGAGATTACCAATGAGGTTTTCACGGTTATTGCAGGTGATGCCGCTACAAATTGTTTCGGCGTCCGCGGTATGGCATACAAAAACGTTAAGGACGGAATTGTCAGCCTTCTCAAGCGCGAGAATATGGCAAAGGGCATCAGCGTTACGTTTGAAGACGAAAAAGTCAATATAGATGTTCACATCATAGTTGAACACGGTGTAAATATTCCGGCTATCTGTGAGTCGATAATCAACGAGGTTAAATATAACGTTGAACGTGTTACCAGGGTTAACGTAGGACGCGTCAACGTCAACGTTGCTTCGGTAATGGCAGAGTAACGGAGGTGTCGTTTTGAAAGAAAAGATTACGGCCGCAGAATTTAAAAGAATGGTTATTTCTGCTTCTGCGGCGATAGATAACAATAAGCAAAAGCTTAATGAACTTAACGTTTTCCCGGTGCCTGACGGCGATACGGGTACAAATATGTCGCTCACGGCACGTGCGGCGGCGCAGGCTCTTGCAGGCGCAAATCCCGAAACGGTAGGAGAGGCAACTTCTGTTGCCGCAAGCGCACTTCTTCGCGGTGCGCGCGGAAATTCGGGCGTTATTCTCTCACTTTTATTCCGTGGCTTTGCAAAGGCTTGTGCAAACGAAAAGGAGCTTGATGCAAAGGGCCTTTCGCGCGCACTTTCATCAGGTGTTGAGGCGGCTTACCGCGCGGTTATGAAGCCGGCAGAGGGAACAATTCTTTCGGTTTCGCGTGTGGCGGCGGAAAAGGCAACGGAGATGACAGACGGCGGATGCACGGATGTTGATGAAGTGTTTGTCGGACTCATCGAAGCCGCAAGGGTAGCACTCGACAACACAATGGAGCAGAATCCCGTTCTCAAAAAAGCGGGAGTTGTCGATGCCGGCGGTTGCGGATGGCTTCTTGTTTTGGAGGCTATGCAGTCAACCCTTTTAGGTAACGATGTTGTTCTTCTCTCCGGTGAAGAGGTGGTCGCGTCGGGCGGTGCATCGTTTGCCCAGTCTGACGAGGAGATTACATTTGCATACTGCACGGAGTTTATCATAAACTTAAGTAAAGCGGGCAAAGAGCTCTCGCCGGGAAAGCTCCGTGCATATCTTGAAACAATCGGCGATTGCGTCGTTGTTGTTGACGATGATGATATTATAAAGGTTCATGTTCATACAAATGAGCCCGACCGTGCACTCGGACGCGCTCTTACTTATGGTGAACTTACAAACATAAAGATAGACAATATGCGCTATCAGCACAGCGAAAATGAAGCTGTGGCGGCGGATAACACACCGAAAATCGCAGCGCCCGAAACAAGATACGGCTTTGCTGTTGTTGCGGCCGGTGAGGGTATTTCGAGTGTATTCCGCGACCTTGGTGCAAATACACTCATCGAGGGCGGACAGACGATGAATCCGTCGACAGATGACATTCTTGCGGCGATAAACGCAACCCCGTCAGAGATTGTTTTTGTTCTTCCGAACAACAAGAATATCATTATGGCGGCACAGCAGACAGTTGAGCTTACGGAAAAGACGGTTATCGTTCTTGAAACGAAAACAATTCCGCAGGGAATTTCGGCGATGCTCGCATTCAACCCGGATGCAGAGCCTGAGGAAAACCTTTCGGTAATGAGCGAGGCTACAAAGAACGTCTCAACCGGCTCAATAACGTATGCCGCAAGAGATAGCGAGTTTGACGGTTACTCCATAAAAGAGGGAGAATATCTCGCTCTCAACGAAGGAAAGCTTGCCGCATCAGGAAAGGACCTCGGTGAAGTTGCAAAACAGCTCGTCTCACAGATGGGAATTGAAGACAAGGGCTTTGTAACGGTGTTTTACGGTGAGGGTGTAACAGAGGCAGATGCCGGCACGGTTGAGGCTATCTGCAAGGGTGAGGCGAAGGATGCCGAAGTTATGCTTCTTGACGGCGGACAGCCGGTTTACTATTATTTGATTTCAGCGGAGTAGTTTTATGACAATGCCTGACTTGAACACGGGAATAAGATTTTTAAAGGGCGTAGGGGAAAAACGTGCCGAGGCTTTTTCGAAGCTTGGCATATTTACCGTGCGCGATCTTCTCAATTTCTTTCCGAGAGATTATGAAGACAGACGAAAATCACTCGATATTTCTTCGCTTCAGGCAGGGGATAAAGCTTGCATCCGTGCAACCGTTGCATCGGTTGTGAGAACGCGCAAAATCAGACGTGGTTTTACCGTTTCGGAGTTTCGCGCGGTTGACGAAACAGGTGGCATAAATATTGTATTTTTTAATCAGAAATACAGTGTTGAAAGACTTGTTTCGGGCAAAAAGTATATTTTTTACGGTAAAGTTGAAGAGCGTGCAGGACGGCTCGCCATGACAAATCCGACATTTGAAAACGAGGATAGCTCGGGTGTGAAAACCGGAGCTATCCTTCCGATTTATCCTCTCACTTCGGGGATTTCGGCGGATATGTTGAGGCAGGCTGAGAGATGCGCGCTTTCATTGTTTTCTGAGGGGCTTTCAGAGTGTATCCCGGAGGAAATACGGAGAAAATACAAGCTTGCACACATCGGATATTCATACAACGAAATTCATTTTCCGTCAGGTGAAGAGGAACTTGAAATCGCAAAACGCAGATTGGTTTTTGAGGAGCTTTTTGTGCTCTCTCTCGGACTTATGCACCTTCGTGAGCGACGAGATGAAGAAGAGGGTATTGCGATTGAAAAAACGGATGCAAAAGAATTTTTTGATTCCCTTCCGTTTAAGATGACAAATGCACAGCTTCGCGTTTGCAGTGAGGTGTGTGCAGATATGCAGAGAAAGAGACCTATGAACAGAATTGTTCAGGGGGATGTCGGCTCCGGTAAAACTGCGGTTGCGGCATATGCGGCGTATGTTTCGTATATAAACAAGCTTCAGACGGTGCTTATGGTGCCGACGGAGATTCTCGCAGAACAGCATTTTGAGTCGCTCAAAGGTCAGCTTTCGTCTCTTGGTATGAGGTGCGAGCTTCTTTGCGGAAGCACAAAAGCAGCGGAAAAGAGAAGAATCAAGGAAGAATGCAAAAACGGCGAGATTGACCTTCTTATAGGAACCCACGCCGTTATAAGCGAGGATGTTGACTTTAAAATGTTAGGTCTTATGATAGTTGACGAGCAGCACCGTTTTGGTGTCCGTCAGCGCGCAAGCCTTGCGGCGAAAGGTAAAAATCCGCATCAGCTTGTTATGTCGGCAACTCCGATTCCGAGGTCTCTTGCACTCATCATGTACGGTGACCTTGACATTTCGATAATAGATGAGCTCCCGCCGGGAAGAAAGCCGGTTGATACGCTTATCGTAAACGATTCAAAGCGCAATGACGCGTATCAGTTTATAAACAAACAGCTTGAAGAGGGGCATCAGGCATATATCGTTTGTCCGATGATAGATGAGGATGAGGAGAGCGAGCTTCGCTCGGTGGAAACATTTGCAAAAGAGCTTTCCGAAAATGTCTTCAAAGGAAAGAGGATAGCGGTGCTTCACGGAAAAATGAAGCAGAAAGAAAAAGATGCCGTCATGAAGAGCTTTGCGATGGGAGAGACTTCGGCAATCGTTGCGACAACTGTTATTGAAGTCGGCGTAAATGTTCCGAATGCAACGGTTATGGCGATAGAAAACTCGGAACGATTCGGACTTTCTCAACTTCATCAGCTTCGCGGTCGCGTTGGTCGCGGTGAGGCAAAGTCGTATTGCATACTTTTCTCAAACGTTGCAAAAGCAAGCCTTGCAGGAGAGAGACTTTCAGCACTCCGCGAGACGAGTGATGGTTTTAAAATATCAGAAGAAGATTTGCGCCTTCGCGGACCGGGTGATTTCTTCGGCACACGTCAGCACGGCCTTCCGACACTTAAAATCGCGAGCTTTATGTCTGATATGCGAGTACTTGAGGCGGCAAAGAATGAAGCACAGAGGATTGTTGAAAGAGATAGAGGACTGACACTTCCGGAGCATAAGCTTCTTGCGATGCGAATTAGAGAAATGTTTGATATAACGGTAGCAAAAAATTCATTTAACTGATTTTGGAGGCTTTGAAATGACAGATATGTATAAAAAACTTGAGGTCGCCCTTTCCGTAATAAGAGAAAAAACGGATTTTGTTCCGCGAGTTGGACTTGTTCTCGGATCGGGCCTTGGAGATTTTGCAGAGGGCGATGACATAGTGGCGGAGGTTTCATACAGCGACATTCCCGGATTTCCGACATCCTCAGTAGTCGGGCACAAGGGAAGATTCGTGTTCAAATATGTAGAAGGTGTGCCGTGTGTTATAATGCAGGGACGTGTGCACCACTATGAGGGCTACGAAACGCAGAAGGTCGTTATGCCGATTCGTCTTATGCGGCTTATGGGAGCAGAAACACTCTTTCTGACAAACGCGGCAGGCGGTATAAACAAGGCATTTTCAGAGGGTGCGCTGATGCTTATATCAGACCATATTTCAAGCCTCGTTCCGTCTCCGCTTATCGGTGAGAATATCGATGAGCTCGGTGTGAGATTTCCTGATATGAGTGTGGTTTATGACAAAGAACTCCGCGAAAAGATAAAAAGATGCGCAAAGGAGCTTTCGATAGAGATTCATGAGGGTGTCTATATTCAGACGACAGGCCCGAATTACGAAACTCCGGCAGAAATCCGTGCGTATGAAATTTTGGGCGCGGATGCCGTCGGTATGAGTACGGCGTGCGAAGCTATGGCGGCAAGACATATGGGAATGCGTGTCTGCGGAATAAGCTGTATTTCAAATATGGCGGCAGGGCTTAACCCGGCACCGCTTTCACACGAGGACATAAAGGCTATGGCGGAAAAAATTGGCGATAGCTTCAAAACACTTGTAGCAAGCGCGATTTCAAAGATGTAATAAAAAACTCCGTATGCAACGCATACGGAGTTTTTATTGTCTTATTATGGGCTGACCGAATAGTTCGGAGCTTCTTTCGTGATGTAGATGTCGTGCGGATGGCTTTCCTTAAGACCTGCACCCGTAATCTTGATGAAACGACCGTTCTGGCGGAGAGCTTCAATGTTCTTTGCACCGCAGTAACCCATACCTGCGCGGAGACCGCCGATAAGCTGGAAGATGGTATCTCCTGCAGCACCCTTGTAGGGAACGCGACCTTCAACACCTTCGGGAACAAGCTTGCGGTTGTTATGCTGGAAGTAGCGGTCACGACCGCCCTTTGCCATAGCACCGAGAGAACCCATACCGCGGTATACCTTGAAGCGTCTGCCCTGGAACATTTCGAATTCACCCGGAGCCTCGTCACATCCTGCAAGGAGAGAACCGAGCATAACGACTGATGCACCTGCACAGATAGCCTTCGGAAGATCGCCTGAGTATTTGATACCGCCGTCTGCGATAACTGGAACGCCGAACTTGTCAGCAACCTCGGCTACGTTCATAACGGCAGTAACCTGCGGAACACCGATACCTGCAACAACGCGTGTCGTACAGATAGCACCAGGACCCATACCGACCTTAACAGCGTCGGCACCTGCCTCAATGAGATCGCGGGCAGCCTCGGCTGTTGCGATGTTACCTGCGATGAGCTCAACGTGGGGGAATGCGTTTTTGATTTTTGTAACTGCGCGGACGATGTCGATATGATGACCGTGTGCGCTGTCGAAAGTGAAGACGTCAACTCCTGCATCCGAAAGAGCTTTTGCGCGGTCAAGGACGTCAGGTGTGTTGCCGATAGCGGCAGCAACGATAAGGCGGCCTTTTTCGTCTCTTGCAGAGTTCGGATAGCGGAGAGCCTTTTCGATGTCCTTTATTGTGATGAGACCGCGGAGTGCCATATTTTCATCAACAATCGGAAGCTTTTCGATTTTGTTTTTGCGGAGAATCTCTGTCGCATCCTCAAGAGTTGTGCCGACAGGAGCAGTAACAAGATTTTCCTTTGTCATAACTTCCGAAATCGGACGGCTGTAGTCTGTTTCAAACTTCATATCACGGTTTGTGATGATACCGATAAGCTTTCCGTTATCGCAGATGGGAACACCTGAGATGCGGTACTTGGCCATGAGGTCATCGGCATCGCCGAGAGTCTTGTCAGGGCTTAAGAAGAACGGATTTGTGATAACACCGTTTTCGGAGCGTTTAACCATATCAACTTCCATTGCCTGTTCTTCAATTGTCATATTCTTGTGGATAACACCGATACCGCCTTCACGGGCAACAGCAATCGCCATACGGGATTCGGTAACAGTATCCATAGCGGCACTCATAACAGGGATGTTAAGAGAGAGGTTCTTTGTAAGACGAGTGGAAACATCGATATCTGCAGGGAGAATTTCGCTTTTTGCAGGAACCAAGAGCACGTCGTCAAACGTTAAGCCTTCGCCGCAAATCTTATTGCTTATATCCATAATCGCAACGCTCCTTTGTATTTTATTTAAAGTATATTTTACACCAAAAGGGTAGCTGTTGTCAAGGTTTCGGAGCGCATAATTCGCGATTAATCGCCTTTTTTTCGTATAGAGAACTCACCGTCAAGAAGTGATGCCGAGGTCATGGCATCGTCGCCAAATCTTTTTCTGATTTTGTCGATGGTAAGTTCGACGTTTTCGCGCTTTTTGACGGATTTTTCATCGCCGAAGAGTGAAATCTGCACATTGTCGGAAAGTGAGGCCTCGACAAGCGAGCCTGCGGTAACCGTGAGCATACGGACGGGACGGGAGGACTTTAAGTAATACTTGTTATAAAGCGATATTGCCGCCGTGGAAATCTCGCTTGAAAGGTGCGTTGGCGAATCAAGAGTCATCTGCCGCGAGGTTGTGTGAAATTCAGGATCGCGCACGGTCAGAGAGACGCATAATGCGCGCATTGAGTGTTTTCGGAGTCTTGTTGCAACGTCATCCGAAAGCGCGTGGATGGCGGTGCGGATTTCTGCGATGTCCGTGAGGTTATGAGAAAAGGTAAGTCCTCGTCCGACGGATTTCGGGCTCGTTTCTTCAAATGCGGAATGAACCGGGGAGGCGTCCTCTCCGTTGGCATAAGACTGAACAAGCTCACCGGTTTTGCCGAGATGAGCAGATATCATCGTGCGCGAAGCACAGGCAAGTTCACCGATTGTTGAGATTCCGAGTCGTGCAAAGGTTTCCCTTGAGCTTTTGCCTACAAACAGAAGGTCGGAAACAGGAAGCGGCCATACGATTTCCCTGAAGTTTTCGCGCGTTATCTCGGTTGTGGCATCAGGTTTTTTATAGTCGCTGCCGAGCTTTGCAAAAGACTTGTTGAAAGACACGCCGACAGAAACGGTAAGCCCTGTCTCTTCTCTGACTACACGCCGGATATCGTCTGCAATTTCATGCGGAGTGCCGAAAAGGTGCGCGCTTCCCGTAACATCAAGCCACGATTCGTCAATGCCGAAGGGCTCAACTAAATCGGTGTAGCGAAGATATATGTCGTTTACTATCTTTGAGTATTTGGCATAATCGTCATAATGCGGAGGAACTAAAACGAGATCAGGACATTTCTTAAGAGCCTGCCAGATGGTTTCGGCAGTCTTTACGCCGAAGGCTTTTGCTTTTTCGTTTTTTGCTAAAATTATGCCGTGTCGCTTTTTCGGGTTTCCGCACACAGCCGTGGGATATGCGCGAAGCTCGGGATTTCTGACTTCTTCAACGGATGCAAAAAACGAGTTTAAGTCACAGTGCAAAATAGCGCGCTCCATAAAGCTCCTCCTTTCGATTATCATTTTAAATGATAATTATAGTATATTGCAGAAAATGCTTTCTGTCAAGTCCGGAAAACAAAAAGAGCAAAGGCAAAGCCCTTGCTCTTTTTGCAAGACTAATAGTTGTTGTTTTCGTTTTTTTTGTTTTCCTGTTTGTTCTGTTCGTTTTTGTTCTGCTGAGAATTCTGGTTGTTCTTATTCTGCTGATTGTTCTGGTTACTCTTGTTCTGCTGGTTGTTTTCCTTTGACATTTTAAACGTCTCCTCATATGAAATGTATCATCATCCGATAAATGATGTATTCATATTATGTACGAAAGAGGATATGTCTATTCAAAAAATTTAAATTAACTTGAAAAAGAAGTTGAAATGATGTATACTATATAATGTTATGTTGTGTGGTTTTGAAATCGCACTATACTAAATTCACGGAATGAGGAAATAAAATGTCAGGACACTCCAAATGGAAAAATATTTTACACAAAAAAGAAAAAACTGATGCACAGCGTGCAAAAATTTTCACAAAGATAGGTCGCGAAATGTCTGTTGCCGTTAAGGAAGGCGGCCCTGATCCGCTCAGCAACTCAAAGCTTGCAGCCTGCATTGCAAAGGCAAAGGCAAACAACGTTCCGAACGACAACATCAAGAGAATCATTGAGCGCGCATCGGGTGCTGACGGCGCAAACTATGAAACAATCGTTTATGAGGGATACGGTCCGTGCGGCGTTGCGGTTATCGTCGAGACGATGACAGATAACAGAAACCGCACAGCCTCTGAAATGCGCCACTACTTTGACAAATACGGTGGAAATCTCGGCGCAACGGGTTGCGTAAGCTGGCAGTTTGACAACAAGGGTATCGTTGTTGTTGAGCGCGGCGCGGTTGATGAGGACGAGCTTATGATGGCGTGCCTTGAAGCAGGCGCTGACGATGTCGAAGTGAGCGAAGAGGTTGCAGAGGTATATTGCGAGCCGACTGCAGTTGCTGAAGTGTCAGAAGCTCTTACGGGCGCAGGATATACCGTTGTTTCAGCAGAAGCAGAGCTTGTTCCGCAGACTTATATGAAGCTTACGGGCGAGGATGACATCAAGAATATGCAGAAGCTTCTTGATATGCTTGATGACAACGACGATGTTCAGAATGTTTATCATAATTGGGAAGAGGAAGAATAAACTTTCTAATAAGGAAAGGGGATAAGATATGTCAAAGATTATTCTCAGCGCTGACCGCACATGCGATATAGGTGAGGCACTTCAGGAAAAATATTCCGTAAACCTTATTTCATATTCAATTACGCTTGAAGATAAAAAGTATATTGACAGTGTTGACATTTTTCCGGATGATTTGTATGAGGCATACCGCAAAAACGGTGCACTGCCGAAAACCTCTGCAATAAATCCGCAGGAATATATCGAATATTTCAAAAAATGGACAGACGAGGGCTATGAAGTTATTCATATAACTCTTTCGTCTGCAGTAACAAGCAGTTATCAGTCATGTGTGCTTGCGGCGGCAGAGCTTCCGGGCGTTTATGTTATCGACTCAAAAAACATTTCAAGTGCAATCGCACTTCTCGTTATGGAAGCGGGAGACAGAATTGAAAAAGGCTTGCCGGCAGCGCAGATAGTTGAGGAGGTCTCGGCTCTCCGTGAAAAGAGCCATTGCAGCTTTGTTCTCGAAACGCTTGAGTTTATGAAAGCGGGAGGACGTTGCTCGGGCGTTGCGGCTCTTGCGGCAGGTATGCTCGGCCTCAAGGTTTCAATTGAAGTTGACAACAAAACGGGCGAGCTTCACGCTGCAAAGAAATATCGCGGAAATATGGACCGCGTTCTTGCTCAGTATGTGTCGGAGCAGTTTGAAAAATACCCGAATATCGACAGAAAGCGTATGTATATCACACATTCGGGCGTGCCGGAGGAAAGACTTGCGCTTGTTAAGAAGCAGGTAGAGGAGTCAGGCCTCTTTGATGAGATTTATACCTCGCGTGCAAGTTGCACGATTTCAACCCATTGCGGACCGGGAACTCTCGGCGTTCTGTTTTTGGAAAAGTAAATAAGACAATTAAATATACCCATGCATTTTTGAAAAAGCGAATCCAGCAGGTGATATTTGATTTGTGTGGCAAAAACAGAGGGAATGCAGATGCATTCCCTCTGTTTTTATATTTTTGTGTATGTTTTTTGGATTTATCGGCTACAGCAAGCAAAAGAAGATGTAGGCTAAATAAAAACAAGTATGCTGTTGTTTTATTCAGCATACTTGTTTTTTTGTAAAATCAGGCTTACATTTCTCTATTCTCAATTGCGTCGATTCCGAAGCGCGTTGCGAGCTTTATTTTTTCTTTTTCTTCATCCGTTTCGGCAGAGTCGAGACGAAGTTTCATTTTGCGAAGGAACACTCCGCGAAGGTCATCGTCTTCAATGCCTTCCCAGATGTCTCGCGGTGCTGTGGTGTGGTCAAAAATTTCGACTGATTTGTAAGACGTAATCATATCCTTTATTTCTGATTCATTGAGCGCCTCGCTCTCACCCGTAACGGTAAGCCGCAAAAATTCGTTTTCGCGCGGAGTCGGAAGTTTTGTGCGGATGTCGGGAATGTCTTTTGCATCGACCGTCTCTTCACGGTAACGGATGTCGGAAACTACCCTTCGCGTGAGTGAAACGTTTCCTTTTTCTATTTCGCCGATATAGACTGCCGTATCGTAACACTCACCGAAATCGCGAGCCTCGGGGCATCCGCAATAGGCATAATGGGTGCTGCACTCACGCATCACATCCGTAGGCTTGTGGATGTGGGCAAGGGCAATGTAGTCTGCACCGCTTCTTCCGATTTCGGATGCGGAAACGGGGCTGTACCCCTCACCGTATAGGTTAGAATGCAAAATTACGATGTTTGAAAGCTCGTCATTTTCGACGGAAAAACCGTCGAGGATGCGCTCGTCATAAACCTCGCTTGTATATGCCGCACCGTATATGCGGAGAGATAACTCCGGGATTTCAACAGGGGTGAGGTTACGGGATGAGAAAATATGTACGTTTTCGGGAAAGTCGAGCGTTGCATAGGGCGATGCCGGAGTTAGCGGATCATGGTTTCCCGGTGTTATGAACACTCTGCACTTTGCTCGGCGAAGATCGCGGAGAAATGAATCCGCAGTTTCGGGGCGGACGGAGCATGAGTCAAAAACGTCACCTGCGAGAATAAGCACATCGACATTTTCACTGTTTGCAATATCAACTATTTTTGAGAAGATGTTTCGAAGACTTTCGCGACGTGCGCGCTGCTCGTCTTCGGGAAAATCGACAAAGCGACTATCGAGATGGATATCGCCCGTGTGAATGATTTTAGCCATATAAACTATCCTTTCAGGATTTTATTGATGCGCGTAACGGAGAGGCATCTGCCCTCGTCGGAGATGTCAAAGCACGCGCCGTTTATCATTGCAGGACCTTCGGCTTCCGTAAATCGTTCGGGAACGGAGCCAAGAAACGTTGCAAGAGATTTTTCGGGCGCAGTTCCGATAACGGAGTTGTATGGACCGCACATACCGAGGTCGCATATAAATCCTGTTCCGCCGGGGAGAATCTTTTCGTCTGCCGTCTGGACGTGGGTGTGAGTGCCCCAGAGTGCGGAGATTCTGCCGTCGAGATAAAAGCCGAGAGCTTGCTTTTCGCTTGTTGCCTCCGCGTGGAAATCGCAGAGTGCGATGTCGTATTCACTCTCGAGCTTTTTGAGAATGGCATCGGCGGCGAAGAAAGGATTATCCGCACCGGCGGTCATACCGAAACGCCCCATAAGATTTATGACAAGCGCGCGGCGGCCGAATGCATCAAATATACCGTATCCGACACCGGGTGCATTGCCCGGAATATTGTAAGGACGGAGAAGCGATGATTCATTTTCAATATACTGCGCTATCTGACGCCGTCCCCACGTGTGGTTTCCGAGGGTTATAACGTCAGCCCCGGCCTTGAACAGCATATCAGCCTGGTCGGGAGTAATGCCAACCATATCGGCATTTTCACCGTTTATAACGGTGAATTTTGCATTGTATTCGCGTTTTAGGAGAGAGAGGTTTTCACAAATCGCCATAACGCCCGACTTGCCTACAACATCTCCCAATGCAAGAATTTTCAAAATAAGTTCCTCTTTCTAATATCAGATAAAAAAGCGGTGTATCCCTTTTATGATATTGTATCACAAATTTCGGGAATACACCACTTAATTTTGAAATATTATTTTGCGTAGTCGATCGCGCGAGTTTCACGGACGAGGTGAACCTTGATCTGACCGGGGTATTCAAGCTCGTCTTCGATCTTCTTTGCAAGCTCGTGTGAAAGAAGAACAAGCTCGTCATCGTTGACCTTGTCGGGATTTACGATTATGCGGACCTCACGGCCTGCCTGAATAGCAAATGAGCTTTCAACTCCGGGGAAGAAGTTTGCGATTTCCTCGAGCTTTTCAAGACGCTTGATGTAGTTCTCAAGGTTTTCGCGGCGTGCACCCGGACGTGCGGCGCTGATAGCGTCGGCAGCCTGAACGAGAGCAGCGATAACTGTTCTTGCTTCAACGTCACCGTGGTGAGCGTGAATTGCGTGAACGATCTCTTCGTTTTCTTTGTATTTTTTTGCAATGTCAACACCGATAGAGATGTGTGAGCCCTCAACCTCGTGGTCGACAGATTTGCCGATATCGTGGAGAAGACCTGCGCGCTTTGCGAGCATAACGTCAACTCCAAGCTCTGCGGCGAGAAGACCTGCGATGTGAGCAACTTCGATAGAGTGTTTAAGAACATTCTGACCGTAGCTTGTGCGGAAACGGAGACGACCGGGAAGCGTGACGATTTCGGGATTTAAGCCGTGAAGGCCTGTGTCAAATGTAGCGCGTTCACCTTCCTGTCTGATAACGAGGTCAACCTCGCGGCGTGCCTTTTCAACCATCTCTTCGATTCTTGCAGGATGGATGCGACCGTCTGCAATGAGCTTTTCAAGAGAGAGACGTGCGATTTCACGTCTGACGGGGTCAAAGCTTGAGAGTGTGATAGCTTCGGGTGTATCGTCAATGATGAGGTCAACACCCGTGAGAGTTTCGAGAGTGCGGATGTTTCGACCTTCACGACCGATGATTCGGCCCTTCATCTCATCGTTGGGGAGAGGAACAACTGAAACAGTAGCCTCTGCAACGTGGTCTGCTGCACACTTCTGAATTGCAAGAGAAATGAGGTTTCGTGCCTTTTCGTCTGCCTCGTCCTTGAACTGGTCTTCAAGGTTTTTGAGAAGAACAGCGTAATCGTGGCGGACTTCAGATTCGAGGTTCTGAATGAGGAATTGCTTAGCTTCTTCAACTGTGTAGCCTGAGATTTTTTCAAGCATTTCAAGCTGACTGCGCTTTATCAACCTGAGCTCTTCGTTGAGGGCATCGTTTTCCTTTACCTTCTTTTCTAAAACGGCTTCTTTCTGTTCGATTGCTGCGTGTTTCTTGTCGAGAGATTCCTCTCTCTGATCGACTCTGCGCTCCTGCTTCTGAAGTTCAGCGCGTCTATCCTTCATTTCACGGTCAAATTCCGTGCGGCTCTTGTGAATTTCTTCTTTGGCTTCGATGAGAAGTTCACGTTTCTTGCTCTCCGCAGTTTTTATGGAGTCATTAACAATTCTTTTTGCCTCTTCTTCGGCACTCTTTATTGTTTTTTCTGCAACTCTTTTGCGGAAAGCAATGCCGAGAACAAAAGCAATTATTGCAACAACAACTAAAATCGCAACAACTATTGAAAATGTAACAAGTGATAATCCGAAAATTTCCATGTCTTTGCATTACCTCCTCTGTTGAAATAAAAGATTAAAACAAGTAAATATGTATAAGTCAGTATTATATAAAAATGCGGAAGATCCGCAAAGCGCAAATCAATAAAACCGATTTATCCACTCTTATATTTTAATTGTAAAATGGCAAGATGTCAAGAAAAAACCGAATAAATATTCAAAATTTTGCGAAATTTTTATATTGACTTTTTACCGTGCAGAAGATAACATTTAGTCAAAGGGGTGAGACCTATGAAGCTCGATGAACTCGGAATAGGCGGATTTGTGATGGAGCAGGACTCAAAATATTTGAAACTCGGCACGGATTCGATGCTTCTTTCTGAATTTGCAAAGGTCAGAAAGAGAGACCGGATATGTGATCTCGGTTGCGGCAGCGGAGCAGTTTCAATACTGCTTGCGGCAAGGCATCCCGAAGTTTCGCTCTGCGGAGTTGAAATCGTTGAGGGTGCTTATAATCTTGCAAAAAAGAATATATTTCACAACAGAATAGAAGAACGCATGCAGGTGTTTCATATGGACCTTAAGGATGTTGCGGAAAGATTTGAAACGGGAAGCTTTGATGCGGTTGTTTCCAATCCTCCGTTTATGCAGATGGGCGGAGGAATCCCTACAGGAAGAGAAGAGCTTCTTTGTGCAAGGATGGAGCTTCGCTGCACGATTGACGATGTCTGCCGTGCGGCATCGTATCTTCTTAAGTTTGGAGGAAGCTTTTCTCTTGTTTACCGTCCGTCAAGGCTTTCTGATCTTTTTGCGGCACTTCTTAAAAATAATATGCAGCCAAAGCGGATGCGTCTTGTTCAGGATACAGTTTTTGCAGAACCGTCGCTCGTGCTCCTTGAAGCACGGAAGGGTGGAGGCAGCGGAATAAAGCTTCTTCCGACGCTGATTCTCAAAAACGAAGACGGCAGTGAGAGTGAAGAAACAAAACGAATATATCAAAGATAGCTTTTCGTCAAAATGTCGGTTTTAAAACCGGCATTTTGTGTAAAATGACGAATATTTATAACGGTATAAGCTTTCGTAAAAAAGTTCTTGAAAAAATAGTGGAAATGGTGTATAATGCAATTAATCCATTTACTGAATTAAAAATGAAAAGGGGTTATAAAAATGGCTGAAGAAAAAGTAATGAATGGCGCCGGCGTAGCTGAACTTGGCTTCCCGATGTGGCCGCAGTTTGCTCCTGAGACACCTGATCAGGTTGCAGAACTTCTCAAGACAGGTAAGGTTAACTACTGGACAGGTCCGGTAGGTATGGAGTTTGAAGAAGCTTGGAGAGAATGGATCGGTGCAAAGATGGCTATCTCCTGCACAAACGGTACAGCTGCTCTTCACATCGCTCTTACAGCTCTCGGTATCGGCCCCGGAGACGAGGTTATCGTTCCGTCATACTCATTCATCGCATCATCATTTTCAGTAGTTCAGGCAGGTGCTATCCCGGTATTTGCTGATGTTACTGACGACCACACTCTCGATCCGAACGATATCGAGCACAGAATCACAGCAAAGACAAAGGCTATCGTTGTTGTTCATCTCTACGGTGGCGTTGCTGATATGGGCCCGATTCTTGAAATTGCAAAGAAGCACAACCTCAAGATCGTTGAAGACTGTGCACAGTGCTTCGGCGGTGAGTACAACGGCGTAAAGGCCGGCCTCATCGGTGATGTCGGTTGCTTCAGCTTCTGCCAGAGCAAGCACTTTACAACAGGCGGCGAAGGCGGCATGGTTGTTACAAACAACGAAGAAGTGGGCTGGGAATGCCGTTCATTCCGTGACCACGGTTATGACGTTAAGACACGTATGAGCATGCTCGCTCTTGAGGAGAAGCTCCCGTACATCCACAACCGCGTTGGATTCAACTACCGTATGACAGAGATGCAGTCTCTCATCGGTCTCAACGAGCTCAAGAGACTCGACTCATGGAACCTTGCTCGTCGCTATAAGTATGCTAAGATGTACGACGATGCATTCACAGGTCTCAAGGGTATCAAGAAGCTCCCGACAAACACAGCAGAGCGCAAGCACTCATACTGGTGGTATCCGATCAACCTCGATCTTTCAGTTCTTGATATCGATGCTGCTCAGTTTGTTAAGGAACTCATGGCTCTTTCAATTCCGTGCTACGGTATCCAGTGGCCGGAAGCTTACGAGGAAAAAGCATACAAGGAGCAGAACGGCTTCGGTACAGCTAAGTTCCCGTTCAAGTCAACAGAGTACACAGATCCGAAGTCTGCTGATTACACTAACGTTCTTTGCCCGAAGGCTAAGTCTCTCCGCGCTGAGACATTCAGCCTCTTCCTCCACCCGACATGGGAGCCGGAGCACATTGAGCGTTGTATCGCAGCAGTAAAAGAAGTTCTTGCAAAACACACAAAGTAGGATTATAATAAGAATATAGCGCAAAGGAAAAACGGACGCTTGTCCGTTTTTTCCGTATATTGGCAAAAAATCTGAAAGGAAGATGCAAATGAGAGTTCTTGCGGTCGGTTGTCATCCCGATGATCTTGAACTTTCCTGCGGAGGTACGCTTGCACGCATGGTCAAAGAGGGATACGAAGTGTATACCTGCCATGTAGCAAACGGAAATATGGGCCACGCGGTTATCATGCCGGACGAGCTCGGTCCGATGCGTACTATCGAAGCCGAAAACGCAGGTGCGGTTCTTGGTGTAAAAAAAGTTTATAATGTTGATATCGGAGACTGTATGCTTTATGCAGACGACATCAACGCACGTCGCGAAATGGTCAGAATAATCCGTGAGGTTCGTCCTGATTTTATTATCACTCACAGCCCCGACGATTATATGAATGACCATCTCGAAGTAAGTAAGCTCGTTTTTGAAACAAGCTTTACTGCCACTGTCGGTCATATGTTCCCGGAAACAGGAGAGCCGACCGGCGGAGTTGTTCCGATTTATTATATGGATAACCTTGCGGGAACAAACTTTGTTCCTGAGATGTATGTCGACATTACAGACTATATCGAGCAGAAGCTTGAGGCGGTTGAATGCCACAAGAGCCAGATTGTCTGGATGCGCGAGCACGATAAGATCGACTTTATCGAGTTTGTAAGATCATGCACACGCGGCAGAGGTTTGCAGTGTGGTGTTATGTATGCAGAAGGCTTCAGAATCTGCAAAGCGCATCTCCGTCAGACAACCATGAGACACTTGCCATAAATTTTGTTACATATAAGGGAGGAAAATATCATGAATTTTATCGACACTTACAAAGGTACAATGACAGAAACACTCTACCCGGCAGGTTGGGATTATGAGAAGATTGACAAATGCTGCTCAAATCCGCCTGAAGCAATTTTCGAGCGTCAGGATTTCTGGCATCCGGATTTCAAGCCGGTTGCTTGCAAGAACGTTGCTGAATTTGATATGATGATGGGCCACGAAATCGCAAACCAGATCAAGATGGCACGCGATGAGGGCATCAAGCTTGCTATGATTCTTCCGGCAGGTCCGATGGGTATGTACCGCTGGGCAGCATACTTCATCAACGAGTGGGATGTTGACTGCTCACACGTTTACGGCTTCAACATGGACGAGTGGAGTGATGCAGAAGGCAACACTCTCGACTCTTCAAACCCGGGTTCATTCACAAACGCTATGCGTGAAGCTTTCTACAGCAAGCTCAACAAGACTGTTCCGGAAAGCCAGCGCAACTTCGCAACAAAGGAAAACCTTCCGACATATCCGGAAAAGATTGCAAAGCTTAAAGCTGAAGGCGCTCGCCTTATCACAACATTCGGTATCGGCCGTGCTTGCCACATCGCTTTCTGGGAGCCGCATTTCGCAGCTGAGTTTGAAACTGAAGAAGAGTGGAAGAGCCAGATGTACCGCATCGGTGCAAACCTCAACCCGCTTACAGTTGAGCAGAACGCTATCACAAGCTTCAAGAGCCGCGTAACTCTTGTTCCGTGCCGTGCAAACACAATCGGTCCGGGCCTCATTCTCCAGTCTGACCGCATCATCGGCGGATGCGACGGTGCACTTTCACGCGGTATGCAGTGGCAGGGTATGTCTCTCTGGATGACTCTCCGCTACGGTCCGGATAAGTGGGTTACATCTTCATACATGCCGACTATGCCGGGCAAGCTCTTCTTCCTTGAAGAACTCGCAGGTCCGCTCGTAGCAGAGTGCAACTAATCGTCAGATTTAAGTGAGGTAATTACAATGAAAAAAGTTAGATGGGGCGTAATCGGCGCCGGCGGTATCGCAGACCGTCGTACACTTCCGGGTATGATGCTCTCTGATGAGGCAGAGCTTATCGCGGTTATGGAAATCAACGACGAGCTTGCAGAAAACCTCCGTGCAAAGTATGGCGCAAAGCGTGCATATACAGACCACAAGGCTCTTCTTGCAGACCCTGAAGTTGATGTAGTTTACATTGCATCTCCGGTTAACTGCCATAAGGAGCAGGCAATCGACGCTGCTCGTGCAAAGAAGGACATCCTTCTCGAAAAGCCGATTTGTCTTGATATCGCAGATGCTGAAGAAGTTCTTCGCGTTTGTGAAGAAGAAGGCGTCAAGATCGCAACAGGCTTCCTTATGCGTTTTCACGCAATCAATGCAAAGATCCGCGAGCTTGTTCAGTCGGGCGCGATCGGTCAGATCGTTTCATGTCGCGCACAGTTTACCTGCTGGTATCCGGATATCCCGGGAGCATGGCGTCAGGTAAAGGCTCTTTCGGGCGGCGGTGCTCTTATGGACCTCGGTGTTCACTGCATCGACCTTCTCCAGTACATCGTCGGTTCAAAGGCAAAGCGCGTTGCTTCTTTCTCAAGAACAAACACATTCAACTACGAGGTTGAGGACCAGGCTTCTCTTATGATGGAGCTTGAAAACGGAGCATTTGCATACGTTGAATCAAACTTCAACGTTCCGGATGCTGTTCCGTCAAAGCTTGAGATTTTCGGTACTGCAGGTTCAATCGTAGCTTACGGCACACTCTCACAGGTTGAGGGCGGCACAATTGACGTTATTGCTGCTGACAGCTCTGCAGGTTATGATGCACAGCAGACACGTGATGAAGTCAAGAAGCTTGATGTCGAAGTTGAATTCGGCAATATGTATACAAAAGAGCTTGATTCATTCGGTCGCTCACATCGCGACGGTGCTCCTGTTGAGGTTCCGGCAGCTGATGCTGTCTGGGCACAGCGCATCATCCAGGCTGCATACGAGTCACAGGAAACAGACAAGATCATCACACTTTAATAAAAAAGAAAAATGCTCCGAAATATCGGAGCATTTTTTTTATACATCTATTGACTAAAACGGAAAAATTTATTAAAATATATACAAACACAAAAGGTGGTATGTATTATGTATGATGTAGCATGTGTAGGTATTTTGGTAGCCGACGCTATCTGCAAAGGGGTTAAAGGGCTTCCTGAAAAAGGCAAGCTCGACCTTCTTCCGAGCATTAAGCTCTACAGCGGCGGTTGTGCCGTAAACACAGGTATTGATATGTCTGTTATGGGCGCAAAGGTTGCGCTTATCGGTAAAGTAGGTGCTGACGGTTTCGGCAGCTTCCTTAAGAACTCCTTGGTAAGCAAGGGTGTCAACGTTGACGGTCTTGTTGAAGCTGAGGGCGAAGACTCTTCTTCCTCTGTCGTTCTCATTGACGAGAGCGGTGAGAGATCATTCCTCCACTGCAAGGGTGCAAACGATACCTTCTGCTATGAGGATGTTAATTTTGATGTCATTGAGCAGTCGAAAATCGTTTTCATTGCAGGTACAATGCTTATGAACAAGTTTGACGGTGAAGACTGTGCAAAGGTCTTAAAGCGCGCAAAGGAAATGGGCAAGATTACGGCTCTTGACACAGCCTGGGACGGTACAGGCCGTTGGATGAGCGTGCTCAAGCCCGCGCTTCCGTATGTTGACTACTTTATCCCGAGCATTGAAGAGGCGATTGAGCTTGCAGGCGGAGAGACTGACCACAAAAAGATTGCAGACTGCTTCTTTGACTGTGGCGTCTCACACGTTGCAATAAAGGTCGGCAAAGACGGTTGCTACTACCGCGAGAGCAAGGACTCGGAAGGTGTATACGTTGCTCCGTTTATGCGTGAGAATCCGGTGGACACAACAGGTGCAGGAGACTCATGGTGTGCAGGATTCCTTTACGGAATCGCGAATGGAAAGTCGATGCAGGAGTCTTGTGTCCTCGGCAACGCAGTAGGCGCACATATCATTATGGAAGTCGGCGCATCAACAGGCGCACGTCCGTATTCTGAAATTCAGAAATTCATTGATGAAAACAGGAAATAGTTTTAAATGGTACTGAAATCACAAAAAAACCATACCACGGCGAATTTAAAACTTGTAAAACTGTCAAATCTGACGTATGTTTTCAACTTTATAAACGAAAATCAGCCCGTATCGAGAGCCTCAATAGCTCACGCTACGGGCTTGAGTCCTACTACGGTTTCTTCACTTGTTGACGAACTCATATCCGAAAATATGGTGGTTGAAACAGGTGCGGGAAAGCTCTCCGGAAGCGGAAGAAAACCGATTATGCTTGAGCTTAACAACGACGGAAATTCCGTTGCGGCGGTGGAAATCAAGCAGGGTGCATTTGAACTTGAGATGTTCAACCTCGCAGGAAAGAGCGTTTTCTTTAAAAGATACGACATAGATGATTATTCTGACATCGGAAACAAAATTTCTGACAGCATTGATGAGCTTTCCGGAAAGTTCGGACGATTGCTTGGCATCTGCATAGGTGTGCCGGGCGTCATCGACAAGAAAACAAAGAGGGTATCGTCAACACTTATTCCCATAAAGCCGGATAACGACTTTTTCTCGGTTGTGAGAAAGCGTTTTCCGGATATAAAGGTAAAGCTCGGAAATGAATCTTCGTTTTGCGCATATATCGAAAAAACGCTTGCGAAAAAAGAAATCCACAGCCTTGTATATATCGACATAAACGTAGGTATCGGTGCGGGTATAATACTTGATGACAGAATTTTTACCGGTGCGTTCGGAAACGCGGGTGAGTTCGGACACGTTTCCGTAGACATAAACGGAGAAGAATGTATGTGCGGAAACCGCGGATGTCTTGAAATGCTTGCGGGCGTTCCGGCGATATGTCGCGCGGCAGGTGCTTCGTCGATTTCTGAAATTGATATCAGCGATGAGAAAACACTTTCAAATTTATCTGTAATATGCAGATATATTGCATCGGGCATCAACAACATAATCAATATGATAAACCCCGAAGCTGTGGTGCTTGGTGGCGAGATAACGATGCTTGGGGAATCGTTTCTTGATATGATTTACAATGAGCTTAAAAAGATAATGTTTGCGGCAAATGCCGAAACGTTTTCTCTTGGCTTTTCAACGGTTGAAGGAAATCCCGTAACACAGGGTGCGGGAAAATATCTACTTGACCGCATTTTTGAAGACGGCGATTTTATAACAGGATAAAAGGAGACGGAAAAGTGTCTATATTTGACCTTTTTAAAAAAATAGAGAGTGAGAGAGGTCCTACGCCCGGAAAGCCTGAATGGATAGTTGTCGGGCTTGGTAATCCCGGGAAGAAGTATGAGCTTACGCGTCATAACGTAGGCTTTATCGCGATGGACACACTCTCCGGAACAAAGAAAATAAGAATAGGTGACCTTAAATTCAAAGGGCTTTGCGGAAGAGGTGAGCTTTCGGGAGAGAGTGTTCTTTTTCTCAAGCCGCAGACCTTTATGAATCTTTCGGGTGAGTGCGTTGCAGAAGCGGCGGCATTCTATAAAATTCCGATGGAAAAGGTAATCGTCATCTATGACGACGTTTCTCTCCCTGTCGGCAAAATCCGCATCAGAGAAAAGGGAAGTGCCGGCGGACACAACGGAATAAAGAACATAATCGAGCGGACAGGAACAGACGTCTTTCCGAGAATAAAGGTTGGCGTAGGTGCACCTCCGTCATCGGGTGAGCTTGTCAATTGGGTGCTCGGTTCGTTTACGGAAGGTGAGAAGAAGATACTTTCTGATTCGGTTGACCGTGCTTGTGCGGCGGTTGAAGAGATCATAAAAGGCGGCACACAGAAAGCGGCGGCTAAATTCAATTAAAGGCAGGAAGTCAGATGCTTGCTTTATGTCAGGTCTTAAAAGAGAATAAGGATTTTGCAGAACTTTTGCAGAAATTAGAAGCCGGAGAATGCCCGATAGCACTCTCCGGCTTATCTGCCATACACAAGGCGCACGTCATTTCGGCGGTCAGAATGGAAACGAAACGTCAGGTTGTCTGTATATATGCGGATGAGCTTGATGCGCGCCGCGCCGCACGTGACATTTCCGTTATGTGCGGAGAGAATGTTCATATTCTGCCGGAGCGAGAGCTTTCGCTCCACGATGTTGACAGTGCATCCCACGAGTTTGAACACGAGAGGCTTGCGACCATAAAAGCGCTTGCGGATAAAAGCGCGGGGATAACGCTTGCTCCTTCTTTTGCTTTGATGCAGAGGATGGAGAACCCCGATAAAATCCTCGGGAAAACAATAACGCTCAGAATGGGGGATGAATATCCTCAGGATGAGCTTATCAAACTTCTTTCAAAAAGCGGATATAAGAGAGAACTCCAGGTGGAAGCGGAAGGACAGTTTGCAGTACGCGGCGGAATTGTGGATATCTTCTCACCCGGAAAGGAAAACCCCGTAAGAATCGAATTTTTCGGCGACGAAATTGATGCTATGGGATATTTTGACTGTGAAAGCCAGAGAAGGTGCGAGAACATAAAAATCTGCGAACTCCTGCCGGCAGAAAGTGTCGGAGAGGATGACTTCTCCGGACTTTGCGACAAGCTCATCGCTGCTCTTGAAAAAGAAAACAGACGAAAGAAGAAAAACGAAAAGCTCATAAAGACGCTTGAAAATGATATAGAGCTTTTGAAATCGGGGATATGTCCGAAGGCAAAGGACAGATATATAAATCTCATAGATGAAGAACACTTCTGCGGACTTGATTATATTTCTGATGATGCAATAATTTTTGTTGACGACTTCTATCGTATACGCGACGCCATCGGGCGTGCAAAGAAGCTTGAGACGGAAGATATAAAGAGTCTTGTTTTTGGCGGATATCTTCTTCCGGATACCGAAGGTTTTTCGGAGGATTTTGAGACGTTGCAGAAATACCTCGCTGAAAAGAAAAGTGTATTTTTAGAGGCGTTTGTCCGCGCGGAATACGGAATGAAACCCAGATCCGTACTAACTCTGAATGCACGCCAGATGCCGAGCTACGGCGGAAATTTAGAGCTTGCTTGCTCTGAAATTCTCGACAGCTTAAATGAAGGAAACAGAGTTTATATCCTCACATCAAATGAAAAAGCGGCGGAGAAGATGCGCGTTCTTCTGGAGGAGAGAAATATTAAGGCGCAGAAGGATTCTCTCATGGCGACTCTTCCCGATAAACCTTGCGTAATAATAGGCGAGGGAGTTTTGTCGGCAGGATTTTTCTATCCGTCTGAGACGTTTGTGCTCTTTACCGAAGGTCAGCTTATGCGCGCGCCGAAGAAGTCGGGGCGAATAACAAAAGACCGCAAAAACAGCAAAAAAATATCGAGCTATCAGGAGCTTGTTCCGGGATGTCTTGTCGTTCACGATCTTCACGGAATAGGCAAGTTTTCAGGTATAGAAAAAATAAAAACCGATGGCGTTGAGAAAGATTATATAAAGATAATGTATCTCGGCTCCGATGCGCTTTATGTCCCCGTAACCCAGCTTGATATGGTCTCACGCTATATTGGTGGCGGTGAGGATTCCGGCGTAAAGCTGTCAAAACTCGGAGGCGGTGAGTGGTATAAGGCAAAGCTTCGCGCAAAGGGTGCGGCAAAAATTCTTGCAGAGGAGCTTATAAAGCTTTATGCCGAGCGTCAGACGATTGAACGCGAGCCGTTTCCTGCAGACGGTGAGTGGCAGAAGCAATTTGAAGAGGCGTTTGAATTTGAGGAGACGGATGACCAGCTTCGTTGCGCCTCTGAAATCAAGGGCGATATGCAGAGGGTTTACCCGATGGACAGACTTCTCTGCGGCGATGTAGGCTTTGGAAAAACGGAGGTTGCGCTTCGCGCCGCGATGAAGTGTATTCTCGGCGGTCGTCAGGTTGCAATTTTAGTTCCGACAACGGTGCTCGCCGAGCAGCATTATATGACAGCGTGCAGACGTTTTTCAAAATATCCCATTAAAATAGGTCTCACGTCGCGCTTCTGTTCGGATAAGCAGAATCGAGAAACCGTAAAAGGTGCAAAAAACGGAGAGCTTGATCTCATAATAGGAACGCACAAGATTCTTTCAAAAACGTTCACTTTCAAAAAACTCGGACTTCTGATAGTCGATGAAGAACAGAGATTCGGCGTGTCGCACAAGGAGCGCCTTAAGGAGATGTCAAAGGCGGTAGACGTGCTTACGCTTACGGCTACTCCGATTCCGAGAACGCTGAATATGGCGCTCTCGGGAATCCGCGATATGTCGATAATGGAAGAAGCGCCGAGAAACCGTCATCCCGTTCTGACCTATGTGTTTGAACATGACCGCGAAATAGTTGCAGACGCTATCCGCCGCGAGGTGTCGCGAGGTGGACAGGTGTATTATCTCCATAACAATGTCAGCTCGATTGAAGCTTGTGCGGCAAGAGTTGCAAAGCTCGTTCCGGGAGTTTCGGTAGCCGTCGGGCATGGCCAGATGGGTGAGGGTGAGCTTTCGGAGGTTATGCGCAAGATGGGCGAAGGCGAGATACAGGTGCTTGTCTGCACAACTATTATCGAAACGGGTATAGATATACCAAACGTAAACACGCTCATTATTGAAGACGCTGACAAGATGGGACTTGCACAGCTTCACCAGATACGAGGTCGTGTTGGTCGCTCAAGCAGACACGCGTACGCATATCTCACATATCGCAGAGGAAAAGCACTCACGGAAATTGCTGAAAAGAGGCTTGCCGCAATACGTGAATATGTTGAATTCGGATCGGGCTTTAAGATTGCAATGCGCGATCTTGAGCTTCGCGGTGCGGGAAATGTTCTCGGTGCGGAACAGAGCGGACATATGATGAGTGTCGGATATGATATGTACTTAAAACTTCTTGAAACGGCCATTTCCGAAGAAAAAGGAGAAGCACCAAAGAATGTAACAACGTGCACCGCAGATATCTCGGTTTCTGCAAATATTTCGGACAAATACATTTCGTCAAGCGAAACGCGAATGGATATATACCGACGTATTGCGTCGATAGCCGATAAGGAAGAAGCAGATGACCTTGTTGACGAGCTTCTTGACCGTTTCGGTGAACCGCCGACTGCGACGATGTTGCTTATAAAAATTGCGCTTCTGAGGCTTTCGGCCGCGGCGGCAGGAATTTCCGATATTACGCAAAAGGGAACATCTCTCAAAATAACGATGGTTGATCCGACGTTTGAGGTGATTTCAAAGCTCTGCACCATGCCGAAATACAAAGGCAGAATACTTCTTAATGCAGGTAACGAGCCGTATCTTATGCTTAAACTCAAGGGCGAGACGGACCCGATTGCGTGCGCGGAAGGATTTGTTTCCGATTATAAGGACGCTAAAGAAAAAAGCATCAGCGAATAGTGCTGATGCTTTTTTGTCATACCTTAAATTTCGGAAACTTCGCAGATTCCGGGGAGTGCGATTGTTTCTGCTATAAATGCGTTCTTGTCGCACGCTTCTGTGATGTGGATGTTGATGTAAATCCTTGATTCTTTTATCCTGACTGAAAGGATATCGCGCCTACGGTCTATGAAGATTTTTGCAAGCTCCGACTGTGAAATCACCGAAGAATCAGCAACGATTTCAAATGAGATGTCACTTGAGTGAAGCTTTAGTGAAAGCGGGCGGAGAACGTAGGTCGTAAACATTATGAAGAGAAGGATGGTGAGTCCGACTTCGAGAAATCCCGCACCGATAACAAGACCGAGACAAGCGGTTGTCCAGAGCCCTGCCGCAGTAGTGAGGCCTTTTACGCGGCTCTTGTTTACGATTATACTTCCTGCACCGAGAAAACCGATACCGCTGATGACCTGTGCACCGAGTCGTGTCATATCGGTAACGTTGCCGTAACGTTCAGCGATGAGCTGACTTGTAATCATAACAGATGCGGCGCCGAGACAAACGATAATGTGTGTTCGGAGACCTGCATCGTGCTTGCTGCTGCCGCGTTCCATACCGATGAGCGCACCGCAGAGAAGTGAAATTGCAAGCCTTACTAAAATTGCAGCATAAGCTGACAGAGAAATGAGTGATAATGTCAACATAAGAAACTACCTCCCCAAAAATGTGTCATAAAAAGCAAAAAGACGCAGAATAACCTGCGTCTATGGCAATTCATGTGTACTTATATAGCGCGCTGAACCTTACCGGAACGGAGGCATCGAGTACAAACATAAATATGACGGGGTGAACCGTCGACGATTGCTTTAACACGCTTTACGTTAGGCTTCCACATTTTGTTTGAACGTCTGTGTGAGTGAGAGACCTTAATTCCGAACGTAACGCCCTTATCGCATATTGCGCATTTTGCCATTTGCCGCACCTCCTTAAATCTTTTCAATAAAAGCATATAATATAATAACAGATTTGAAAATAAAATGCAAGACATTTTTTTAAAAAATTACAATGTTTGCGAAAATTGGCTGAATTACCGCTATTATCAAGCTCTTCCATATATTCAAACTTGAACGAAAATGGCCTGTAATATAAAATAAATAGTATAACACAGGAAAGGAAGTGATGTGATGAAGCGATTTATCACGGGTGTCTTGTCGGCAGCTATGTTGTTTTGTTCAACTTACGCCGCCAACATAAAAATTGACGGAAAGGATTTTTCGGAAGGTAGACTTATAGATTCGGTTACATATGTGCCGATAAGAAGTTTTTCTGAAAAATTTTCGAGATGCGATGTGACGTGGGAGGCTGATAGCAGAACGGCAAAAGTCAAAAACGAAGATGTTGAAATGTCGGCGCGAATCGGAGACGGATATATGCAGGCGGCAGAGCGATATATATACACCGGAAATGAGAATCGGATAATAGACGGAAAAACTTATGTTCCTATAAGAAGTATTGCAAAAATTCTTGGTGCAGAGGTTGTATGGGATGACGGAACGAAGACTGTGTTCGTGAACTCTGATGGTGAGGTCTTTTTGTCGGCAGATGAGTTTTATAATGAAAATGACCTTTTCTGGCTCTCAAAGATAATAAGTGCAGAGAGTGCGGGGGAGAGTCTTGAGGGGAAGATTGCTGTCGGGAATGTTGTGCTCAACCGTGTTGAAAGTGACGAGTATCCCGATACTGTATATGAAGTTATATTTGACAAGAAAAACGGCGTGCAGTTTACTCCCGTCATGAACGGAACGATAAACAACGAGGCGACGGAAGAAAGTAAAATGGCGGCAAAGATTTGCCTTGAGAACTATCGCCTTTCAAAAGAGAATATACTTTTCTTTTTAAATCCCGAGATATCAACGAGCACGTGGGTGCCGGATAACCGCGACTTTGTAATGACGATAGGTCGACACGATTTTTATGCATAAGAAAAACACCGCCTGATTGGCGGTGTTTTTCTAATTGATATCATCAACGTTATACGGGGTTGTCTGATAAACGTAATAGTTAAGCCAGTTTGTGTAGAGGAGCTGTGCGTGAGCACGCCAGGTAACAATAGGTGCAAGATTCGGGTTATTGTCCTCGTAATAGTTCTTCGGAATCTCTATCGGCTTTCCGAGATTTATGTCGCGCTCATATTCTCCTGCGAGAGTATTGGCATCATATTCAGGATGTCCTGTTATAAATACCTGTCTTCCGTCGCGGCTTATGATGATGTAAGAGCCGACCTCGGGAGATGATGCTAAAACCTCAAGTTTATCGCAGGCTCTGAGCTTTTCTTCGTTAACTGCGGTATGTCGCGAATGAGGAGCGAAGAAGAAATCATCGTATCCGCGAAGTAACGGCGATTTCGGTGCAAGGTTTTCGTGCTTGAATATTCCGAATACCTTTGAATCGCTCGGTGACTTGTCAATGCCGTAGTGATAGTAGAGAGCAGCCTGTGAGCCCCAGCAGATGTGGAAGGTTGAATAAACGTTATTCTTGCTCCATTCCATAATCTCACAAAGCTCCGGCCAGTAGTCAACGCTCTCAAAGTCGAGTGTCTCAACCGGCGCACCGGTGATAATCATACCGTCGTATTTCTTGTTTCGGATTTCGTCAAAATCCTTATAGAAAGAATCAAGATGCTCACTCGATGTGTTCTTTGAACGGTGAGTTGCGGTCTTGAGCAGATCAAATTCAATCTGAAGCGGAGTATTGGAAAGTGCGCGGAGAAGCTGTGTTTCGGTTGTGATTTTTGTCGGCATCAGGTTGAGAATGAGAATGCGGAGAGGACGGATGTCCTGATGCAGCGCACGAAACTCCGTCATAACAAATATATTTTCTTGTTCAAGGATGCTCTTTGCGGGAAGGGCATCCGGAATTTTAATAGGCATAGTGTCGGCCTCCGTAGTTTAATGAGATTATTATATATTAAAACGAATGTAAAATCAATGATAAAATCAAACTCATTAATGCTTATATAATATGTAAATAAAAAAAACGCAAAAAAGTTGAAAAAAAGTGTTGACAAAGGGAGTAAGATTTGGTATAGTATTAAAGCACCTCGCGAGAGGGGGGCGCGGAAGCGACCGCCGAGGTCAACAAAAAAGAAGCAAAAGTTTCTAAAAAAGTGTT
>JAZTYJ010000002.1:0-22346 GCA_045636865.1 Eubacteriales bacterium
ATACCGATATCGTAAACAAAATGGTCTGCAGAAAAAAGTAAAATAAAAAAGCCGGCTCTTACGGCGGGGGTTGATAGGGAGAAAATGGTTTTGAATTGCCATTTTCCGCTTATAGTGCACAAAAAATGCAGATATACGTCAGTATGTCTGCATTTTTTAATTTCTCTAAGACGAAAAATATCTAATCCAAAACTGCTTTGCACCCTGAAATCATAAGCTTGAGTACAGAACAAGGCAAAAAAGCTCCCAACCCTGACGGGTTAGGAGTTTTTTAACGAAGTTATGTGCCAAAATCGTGGTTTTAGGGCATCTTATCCCTACGAAGCACCGCCGTATGTGTCGGCTTTGTTTTATGATATGTATTTTAGTATTCGATTTCTGCGCCGACTTCTGCAGCCAAAGATTCAAGAGCTGTGTTGTATTCATCAAGCAATGCAACACCATTTGTGAGGGCGTCATTACCTGCATTGATTGTTGCTTCATCCTGAGTGTCGCAACCTACAGCAAGAGTCTCAAAACCTTCTTTGTATGCTTCCATTACCTTAACATACTTTGCCTTGATTTCTGTTACCTCTTCTGTTGCAGGAGTGATAGCTTCAAGCTTTGAGAGAGAATCGTTTACAAGCGGAAGAAGAACATCTTCAATGCTCTTTTTGATTGCAGCATCGTCAGCGAGGTTTTCCCATGTGGCAACTTCAGCCTTAATAGCTTCGTAGTTTTCGTTGACGTCTGCCATTTCAACGTTTAAGAAGTTTGAAAAATCGTCATAAACCGCATTTGAACAACCTGTGAGAAGTGTGAGTGCCATAACTGCCAAGAGTGTGAGTGAAATAATCTTTTTCATTTTAAGTACCTCCAAAAGTTTAATATGTTAAAATTATTCTTTAGTGTTCAAGTCCTCGTTTTGATATCTCTGCCCACAAATCAAGCTCGCGGGAATAGATGCCGTCGCTCATATAGATATCACGGGCACGGAAATCCGCCATTACTTTCTGTATGTTTTTGTATTCAGCCAGAAGTCTTTCATCGCTCATTTTGTAAGCCGGAGTCAGAGAGCCGTACCAATCCGGATGCTTTCTGTAATCTTCGGGAGGATTCGGATCAAGTGTCATGCTTGTTACTGTCTGTGTAGCTGCTTTTATAAGGTCCGTGATAAGTTTTGAGTTATCAAGCGGAGTAACAAAATAACGATGCAGGAAAGTTACTATCTGAGCACGTGTGCACGTAGCATTCGGAGAGAATGCCGTTCCGCCGGTGCCGTTTGTAATGCCTTTTCTTACTGCCCAGGAAACAGCCTTGTCAAGTGTGCTTGATGCCGTTACATCAGAGAAGGGAACTCTCTCAACCGAGGGAGAACCTGCATAACGCCAAAAATATTCAACCGTGGATGCGCGTGTGCAGAGTGAGTTCGGAGCAAATGTGGATCCGCCCGGATTATAGATTCCTTTTTCCTTTGCCCAAAGAGCAACCTTGTAGAAATAATCGCTTGACTTTACGTCTGTGTATGGGTTGCTTATTGACGGCTCCGGTGAACCTGCCGCACGCCAGAGGAATGTAAGAATCTGCGCGCGAGTGCAAGTGCTGTTCGGCGAAAATGCCGTGTTGCTTGTTCCATTTGTAATGCCTTTATCAACAGCCCAGTTTACGGGTGTGAAGAAATAATCAGAGCTCTTTATGTCCTTGAACTCGGGGGTTGCTGATGAAGATGTGTTTTTCTTCAAAGCAGTGAAGGAACCATAGCTGTTGCGGTCCGTAGCAGGAGCAAACTGAACCGAACCGTTCTTTACCCGGAGCACCATAAAGAGGTTGTCGGGGTAATAATATCCGCCATAGTAAGTCCAGAGATACAAGTAGTATGTTCTGTCTATGTTGATCGGAACATCTCCTTCATCAAAATAGACCGTAAGCGAATTCTTTTTATTGGTTACTATCTGTTGTTCGTCGGCATAATAGAGCATACCGAATGTCGAGCTGTTTGACAAAACATCGCTCCATGACTTGAAGGACCGTCCGTAGTAGCCGAGGTCGGTAAAGTCACCGTAATACCTGTCTGTTCCCGATTCACCCGCAGAACGAAGTTTCTTTGTCATAACCGTTATGCGGCTTTTTGCGGAAGCTGTGTCCCAACCGAAATCGATTGTGAGACTCTTTATGTCGCCGCTTGAGTAGTAGCCGGCAGACGAAACCGAAATATTGGTTGCCGCTGCAAGAGCTGTCGCAGGGAAAAGTGCTATCGCCATGCAGACACAAAGAATCAGACTGAAAATTCTTTTTTTCATTTTATTCCTCCTTATACAAAGTGAAATGACACACATAGCACACAGAGTGAAAAATTACAAAACTCAATACCCCCTTTTTGAATTTTCGCGTAAACTCTGCGTGTTGCCGCGTGATATTCATTTGTGATATATTGATTATACATCGTACACCGATGGACGATGCAACACTTTTATTTAAAAATGACAGGTTTTTTATTACATATTAAACTTGAAAGATGTTTACGGATAAGAAAATTTCTTTTCGATGGTGAAGGAATTGAAATCTTTAAGGAACATCAGCAGGTTTATGATTCAGGTAATAGCAATAATTAAAGAATAGAAAGAAGCGGTTTCGATTTCCGAAACCGCTTCTTGTTTGAATATAGATATGGAATCAAACATCTGACCGCCACACTATCGGGTCAGTTTTTGATGGGTTTCAATGAGTTGTAGGGGATGACGGCTTCGTAAGCGGGGAGCATACCTATCTTATCGGGAGTTTGTGCCTTGAGCTGATACAACACCTGACCGGGGAAGTGATTTCCCTCTACAAGTATCGGTCCGCCGGGCGTACAGGCGATGTCCCAACCTACATATTTCACGGTTTCAACGCGCATGGCGGCAAGTTTTGCAAGCTCGATGCATTTTTGCCAATCGGGCAGAGCAAAGCAGTCAAAGGGTATGTCGGTATCGGGGTGTCTGGCAAACACATTTCCCACCTTGTCCACTGCCACATTATGTATAACTCCCGTTTCAATGTCGATGGGCACGGTCATACCGCCTGCGACAAAATTATCCACCACGCTACCTGCGCGTCCGCAGCGCAGACCTGCAAAAACCACGTGGGGAATATTGCCGGACACGATAGTCACAATACGCACGGTGTTAATTGCAGACGGATTTATCCGTGACACGTCCGGGTGCTGGATTATAACCTCTTCAAGAAGAGACTGACCGTTCTTTTTCAAATCGCTGAACAAGCAATGGCTGTCATGCTCTGAAGAGTTGATTTTTTCGATGTCCTTGCCGCATATACCGTCAACGGGCTTTGCCATAAATGTCGGATGCTTTGCGATAAATGCGAGAAAATCGTCGAAGGACGCACAGGACAAGTCAAGAAAATCCCTGCGCGTTTCCTCGCGGAAAGTGTTTAAAAACTTTATTTTGTTTTCAAAGAAATCCCAATCGGATTTTTTGTTGAGTGCGGCGACATAGCGGTTGTTTTTACCTGCCGTAAGTACGGTTGCACGTTGCTTTGCATTCATATCGTACATCCCGTATATCACATATTCGATGTATCCCGCCTGATAGCGCAGGCCGCACACTATCATATCAAAAAATATAAATATTCTGGATTTACCGCAACGGCGGTGTGCCTCGTCAATCCGCTCACCCATACCTTTTAAATTTAACTTAAGAGTACGGCGGATGAGATATAAAATTTTAGACATATTTACCCTCCGTTTAACAGACAAAAATCTACACATTACGACAATAATTTTATCCTCATCAGGGGTAAATGTCAAGGTGTTTGTTCCGGTTTTGAATAGTGATTAATTGTTCCGGAAAAATCTGCTTTCTGATGCTCGTACCCTCTTAGGGTTCAAGTCCCTGCCAAACTAAAAAACAAAAACAGAAACACAGGAGTGTTTCTGTTTTGCTTGGAGCTGGAGATGGGACTTGAACCCACGGCCTATTGATTACGAATCAATTGCGCTACCACTGCGCCACTCCAGCGTACCTTAATATTATAATATAAAAATATATTTCCGTCAACGAAAAAATTACACTTTTAAGAGAAAAAACTCAAAATAAAAATAATGTCTTCCGTGATGATATAACTTTAATAAATAACAATGATTTTGTCGCTTTTTATCTTGCGGAAGATGAGAAAATATGCTATGATATAAGAGCGAAATATTATTTTCACAATACAGATAAAGGGGTTAAAGTATATGGTAAGCACATTCAGATCAGCACCGGATGACAGAATTCCTTTTGCTCCGATAGGTATCATCTCTCTCGAGAGCAGCAGAGAACTCGGAAACTTAGTCGATGCTCATCTCGTTCAGCAGAGACGCTATAATGTCGAAAACGGCAACGTTCCGCTTCATTTTCCGGCATATCTCCGAGATTCATACCTCATCGACCACGCAACACCGCGTTTTGCGTCGGGCGAAGGAAAGGCAATCTTAAAGGAAACTGTCCGCGGTTACGATATCTATATTCTCGCTGACATAAGCAACTACAGCTGTACATATAAAATGTATAATATGGAATGCCGCATGAGTCCGGACGATATCTTCCAGGACATTAAGCGCGTTATTGCGGCTATCGGAGGTAAGGCAAGACGTATCAACGTTATCATGCCGCTTCTCTATGAGAGCCGTCAGCACCGCAAGGCAGCCCGTGAATCTCTCGACTGTGCACTTGCTCTTCAGGAGCTCGAGCAGCTCGGCGTCGACAATATCATCACCTTCGATGCTCACGACCCGCGCGTTCAGAATGCAATTCCGCTTATCGGATTTGAAAACATAACCCCCACTTATCAGATTATAAAAGCTCTTTTAAAAAACGTTCCCGACATCAAGATTGACAAAGACAACCTCATCGTTGTCAGCCCGGATGAAGGCGGTATGAGCAGAAGCCTTTACTTTGCAAGTATGCTCGGCGTAAACGTAGGTATGTTCTACAAGCGCCGCGACTATACACGCATCATAAACGGCCGCAACCCGATTATCAGCCACGAATTCCTTGGTGAATCAGTTGAGGGCAAGGATATTCTCCTTATTGACGATATGATTTCATCAGGCGAGTCGGTAATCGAAATCGCATACGAGCTCAAGGCAAAGAAAGCCAAGAGAATCTTCGTCGGAGTTACATTCGGCCTCTTTACAGAGGGCGCTGCAAACTTCAACAAGGCGTATGAAGACGGCGCAATCGACAAGGTCTTCTCAACAAACTTAAACTACCGCACAAGCGAAATCCTTGAGGCTCCGTGGTATGTAAATGCTGACATGTCAAAGTTCCTCTCACTCATTATGGATACGATGAACCACGACATCTCAATCACATCACTCTTAAGTCCGATTGACAAAATCAACCGCTTGCTTGAAAAGCACAAGGCAGAAGTTGAAAACAAGTAATTTTAAATAATATAAATAATAAAGGAGCGAATCATCATGGCAAAAGTAGTAACATTCGGAGAAATTATGCTCAGACTCAAATCACCCGGTCTTGAGAGATTTTTCCAGTCTCCGTCATTCGAAGCAACATTCGGCGGCGGCGAAGCAAACGTAGCAGTTTCACTCGCAAATTACGGTATGGACGCATCATTCGTAACAGCTCTTCCGGCAAACGCAATCGGTGACGCTTGTGTTGCAGACGTCCGTTCATTCGGCGTTGACACAAAGGACATCATCCGCACAAATGGAAGAATGGGTATCTACTACCTCGAAACAGGTGCTAACCAGCGCGCATCAAAGGTTGTTTACGACCGCGAATTTTCAGCTATCGCTCTCGCAAAGCCGGGCGACTTTGACTGGGAAAAGATTTTTGACGGCGCAACATGGTTCCACATCACAGGTATCACACCGGCTATCTCCGCATCAGCTGCAGAGCTCGCTCTTGAGTCTGTAAAGGCTGCAAAGAAGCTTGGCGTTACAGTTTCATGCGACTTCAACTTCCGCAAGAACCTCTGGAAGTACGGCAAGACTGCTCCGGAAGTTATGTGCGAACTCGTTAAGTATGTTGATGTCGGTATCGCAAACGAAGAAGACTGCCAGAAGTCTCTCGGCATCACTGTTGATGTCAAGGTTGAAGACGGCGTTCTTGATACAGCTAAGTACGAAGCTTTGGCTCGCAAGGTTCTCGAGCAGTATCCGGATATGAAGACTCTCGCTATCACTCTCCGTGAGAGCAAGAGCGCAGATACAAACGGCTGGTCTGCTTGCCTCTGCGACAGAGATAACTTCTACCTCAGCAAGAAGTACATGATCACCGATATCGTTGACCGTGTCGGCGGCGGCGACTCTTTCTCAGGCGGACTTATCTACGGCCTCAATAACTACGAAAACAAAGAAGATGCTCTCAACTTTGCAGTTGCAGCATCATGCCTCAAGCACTCTATCTGCGGCGACTACAACCGCGCAACTCTCTCTGAAGTCAAGGCTCTTATGGGCGGCGACGGTTCCGGTCGTGTTCAGAGATAATTTCCCGATAAGAAGGAGCTAATAAAAATGGCATATATAAATTTGAATGTAGACAGCCTTCGCAAGTACTGTGAAGACATCTTCTGCAAGAGAGGTTACTCTGCAGAGGACAGCAAGGCTATAACAGACGTTCTTCTCACAGCAGACCTTTACGGTATCGAATCACACGGTGTTCAGCGCCTCATCAGATACCACCTTGCTATTGAAGAAGGTTCAATAGTCCCCGATGTAGAACCTGTAATCCTCCACGAAACTCCGGTTTCTGCAGTTATCGATGCTCCGAAGTCTATGGGTCAGGTCGTTGCTAAAAAGGCAATGGAAATGGCTATGGAAAAGGCAAAGAAGTGCGGATTCGGTGCGGTTTGCGTAAGAGGTTCAAACCACTACGGTATTGCAGGTTACTATACACAGATGGCTGCAGATAACGATCTTATCGGTATCAGCATGACAAACACAGAAGCTATCGCTATCCCGACATACGGCAAAAAGGCAATGCTCGGCACAAGCCCCATCGCTGTTGCTATGCCGGCTGATCCGGTTGACTTCTGGTTTGACGCCGCAACAACAGTTATCACACGTGGAAAGCTTGAAGTTTACCGCAAGAAGGAACTTCCGCTTCCGCAGGGTTGGGTAGCAGATGAAAACGGTGCCGACTGCGATGATGCAAACCGCGTTCTCAAGAACATCATCGGCAAGCTCGGCGGCGGCATATTCCCGCTCGGTGGCTTCTCTGAAGAAACAGGATCACACAAGGGCTATGGCTTTGGTATCATCGTTGAGCTCTTCACATCAATTATGACAGGCGGAACAACTTCTCCGCACGTTAAGAATAGCGGTAACGCTGACACATCCTTCTGCCTCATGGCTATCGACTACGGTATCTTCGGCGATAAGAAGGAAATCAAGGCTCGTATGTCAAATCTCCTCCAGGAGCTTCGTGAAAGTCCGAAGGCAGACGGACACGACAGAATCTACACACACGGCGAAAAAGAAGTTGAATCACGCGAGCAGAAGCTTCGCGACGGGGTTCCGGTCAACGAAAAGACTCTTCAGGAGCTTCGTGATATCGGCGCATCACAGGGTCTCAATTTCGACGACTACTTCACATTATAAAACGAGAGGAGCTGTACAAGACCTTGTGCAGCTCCTGTTTTTAAAAAGGGAGGTCGTATTATGAAGATAGCAGTTTTAGACACTTGCACAATAACAAAAGGTGATGTTGCGCTTGATGAAATTTCGGCACTCGGCGAGGTTCTTTATTTCGACGATATGCCTATAGATGATTTCGACGAAACCGTCGGTGATGCTGATGCGGTTATATGCAACAAAGCAAATTTAAACCGCGAATTCATCGACAGATGTCCAAAGCTTAAGTATATTGGTCTCTTTGCCACGGGATACAACAACATAGATATCGCGTATGCAAAGGAGAAGGGAATATCGGTTGCAAACGTTCCGGGATACTCAACTCATTCGGTTGCACAGCTCACCTTCTCAATGATTCTCGCGCTTTCCGGAAGTCTTGTCGACTATGTAAATTCGATAAGAAACGGCGGATGGATAAAATCCCCGACGTTCTCATATTTCCCGTATCCGATATTTGAGCTTCGCGGAAAAACTCTCGGTGTGTTCGGATACGGCGATATCGGAAGTGAGGTTGCAAAGCTGGGCAGAGCGTTTGGGATGAACGTTATTGTTTCGACGCGCACACCGTCAAAATGCACGGAGTTTCCGTGTGTCAGCCGTGAAGAGCTTTTTAGAAAATCCGATTTTCTTACGCTCCACGCACCGCTCACTCCCGAAACCGAGCGTATGGTAAATCGCGAAACTCTTTCGCTTATGAAGAAATCTGCATTTTTGATCAACACAAGCCGCGGCGGCGCGGTTGATGAGAAGGCTCTTGCCGACGCACTCAATGAGGGACGTATTGCAGGCGCGGGAATTGACGTTTTAACGCGTGAACCGATGTATGACGGCAATCCGCTTATGACAGCTAAAAACTGCATTATGACGCCGCATATCGCATGGGCGCCCATTGAAACGAGGAGACGTCTCATTACGCTTGTTGCAGAAAACTTAAAGGCTTTTATGGATGGAAACCCTAAAAACATCGTAAACAGATAAAGAAAATGACTTCTTACGAAAAGTAAGAAGTCATTTTCTTTTAAAGGAGAAAAACAGAGAGCAAAAAAATCGTTAAAATAAGAAGAGTTGCAGTTAATATAATCGGAAATATGAAATTTCTTTTTGTATGAGTGCAGTTTGCGCGGACATATTCATCAGCTTCAGAACAAGCTTCCCTGAGTATTTTATCGGCGTCAAAGTCAGTTGAAAGGGAACCGTCTTTGAGTATGAAAATAGCTTCTTCGAAAATACTCCCCACAGGCGGTTTTACGATAACGACGCGTCTTGATGTTCCTTTGACCATAATCTTCACCGAGCCTTTATAATAAGTTTATCCGAAAATTTATGTCAATATACCTCTTCGACGAGAATTACGGCGACGGTCATATCGTCATTTTTTCCGTATGTCGCTATCGAGTGTGCGAGAATTTCATCAGCGAAGGCCTTTAGATTTCTGACATCAGCTTTAGAGATAAAACCAAGAAAATTCACATCGTCTACACCGTCTGCAATGCCGTCGCTTGTCATTATGATGCAGTCTCCGGGCAAGAGGTTTATGCTTGTTACGTCCGGATCATGTGAAGAAGAGAGCGCGATTCCGGCAGGAAGTGAAGATGAAGTTATGCGCCGGACGCTCTCTCCTCGTTTTATATATGAGGGTGAAGCGCCGAGCTTATAGAACTCTGCATATCCCGAAAACATATCAGCATAAAAAAGATCGAGGGTAGAAAATGCGGCGTTGAATTCTGTTCTGAATCTGAAAACAGACTGCAGAGTGGAAAGCGCATCTTTGGGCGAAAAACCCGCGTGTAATAAATCAGAGAGAAGTGATATGCACGTTTCGCTTTCCTTTGCGGCAAGGTTTCCGCTTCCCATTCCGTCAGAGAGAAGAAGGACAGTTTTTCCGTTTGCGGGTGAGAAAAAGCTACCGGAATCGCCGCTTTTTTCGTTTGTTTTTCTGCTTGTTGCCGCAGCGGCGAAGTTTGCATGAAGTCGCGGAAGCTCGCGGATTATGATGTCGTCAAGCTTTTTTGATTTTGTGTAAACAATATCCGAAAGCTTTGTTTTGCAGGCAGCGGAAAACAAGGGGAGAAAAGTTTTTCCGTGATCCCGGATATAGCTGAGGTCGTTGCCGCAGAGATGAATGTTAAGATGGTTTTCAAAGTCACGGTAAACTGCGGCATCGCAGAGTATTCCGCGATTTGAGAGTATAGACAAAATCTCTCTTTCTGCATCTTCGTCAAAGTGCGTGTTTGAGGAGATTTCAGAGGATAAATCGGAAAAGATGGCCGCGGTGTCGGAGTATTGCTTGCTGAGAAGTTCACGGCTTTCACAGAGGTGAGAGTAGCTCTGTGCACGGTATCGCATTGCAAAAATCTCGCGGTTTACGGAGTTAATAAAAGATTCTATGTTGATGCATCGCGAGGAAAAGTAAAGAGGGAAGTCGCTTGCACAGAGAACACCGTTTTTTGTGATTGCATGCTCTGCCTTCATAAAAGCGTCGCGGGTTGAGAAGGTATCGCGATTCCAGCAGGTGTTCAGGAGTTCGCATTTTTTGCAGACAGAACACGTCGTTTTTTCAAAAAATGTTTTAACATCAGAAAGCGAAGGTGGCTCGTTTTGCTCATCAAGCTCCGAAAGTGCGTTTCTGAGAGAGGAAAAAGCCTTCGCCGCATTTTCAAGTCGCTCCGAAGTGAGAATTCGAAGGTGAACATCGCTTCTTTTTGTATGTGAGCGAAAAAAGGTTCCGGTATGCTTGAAAAGAGTCTTTCCAAAAAGAAGAAAAAAGGTCGAAGCAACAACGAACTCAAGTGAAAACGCGAGAGCGAGAGGAAGATTTAAGCAGGCACAGATGCAAACTCCCGATAAGAAGGAGAAAAAGAGTGAAAGGTGAGCTCCGAGGGGGCTGAAAATGGAAAAGATAATTCCGCAAAGAGCGAGAATCATACAGTATTCGGGATTTAGAAGTGTTAGCGAAACGGCTGTGCCGAGAACTACTCCGCACGGTGCGCCGACACGCATTCCGCCAAAGAAGAAACAGAAGAGAGTCAGAAACAGCGCAAGCATTCTGCCGACGGAGAGAGTTGAAAATGCGGATATACCGGAAAATGCGCTGACGATTCCGACACACAGCACAAGCGCAGCTACCGAAAGCTCGCCGGATGAGAGTTTTCTTTTCTGTGTAAAAAGTGAGAGGAAATACGCACCAAAGCCTGAAAGGACAACTTCAAAAAGTGAAACGACAGAATCGAAAAAACGAAAACCGCCGTCAGCGAGAAAAACAAAGTCGATGCAGAAAATCGGAACAACAACAGAAAGTGGTGCAAAGAAACGCTTTTTCGAAAGATACGTATCCGAAAAAACAAAGTTTGCAGTAAAAATCAGAATGATACAGGCGATGTATTTGAGCGAGTTTATCTTGTTAAAAAGAGAAATATAACCGAGTATCGCGCCGAGAAGTCCGAAAAGGGAGAATCGCGAAACGCCGAGAGCCGCGCTCGCGGCAAGACCGAACGGTGCGGTCTCACCGAGGAAGGTTGCACGCGATAACAGAAACGAAAAAATAAAGTTTGCGGGGCAGAGAATAATAGCGGGGGAGATTGCTGAAAACAATTTTTTTGTTATGATATGTATATGCGAAAAGTTTTTTGCTTTGTTTTCTGTACTCATTTGTAAAAAAGTCCTTTCAATTTATTATGCATACAAAGAGTATAAAACAAATATAATAAATAAGCGGTCGGAAAATGTAGGGCAAAATGCAATAAAAAATGCAAAGTGTAATGCAAATAGTCGTATTGTGGTGATGTTTTTTGATTTATGATATACTTAGACGTATTTTGCGAAAAGTTTTATAAAAAAAATAAAATAAATTTGTTAAAATTTAAATTTATCAGCAAAAAGACTTGATATTTTGACAAAAATATAATAATATAATATATAGCAAAATTTGTAGTATTACGAAAGGGGCGAATTCAAAATGAGTTTGACAACTAACAAATTTGTAAATGAATGGGTAAAAGAAATTACTGAACTCGTTAAGCCGGATTCAGTAGTTTGGATTGATGGTAGCGAGGAACAGCTCGAAGCTCTTCGTGCTCAGGCAGTCTCAACAGGCGAGCTTATTAAGCTTAACGAAGAAAAGCTTCCGGGTTGTTATCTCCACAGAACTGCTATAGATGACGTTGCTCGTGTTGAGGACCGTACATTTATCTGTGCACCGACAAAGGAAGAGGCAGGTGCTACAAATAACTGGATGGATCCGAAGGAAATGTATGCTAAGCTCACAAAGCTTTACGACGGCAGCATGAAGGCCAGAACAATGTATGTTCTTCCGTTCTCAATGGGTGTTGTAGGTTCTCCGTTTGCAAAAGCAGGCATCGAGATTACAGACTCTATCTATGTTGTTCTCAATATGAAGATTATGACACGTATCGGCAAGGCTGTTCTTGACAACCTCGGCGACAGCGCTGACTTTGTTCACGGTCTCCATTCACGTGCAACAATGAATCCCGAAGAGAGATACATTGTTCAGTTCCCGCAGGATAACACAATCTGGTCTATCAACTCAGGTTACGGCGGAAACGTTCTCCTCGGTAAGAAGTGCTTTGCTCTTCGTATCGCATCATATCAGGGCCGCAACGAAGGCTGGATGGCTGAACATATGCTCATCCTCGGTGTTAAGGCTCCGAACGGTACAAAGAAGTACATCGCAGCAGCATTCCCGTCTGCTGGCGGTAAGACAAACCTCGCTATGCTTATTCCGCCGAAGGCATACAAGGATAAGGGCTATGAAGTTGAGTGCGTAGGCGACGATATCGCATGGCTCCGCGTTGGTGAAGACGGTGGTCTCTGGGCTATCAACCCTGAAGCAGGCTTCTTTGGTGTTGCACCGGGTACAAACGAAAAGTCAAACCCGAATGCTCTCCACACATGCCTCCAGGATACAATCTTTACAAACGTTGTTCATAACGTTGAAGACAATACTGTTTGGTGGGAAGGTCTTGACAAGAATCCTCCGAAGAACGCTATCAACTGGAAGGGCGAGAAGTGGGATTGCGAATCAGGCGAGAAGGGTGCACACCCGAACTCACGTTTCACAGCACCGGCATCAAAGTGCCCGTGCATCTCTCCGGAATTTGAAAGCCTCAAGGGCGTTCCGATTTCTGCAATCGTATTCGGCGGACGCCGCGCAAAGACAGCTCCGCTTGTATATCAGTCATTTGACTGGAACCACGGTGTATTCGTAGGTTCAGCTATGGCGTCAGAGACAACTGCAGCAGCTGCAGGTGCAGTCGGAGTTGTTCGCCGCGATCCGATGGCTATGCTTCCGTTCTGCGGATACAATATGGGCGACTACTTCGCACATTGGCTCGAAATGGGCGACAAGATCACAAAGAAGCCGAAGATCTTCAACACAAACTGGTTCAGAACTGATTCAAACGGCAAGTTCCTCTGGCCGGGATTCGGTGACAACCTCCGTGTTCTTGAGTGGATTCTCAAGCGTTGCGATGACGAAGTTGACGCTGTTGAAACTCCGATCGGTTATGTTCCGAATCCTGAGGACATCAACCGCGAGGGCATTGAGGACGAAGTAACTCTCGACATCCTCAAGGATATCCTTTCAGTTGATCCGCAGCTCTGGAAGGAAGACGCTGCAAACCTCGAAGAATTCTATGCAAAGATTCAGAGTGTTGGCAACCGTATGCCGAAGGAAATGTACGATCAGCTCGAAGGTCTTAAAAAGCGCCTCGGTTAATTGAAATAAATTTAAAACCGTGAAAGGGAAACCTTTCACGGTTTTTTGTATAAAAAAGACGTATGATATCATACGTCTTTAAAATATAGAAATTATTTTTATAAGGCAGCTCCAACAAAGGCTTTTGAACGAGCTGTGTATGATTTTACATCATTTACAGTCTCACCGTCAAGCTGAAGTTCACACGGAGTATCATACTCTACCGTTATTTCCTTGCCCGTATATACAGACACGAGCTTTTTGAATTTAAGGTGTTCGCCCTTGAATACGGAAGGGAAGACGCACATAAGCTGAAGTTTGGTGCAATCGTGAACTACAACAAGAGAGAGCTCATCGCTTCCGCGCTTCTGGTTGGGAGCAACCTTCATACCTCCGCCAAAGTATCGACCGTACATAGAGGATGCAAGCCACACCTTCCTGTGCTCAAAAGTTTCACCATCAACAGTTATTTTGGCATTTCTCGGACGGAAAGAGAAAAGAATAAGGCGGAGTGCGATAGATGTGTAGTTAATCTTTTTGTTGGAAGTTTCGCGAAGTTTGTTTCCAACGGCGCAAACCGTGCCTTCGATACCAAATCCTATTCCGTTAAAAAAGCGGAAAGTGATTCCGTTGATTTCAACGGTCGGGAGATTCGCCATGTAATCGTTTATGAGGAAAGGTTCTGAGCCGAAAGGCTTTTCAAGGTCATTTAAAAAGTCATTTCCGCTTCCTGCAGAGTAGTAAAAAAGTTTGTTTTTAACGTCAATTCCGTTTATGCGGTTTGCAAAGCGGTTGAGCGTACCGTCGCCGCCGCAGATGATAACATCATCCTCATCGTTGATCGAAGAAAAGAAGTTTTCAAAGCTTTCAATTTTAAGGATGTCGAGATATTCAACCTCATAACCGATATAGAGTGAACCGAGCTTTTTTGCGACGCCGTCGCCGCGTTCATTTCCTGCGATAGGATTGTATAATATGTATTTTTTCATTATCCTTCACCCACAAAAAGTATTTGTCTAAATACAAAATAATTTTATCATAAAAAAGACAAGAAGTAAAGTGTTTTGAAAATGATAACGGCGCATTGACAATGGGGGTTTTAAAGGTTATAATTAATTGAAATCAGATGAAGGAGAAAGCAAAATGAACAAAATTGAAGTAGGTTTTGGGCGAAAACTTATAACTCCGCCTCTTGGAACGCCTGTTTCGGGATATTATGAAGAGAGATATGCAAGCGGTGTTCTTGATGACCTTTATGTAAACGCAGTTGCGTTTTCAGACGGGGAGAAGAAAACACTTGTAATCAGCCTTGAAATTGTTGATTTGTCGGTTGAAACCTCAGATGCTTTCAGAAAACTCATTTCGGAGTATTGCGGGCTTCCGACAGAGGCGATTCTTTTAAACTGCACACATACCCACACGGGCCCTGAGGTTGATGCGGTTGAGCAATATAAAAACTTCCTCGGCATTCAGACTCGAGATGCAGCAGCAACAGCTATTGCAGACCTTAAACCGGCAAAGCTTTCTGTTGCAACAGGCAAGGCTGAGGGCATCTCGTTTGTTCGCCGTTTCAGGATGAAAAACGGAAACGTCCAGACGAACCCCGGTGTTGACAATCCTGAGGTTGACCATGCGCTTGGTGTGCCGAATGAGACAGTTAAGCTTGTCAAGTGCGAGCGCGAGGGAGCTGATGATGTTTATATTGTGAATTTCGGTGTTCATGCGGATTCGGTTGGCGGTGATATGATAAGCGGCGACTATCCGGGCTTTGTTGTAAGCACGGTAGAAAAAGCTCTTGATAATGTTAAGTGCATATTTTTAACAGCTCCGCAAGGGGATGTTAACCACATAAACCCGTTCCCGAATGCAGGAGACAGATGCGGTCTTGAGTATGATACTTTTGACGGTGTGCCGAGAGGTTATGAGCATGCAAAGCATATGGGACGCGTTATTGCAGGAGCTGTGCTCCAAATTTGCGGAAAAACGGAATACATAAAGAACGTTAAAATCTCGTATGCAAAGAAAGAAACACGGCTTCCGTCGCATCAGGAAAATGACAGGCTTGATGAGGCGCGCAAAATTTATGAGCTTCACACAAGCGGCAGAGATGATCTCATTCCGTTTGAGAAGATGGAACTCACAACCGTTGTTGCGGAAGCAAAGCGCATTGTTGTACTTGAAAACGGTCCGGAATTTTTTGAGTTTTCCGTTGGTGCAATTTCAATAGGCGACATAGTATTCTGTGCAGTTCCGGGCGAGATGTTTACCGAGGTCGGAAATGAAGTGTGCAGCAAATCTTCATATAAAATGACACTTGTGTGTTGCCTCTCAAACGGCGGAGAAACATATTTCCCGACAACAAAGGCATATAGTGAGGGTGGATACGAGGCCCGTTCATCGCGCCTTGCACCGGGATATGATGAGATTCTCATCCGTGATACAATTGAGTTGTTTGACAGTATAAAGTAACAGAAACAAAATTAAAAAGCTCCGAAAGCAATATTGCTTTCGGAGCTTTTGTGCTCTGTGAGAATGGGATTACTTAACTCTGTTGTAAGCTGCTTCGTATGTTTCGAGAACTTCAGCAAGTCCCATTTTGTTTGCTTCTTCTACCATCTCATCGAACATTGAAATGGGAGCCTGACCTGTAGCAATCTTTGTGATGATTTCATCTACATAAGTGTTGATTGCTGTGATCTTGTCAGCCATAAATTCTGATTCTTCAGGAGTGAATGAGAGGTATTTTGTCGGCGGGAACTTATCCATTGTGTGTTCGATAACCATGCTGCGTACTTCTGAAATGTCTTCAGATTCAGTAGATTCGATAGCTTCGATGTCAGCACGGAGGAATGTTCCCGGGATTGAGAAACCGTAAAGTGTCTTTATCGGCTCGTTTGCACCGTTTTTGATGAACTGCTTCTTGCCGTCAACAACTTCGAATGTTTCGCCTTCCTTACCCCATGAAACGATTTCAACTGCTTCGTCAGAATAGAACCAGTCGAGGTACTTTGCAGCGTTTGCGATGCGGCCTTCATCCATTGTGTTGCAGAGAACAAGACCATACGGATCAAGGTTGTTCTTTATAACCTTGTTTGTACCCTTTTCAGCATTAGCAACAGGCGGAACCATAGCTGTAAATCTGAGCGGCTGGTTGTTGTCCTTTGCGATTGAGTTGAAGAAGTCGATACGTGTCTGATATTCCGGAGTGATAAATCCACGGTCAGAAGAAATGAGTTCCTGCCATGAAGCTGTAGAAATTGTAGCGTAGTCCGGAGTCATAAGACCTTCAGCAGCCATCTTGTTGAAGAATATGAGAGCTTCGCGCATCGGCTCTTCAAGAGAGCCGTGCTTCCACTTTTCTTCTGCAAAATCGTAGTAGAGACCGGGACCAGCCCAATTTTCGTCAAATGACGGAGCCATAACGTTGAGGTTGAACTTGAGTGCGTTTCTTACGCAGAACGGATATGAGTCCGGATAGAGAGCCTTGAGTTCCTTTGAAACCTCGTAGAGCTCATCAAATGTTGTCGGAACCTTGAGGTTGTGCTTTTCGAAGATGTCCTTGCGGTAAAGCCAAGCCATAACACCTTCGGTTGTTTCACGACCTACAACCGGTGAGTAGTAAACCTTGCCGTCGTATGACTTACGAGCTGTGACGTAAGCATCGTAATCAGCTTCTGAGAGTGAATCCTTCCATGCAACGTAGTTCGGCATGTATTCTTCGTAGTCGTCGAATGCAACGAGTGCACCTTGCATGAGCTGTCCTTCAGCACCGCCCTTGTAGTCGAAAGAGCAGAGGTCCGGAAGTGATGACGGATCAGCGAACATAGTAGAATACTTTGTAGCGACGTCTGAAGAGGGGATAGCGTTAACTTCAACAGTTGCGCCAACATTCTCTCTTATGTACTCCATAACCTTCCAGTTGTCCTGATACGGCCAGCTCGGATGAGAGATCAAAACAACTTTGATAACGTCATCTTTTGTAAGCGGATCAGCATTGGCAGCTGTGCCACCGGTCTGCGTCTTTGTACATGCAGCAAGCGAAAGAGCCAAAACTGCTGCAAGAGCCAAAGCGAGAATTCTTTTTTTCATTTTCTTCTTCCTCCTGTAAATTTTGGCAAAATGACAATTGAAACAATTTGGAAATTGAGGAAAAACGTTTTAGCTTTTCCGACAAAAAAACCAAAGTCGCAAACATCTTCTGCCATTGACTTTAATAATATCTTAACATATGTAAAAGAAAATGTCAATGATATGACGTGAGAAATACAGACATGTATAATAAAAAGCCACGGCAGAAAACCGTGGCTTTTGGGAATCTGAATATGGGGAAAATTACTTGATTCTTGCGTAAGCTGTTTCGTATGTTTCGAGAACTTCAGCAAGTCCCATCTTATTTGCTTCTTCTACCATCTCATCAAACATTGAAATGGGAGCCTGACCTGTAGCAATCTTTGTGATTATCTCATCAGTATAAGAAGTAATAGCAGTAACCTTGTCAGCTATAAATTCTGACTCTTCAGGAGTGAATGAGAGGTACTTTGTCGGCGGGAACTTATCCATTGTGTGCTCAATAACCATAGCGCGTACTTCTGAAATGTCTTCAGATTCGGTTGACTCAACAGCCTTAGTATCAGCACGGAGGAATAATCCCGGATTTGAGAAGCCGTAAAGTGTCTTTATCGGCTCGTTTGAACCTTCGGGTCTGATGAACTGCTTCTCACCATTAACAACTTCGTATGTTTCGCCTTCTTTACCCCATGAAACGAGATCATATGCTTCGTCTGAGTAGAACCAGTCGAGGAACTTGGCTGCGTTTACAATGCGGCCTTCGTCCATTGTGTTGCAGAGAACGAAACCGTACGGATCGAGGTTATTCTTTAAAACCTTATTTGTACCCTTTTCAGCGTTTGCAACCGGCGGAACCATAGCTGTAAATCTGAGTGGCTGGTTGTTGTCCTTTGCGATTGAGTTGAAGAAGTCGATGCGTGTCTGGTATTCCGGAGTGATGAAACCGCGGTCAGAGGTGATGAGTTCCTGCCATGCAGAAGTTGTGAGTGTAGCGTAGTCCGGAGTCATAAGACCTTCAGCAGCCATCTTGTTGAAGAATGTGAGAGCTTCGCGCATCGGCTCTTCAAGAGAACCGTGCTTCCACTTTTCGTCTGCAAAATCATAGTAGAAGCCCGGGCCTGCCCAGTTAGCATCAAATGACGGAGCCATAACGTTGAGGTTGAACTTGAGTGCGTTTCTTACGCAGAACGGGTAAGAGTTCGGATAAAGAGCCTTGAGTTCCTTTGAAACTTCATAGAGCTCGTCGAATGTTGTCGGAACCTTGAGGTTGTGCTTTTCGAAGATGTCCTTGCGGTAAAGCCAAGCCATAACACCTTCTGATGTTTCACGACCTACAACCGGTGTGTAGTAAACCTTGCCGTCGTATGACTTGCGTGAAGTTACGAATGCATCATAATCAACATCAGAGAGTGAATCCTTCCAAGCAACGTAGTTCGGCATATACTCTTCGTAGTCATCAAGTGCGACGAGAGCACCCTGGAAGAGCTGTCCTTCAGCACTGCCCTTGTAGTCAAAGAGGCAGATGTCCGGAAGGGATGCCGGATCAGCAAACATAGTAGAATACTTTGTAGCAACGTCAAGGTTGGGGATAGCTGTAATATCAACAGTTGCACCAACGCTTTCCCTGATGTACTCAACAACTTTCCAGTTGTCCTGATACGGCCAGCTCGGATGAGACATCAATACTACTTTGATAACGTCATCTGATGTAAGCGGATCAGCATTGGCAGCTGTGCCACCTGTCGGTGCTTTTGTGCAAGCAGCAAGTGAAAGAGCCATAACCGCTGCGAGAACCAAAGCGAGAATTCTTTTTTTCATTTTCTTCTTCCTCCTGTAAATTTGGCAAAACAATGCTTCGAAGAGTCTTGAAATTGAACAAAAACGTTTTAGCTTTTTGGTCAAAAAATAAAGGCTCGAACATCTTCTGCCATTGACTTTAACAATATCTTAACATATGTTAAAGAAAATGTCAATGAGAAGACGTGGAAAAACAGATAAAAAGTATAAAAAATGCCACGGCTTGCGCCGTGGCATTTTGGGGATTTAAGTTACTTTCCTGCACGCTTTGCAAGGTCGTTGTAGCGATCCTTTGCATGTTCTTCAGCCTTAGCGAAGAGCTCTTCTGCTCTTTCGGGGAACTGCTGTGCAAGACGAGCATAACGAGTCTCGTTCTTGATGAAGTCAACATAGCTTCCTGTCGGCTCCTTGGAGTCGAGGGTGAATGCTTCTTTGCCTTCAGCCTTGAGAGTCGGGTTGTATCTGAACATCTGCCAGTAACCTGCCTCAACAGCCTTCTTCATCTCAGCCTGGCAGTTGACCATACCGCCCTTGATGCCGTGCATTTCGCAAGGAGCGTAGCCGATGATGAGAGACGGACCCGGATAAGCTTCAGCTTCTGCAAGAGCCTTGAGTGTCTGGTTCATATCAGCACCCATAGCAACCTGTGCAACGTATACATAACCGTAAGACATTGCGATGTCTGCATGGTTCTTCTTGAAGATGTTCTTACCGGCTGCTGCAAACTGAGCAACCTGACCGAGGTTAGATGCCTTTGAAGCCTGACCGCCTGTATTTGAGTAAACTTCAGTATCGAATACCATGATGTTTACATCTTCACCTGATGCGAGAACGTGGTCGAGACCGCCGAAGCCGATGTCGTATGCCCAACCGTCGCCACCGAAGATCCAGACTGACTTCTTTGAGAGGTAATCCTTTTCAGCGAGGATGCCTGCACAAAGATCGCACTTGTCTGCAACCTTTTCAAGTTCAGCAACGAGAGCCTTTGTTGCAGCTTCGTTAGCTTCGCCGTTGTCCTTTGTTGCGAGGTATTCGCTTGCAGCTGCCTTGAGCTCAGCTGATGCCTTGTCGCCTGCAACAATCTTTTCTACGTCAGCCATGAGACGCTCGCGGATTGTCTTCTGACCGAGGTACATACCGAGACCGTGCTCTGCGTTGTCTTCAAAGAGTGAGTTAGCCCAAGCCGGACCTCTTCCGCTTTCCTTATTGACTGTGTACGGTGTAGCCGGAGCTGAACCACCCCAGATTGATGAGCAGCCTGTAGCATTTGAGATGTACATTCTCTCACCGAAGAGCTGAGTGATAAGGCGAGCGTAAGATGTTTCAGCACAACCTGCGCAAGAGCCTGAGAACTCGAGGAGCGGCTGCTTGAACTGGCTGCCCTTGATTGTCTTGTTGATGAGTTCGGGCTTCTCGGAAACGTTAGCAACGCAGTAGTCAAATGCTGCCTGCTGGTCAAGCTGTGAAGCCTGGCTTGTCATTTCGATAGCCTTCTTTTCGGGTGTACCGTCGCGCTCTGCCTTTGCAGTTACAGGGCAAGCCTTTACGCAAAGAGTACATCCCATGCAGTCCATCGGGCTGATTGCCATTGTGAACTTATAGTCTGTCTTGATAACAGGCTTTTCTGTGAACTTTGTAACAGCCGGAGCGTGAGCTGCTTCGTCTGCAGTAAGAGCAAACGGACGGATTGTAGCATGCGGGCAAACGAATGCACAGTTGTTACACTGGATGCAGTTTTCAGCGTGCCATACCGGAACAGAAACTGCAACGCCGCGCTTTTCATATGCGGCAGAACCCTGCGGGAATGTACCGTCTGCCATATTCTTGAATGCAGAAACCGGAAGTGAATCACCCTGCATACGTGAAACCGGCTCAACGATGTTGTTTACGAAATCAACGAGGTCAGCTCTCTTGCCTGTAGCCGGAGCCTTGACTGAATCGTCCTTAGCATCCTTCCAGGAAGCCGGAACGTCGATTTCAACCATAGCGTTAGCACCTGCGTCAATTGCCTTGTAGTTGAGCTCAACGATAGCTTCGCCCTTCTTGATGTATGACTTGTATGCCATCTTCTTCATGTAGTCGATAGCTTCATCCTTCGGGAGGATGTTTGCAAGAGCAAAGAACGCAGACTGGAGGATAGTGTTCTTAACCTTTGCGTTGCCGATTTCCTTGATAGCGATGTTTGTAGCATCGATTGTGTAGAACTTAACGTTGTTGTTAGCGATGTATGCCTTGACTGATGCGGGGAGGTAAGTGTCAAGCTCGTCCTTTGACCACTGGCAGTCGAGCATGAATGTGCCGCCCGGAACAACGTCTTCAACAATCTTGTATCCCTTGAGGATGTAAGATGAGTTGTGGCAAGCAACGAAGTTTGCCTTGTTTACATAGTAAGTTGACTTGATCGGCTTATCACCGAAGCGGAGGTGAGAAATTGTGATACCGCCTGTCTTCTTTGAGTCATACTGGAAGTATGCCTGGATGAACTTGTCGGTATGGTCGCCGATGATCTTGATTGAGTTCTTGTTAGCACCAACTGTACCGTCGCCGCCGAGACCCCAGAACTTGCATGAGATTGTGCCCTCTGCTGCTGTGTCGGGGCAAGCCTTCTCTTCAAGTGAAAGACCTGTAACATCGTCTACGATACCGATTGTGAAGTTGTTCTTCGGGTTCGGTGTAGCAAGGTTTGCAAATGTAGCAAAGATGCTTGCAGGAGGAGTATCCTTGGAACCGAGACCGTAACGGCCGCCGACAACTGTCTTGTCTGTGATGCCCTTTGAAGCAAGAGCTGTAACAACGTCAAGGTAAAGCGGTTCGCCGAGTGAACCGGGTTCCTTTGTTCTGTCAAGAACAGCGATCTTCTTTGCTGTAGCCGGGATAGCTTCGATGAGCTTTTCCGGAACGAACGGACGGTAGAGGCGAACCTTAACGAGACCAACCTTCTCGCCGTTTGCGTTCATGTAGTCGATAACTTCTTCAGCAACGTCGCAGACAGAGCCCATAGCGATGATGACGCGGTCAGCATCCGGAGCACCGTAGTAGTTGAAGAGCTTGTAGTTTGTGCCGATCTTTGCGTTGACCTTGTCCATATATTCTTCAACGATAGCCGGAAGAGCATCGTAGTATTCGTTACATGCTTCTCTGTGCTGGAAGAAG
>JAZTYJ010000003.1:0-24277 GCA_045636865.1 Eubacteriales bacterium
AGAGTTTCTACTGATGATCAGATTGAATTTAGTCCTGATAGTCAGTTGGAAAAAATCAAACTCTATGCAGAAAGAAATCAAATGTTATTACCCAAAGAGTTTATCTTTATGGATGAGGGTATTAGTGGTAGAAACACAAAAAAGAGACCTGCCTTTAATACTATGATAGGTTTAGCAAAGCTTGATCCAAAACCATTTGATGTGATATTGGTTTGGAAATATAGCAGATTTGCTAGAAATCGTGAGGATAGTGTTGTTTATAAATCAATGCTTCGTAAAGAGCTGAATATTGATGTCATTTCGATTAGTGAAGATGTTGGCGATGATAAGATGTCTATTCTTTTTGAAGCGATGATTGAAGCTATGGACGAATATTACAGTATCAATCTTGCCGAAGAAGTTAAGCGAGGAATGACGGAAAAAGCAAAAAGAGGCGGCGTGTTATCAATACCCGGATATGGATACAAAGTTGAAAACGGTAAGTATGTTATCGTACCGGAAGAAGCAGAAGTTATACGAAAGGTTTTTAACGACTATGCAAATGGCAAAGGCTTTTTATCTATTGCTAAATCTTTAAATGCTATGGGGATAAGAACACATAGGGGTAATCAGATAGAAAATAGGACAATCGAATATTGGCTTAATAATCCCGTTTACATAGGTAAAACACGATGGAATCCTGATGGAAAGATATCGAGGAATTATACGGCAACAACAGCTATTATAACCGATGGACCACACGAAGCTATAATTGATATGGAAACATGGGAGAAAGTTCAGGGAAAAATGATAGAGCAAAAAGAAAAGTACAGAAAATATTATGATCCTGACAGAAAAGAATTATCTCATTGGTTAGTAGGAATCGTTAGATGCGAAAAGTGCGGTGCCGTGTTATCAAATCAAGGCGGGTTTTATGGATGTTCAAATCGAAGCCGAGGCACTTGCAAAGGTGTTGGATACATAAAAACTACTAAGTTAGATGGGATTGTTTTGAATGCTTTATCTGATGTTTCACTTCCAAATGTTAAACTTGCGTTTGCTGAACCTGAAACCATTGAACGTGTGGAAAAGGAAGATGAAAGCTTAATTATTTCAACTCAGATACAACGACTTGAGATTCGTTTAGATCGTGTCAGATTAGCTTACGAAGATGGTGTAGATACACTTCAGGAATATAAGGCAAATAAAAAAAGCCTTCTTGATGAAATTGCAAACTTGAAAGCTTTAATGAAGGAAAAGAAAGCTGAAGAACAACCTAAAGCAGTTGAAAAGATAAATAAGAAGGAACTTCGCAGATTAACAGAAATTTTGAAAGATGAAAGTGTAAGCAATGTTGAGAAAAACAAGGTGGCAAGGACTATTTTTAAGGAAATTGTCAAAGGTGGCGATGACGGGAAAACCATCAAATGTGTGTTTTGGAAGTAATGAATTTACTCAAACAGTTGCCATCTGCACCACCGAGCTGGGTGATGATTATCTTTGCGGCGGCAGGATTTGGCTTTTTGATTTTTACGGGATACTGTAACTTCTTTTCATATATCCACATACACTAACACTCCCCTTCCCATGGCCACGGACCTTTTACCCAGTCCCAATCGTTTTCGCTCATATTTCCATACATTGTTATCGGACCGAAAGATGCTTCATATTCTGCAAGAAGCTTCTCCCTCTCTCGACGCAGTTTCGTATAATACTCAATCGCCTTTTTGTTTTTTGGATGTGTATCTAAAAATTCTACTGTTTCAAAAATTGCAAAATCATACTGCCGAAGTTTTCGCATGAGGTGTGTCCTCTTCGGCGAATAGCCTGCTCCCCTGTTCATATTTCCGTTTACTCGCATACCCATACATCCTCCCCGAAGAAAGGTTTGTCGAGATCTGCAAACTGTGTTCCTCTTGCGAGGGATTCTTCAGGCGTTCTTACCTGCTCCCATCTCTGCACAGGAACATATGCCATACCGACTACCATATAATCACAATTAAAGTTTTCAGGCTCGGCGCTATGACCGCACCCTGGCATCGGCGTCATATGCGGATTATCCATAGAATATCCGACTCTCCTTTTAATGATTTTAAGGATTTTATCCTTACAGCTTATCCTATGTAGAACCGAACATTCTTGTTAACAAAAAAAGCAGGGATTCTTCCCTGCTCTTTTTTATTCTACTTTACTTCTTCGGTCTGCGCTTTCTTCTTTTCTTTTTCAAAAGCAACACCCGAGACCTTCACGTTCACCGCAGCAACCTTAAGACCTGTCATCGACTCAACTGCGGATGTTACGTTATCCTGAACAGCTTTTGCGACCGTTGGAATGACTACACCCTTCTTGACGATTATTGTTACATTTATCTCAGCCGAATTTTCAGAAAGCGAAATCTTAACGCCCTTTGAAGACGGCTTTTTGCTGAGAAAATCAGCAACGTTATTTGATGCTGACAAACCGGCAACACCATCTATCTCACTTGCAGAGATTGCCGCTATTGATGCAATAACCTCTTCTGAAATTATAATTTTTCCGTTATCGTCAGCTTTTGCTGTATAATCCTTGATTTCTGCCATAATGGACTTCACTCCTTCTAAATCTTTCGTATATTTATAGTATAACTCATTTTTTACTTAATTTCAATAATTTTTATTTCACTCGGTGAAATCCCCGTCTCCGCAACTGCTATATCCTTTATTTTCGATATATCAGCAGAGGTCAACCCTTCTTTCGGTGCGGTTACGATTATATTCACACCCGTTTCATTCTTAAGCGCAATACAATCTTCAAAACCCTTTGCTTTTACGAGCGTTTCGATGCGCGTTTCAGAAACAGCACCCGTCGAAATTGTTTCTATGCTCTCGGCGGCACGCGCTCTTGCCTCTTCCGAAAAATTCTCCTCATCAACTGATTCCTGAAGCGTAGATATCGCGCTGTCTCTTGCTTTCTTCTTTTCAAGGCGCGCTTCTTCAAAATACTCGTTTGTATCCCCTACCTTCTCTTCGGTTACATCGGAATCCTCCGACATCTCACCGAGAGTTGTTTTTACGCGTGACGAATCACTCTCTATTTCACCCGTGTTCCAGTTGAGATACACCGCAACACACAAAAACAGCACCAAAACTGCCGCAACTACACCTTTTTTCTTCATATTGTCCTCCTAATTTTTCATTTTTACTACACTTATTTTGTCTGACGAAAGTCCCGTCAGCGCGCTTATTGACTCTATAACCATAACTTCGACTTCCTTCTTGTTTGCTCCGTCACAAATTACTACTGCACCGCGAAACTTCGGGTAAATCTCCTTCACGAGCAACGGACTTTCTCTGCCTGATCCCTCTGACAAGATACTCGGCTTTACATCGCTGTTATTCTCAAGAACCACCCCACTTTCGCTTTCGCGCGTGCTCTTTCGCGCCTCTTTTTCATACACACTCGTTCCCCCTGAATCCATCGAAAAAATCACCTTGCATCTGCCGACTCCGCTGCATTGCGAAAGGGATGCTTCGACTCTTTTTTCAAAGCCGAGAAGATCAAACTCACTGTTTTCTTTCCTCTTCCCCTCATCATTTTTATCGTTTTGCGGCAGGATGAGAAGAAAAAAGCCAAGCACGATTATTACCGTTATGTACTTATATTTTTCACAAAGCTTAAAAACCTTCTTCAGATTCACATTCTTTCCCATCTATTTTTCCTCTTTTTTGATATTCTCTTCCGGGATCCGAAGATCCCTCTCCAGCACCTGCGATACTGCCGCATAAGTTTTCGACTCTGATGTATAAATCACTGCAGAGACCGGGATATTATCCCGAAGTTCTATTTTTATACTGCATTCATCCTTGTCAACATTTGCTTCATTCAATACATATGTCAAAAGCCTTTCCTCTATGATTCTTTTTTCAACAGACGAATATTTTTCGGTCATCTCCGATATCTGATTCTTCGCCTCATAACCGTATCGGTTTTCCATATCTGAAAGCACCGATACATCAAGTTTGCGAAACGGAGATACGAGCACAGCTATGAGCAGGATGCCTGCAAGCATCGAGCACACCTTAGCGGCATTATTCTTCGGTGCAACTGCATTGACCGTTGCAATAAGAAAGGTTATCGCGCAGAGTTGCGCCACATAGCTTCTTATTCCGTTCATCTCACAGCACCCCCACACTCTTCATCGCCGCAATCACGGAGATAATTATCAGAACCGCGACGGACGCGCACATTGCAAGAATGAGCCCGAAGCATTCCCCTATCTTTGAAGATAACTCCGATATGTTTGCTCCGATTACGGGACTTGCGACAAACGATGCCGCTTTGAACGCAAGATAGTTTATGAGCATTATTGCAAACGGAGTTGCAAATGCTGATAGAACCGTCAGCATCCCGAAAACGCCTATTGCGCTTTTCATCATAGCCGCGCCTGCGATTACCGTTTCTGCCGCCTCCGAGATTACGGTTCCGACAACAGGAACTGCCGTCCCAAGTGCAAACTGTGCAAGTTTGAGCCCTGCCTTGTCCGCGCTCGCGCTTACAAGCCCCGATACGCTTATGTATGAAACAAATGCTCCTAAAAGCAGCTTGAGCGTTATTGATATTACTTTTGATGCGAGCTTTGAAATTTTTTCAAGTGACGGATTTTTTGCGGTTGCATTCGCCGTTGCAGCAAATAAAACCACGTATACAAGCGGAATCAGAACCGAATTTATAAGTCCTATAAGGACATCCGAAAAGATGAGCGTCGCACAGGCTTTTAACGTCGCACTCGTTACAAGCCCTGTTGCGGCTTCTGCCGCCGCAACAGACGGGAGCAGTGCTTTTGAGAAGGAATTTACTCCCGAAATGAAAGTCTTTCCCATCCCCATAACACTCGTAAGCTGTTCTGATGCAAATGCAGTAACCGCTACTGCACCGACAAGCGAAAGCGTTGTTTTTGCGGCTCCGTTATTCTCTCCGGTGAGCAGGCTGTCTGCAATCGAAAGCAAAAACGAAACTGCACATATTACAGCTACGCACCGCACGCCTTTTGCAAAAGTGTCGGAAATACCTTCTTTAATTTTTCCAAGTACCTTCAATATCCCATCCGAAAATGAAATATCTTCCGAAAACTCAAACTCTGCATCCTCCGGCGCCGCATCCTCCACCTCCGCCATGTTGAAGGTTTCGCGTAATTCTGATGCTGATGTCTGCGAAAATAATACGGATATACAAAACAAAGCACAAATTATTCTCTTCATATGTTTATACCGTGATTTGCGACAGCAAACTCATCATAAGCGGAAAAGCGAGCGCTATCGCGACACATCCTCCCAAAAGCTCTATGCACGATGCCGCCGCAAGCACGCCCGCTTCTCTGCACACATCGGTTGCAAGCTTCGTTATTATACTTATCCCAAGCACCTTTACGAGTGGTGACGTAAGTTCTTTATTGATTCCTGCATTTTCTGAAAGAACAAAAACAAAGCTTAACACTTTCTCAACGGCACCAAGTGCGAAAATGAAAACAAAAACAAGAAGTACTATTGATACGGAAAGTGCCATTTCGGGAAGTATTCTTCTGACTGCAAGGACAGCTACTGAACCGAAAATTGCAACCGCACATACTTTTATGATTATTTCCATACTCTACAAACCGAAGGTTGACTTGATAAGTTCAAAAAGACGGCTTATCTCCTGAACTATTATCATAAGAACAACAATAAGCCCTGCAAGAGTTGTCATCATAGCCTGTTCTTCGCGTCCCGACCGAACCAGGAGCAGATTAAGCACAGAGACAAGTATTCCTATCGCCGCAACCTTAAAAATCAAATCAACCTGCATTTTTCTTCTCCATTTCCTTTCAGAGAAACTTGTCTTTATATCAGATAAAAATTATCACGAGTGCCATTCCGCAAATAAAACCAAGCTTCGTATACACACCTCCGAGGCGTTTTTTATCATTCTCCGCAGATTCAAGAAAGCTTTCCGTGCGTCGGATGAGCATCCCTATCTGCTTTGTCTGTTCAGCTGCGCTGAATCTTCCGAGAATTGAGCCTGCCTCGGAAAGCACTTCTCTCTCATTCGTTTTCAGCTTGAGACACTCGGCTTTGAGAAGGTTTTTAGACCATATTACCGAAAGCGGAACATCTTTCTTTTTCTCTTTTTCCTCTGCACAGACCTTAAAAAAAGCATCAAGCGGCGGAGGTGCCACTTCGGAAATCTTTTCAAGAACCTCGTTTATCGGGGAAAGACGCTCTTCTATTTCCGCGCGCATAAGGGAGAACGCCATGAGAAACCCCGAAAGCACGCGGACTCTTACCGAGAGCTCGGATGCCGCAAGAAATCCTATGACCGTTGCTCCGCATACGAGAAGTGTTGCACCAAGCATTTTTATCATTTTATACATCACTCACTTTATATGTAAAAATTCCTTTTTCCTTTTTAAGAACTATCGCTTTTTTGAATATTTTCTGCATTTGCAGTCCCCTGTATATCGGTTTTGAAAACACCTCCTCGGCACTCTCTCCATGGATGGTTGCTATGATTCCTACCCCACAGTTTGCAATTTTCGATATTGCTTCCGTGTCTGCTGTCTCTGTTATTTCATCAAGCGCAATGACCTCGGGGGACATTGTCCGAAGCATTAAAAGAGAGCCGTATGCTTTTTCCGTTCCGTCCAAAACGTCGGTGCACATACCGACATCAAATTGAGAAACACCCTTTCTCTTTGCGGCAAGCTCTCCCCTTTCATCAACGAGAGAAACCCTGTACCCCGCATCCGAGACGCATCGCACAAGATCGCGGAGCATCGTCGTTTTTCCGTGTCCAGGTGGGGATATTATTATGCTGCTTAATACTCCTTGCGATCTTACAACCTGTAAAAAGACGTCTTTTGCAAAACCCTTTATTTCCCTCGCAACTCTTATGCACACCGAGGATATATCACGCATTGTGACCTCTCCCGAAGAGAGCTTTGCACCGCTTCCGCAAAGACCTATCCTGTGTCCGCCCGAAGCCGTTATGTATCCTCTGTTAATGCTTGACTGCACCGTGTGGACCGATCCGTGAGTTACGATATCGAGAAACAGAGATATCTCTTCAAAAAGCACCGATGTATGATTGTCTATGACTTTTTCTTTTCCGCAGATGCTCACCGAAAGTGGTCTTCCCGCACGAAGATGAATTTCGTTTACTTTTATCTTATCCTCATCCGAAAGCGCATTTGCCGCTCGTCTGATTCTCGGCGGCAGCAGTTCCGTGGCCTGTCCGTATATTTTTAAAAGCTCTGTTTTTTCCTGCATATTCACTCTCCTTTTCGACTTCTGATAGAATTATATGTACGAGCTGTGTTTTATAGAACAAAAACGGCAAAATCTCACAACCTCTTTATTTCCAACGCTTTGAAATTGTAATGCAAATCAACTTTACATAGCATTTTCTCTGACAAGTCCAAAAAATGACCATTGAAAAACCTTTTTTCTTGTCTTTTCATATATTAGGCATAAAGGAGGTTTTTTTATGGCTATTAAAATATTTATCGATCAGGGACACAACCCCGAAAACGTGAACGCCGGCGCGGAAGGGTTTGGTCTTCGCGAACAGGACATTACTTACAACGTCGGCTTATATCTGCGCGACATATTGAATGCAGACCCGCGCTTTGAGGCACGCGTTTCACGCCCCACTCCCGACACTATCCTCGGAACAACCAATGCAACAAGTCTTGCCGCACGCGTAAATGAAGCAAACAGCTGGCCTGCTGATTATTTTTTGAGTATCCACACAAACGCAAATACGAATCCTTCGGTAAACGGAACCGAGATGTATATTTATCGATCGGGTTCGACCGCACAGGCTCTTGCAGAATCTCTTCTTGATTCCATAACACAGCGGCTTGATACCAAGAGAAACGGTGTTTTCGTCCGCCCTTCTCTCTACGTTCTCAGAAGAACGAGGATGCCTGCAGTTTTGCTTGAGCTTGCGTATATCACAAATGCGGAAGATGCTGAAAAACTTGAAGATCGCCAGTATGATTTTGCATACGCGATATACACGGGGCTTCTCAATTTTTTTGGATTTGAAATTATATAAAAAAGTGGAAATTTCTCCGTATATATGGTAGAATATTCTGTGTATGTATACGGAGGTAATTTCTATGGGTACTGTTTTTGAAAATATCGGTTTTAACATAACAAGCGAGGAGGATGTTTATCGCCTTGCAGACCTCGTTTTAAACTCAGGCAAGCTCCTTCTTGCAGATGATGGAGCTTACGCCGTTTTTTCAGACAAATCGGGTGCTGAGGTCTGGGAAAGAGTTGCGCTTGACCATAAAGAAAAGAGTGTTTCTCTTCTCAATATTGATCCGCACTTTAACGGAAGCTGTGTCTGGCGTCTTGAGCTCGTCCGCGATTTCGCTGCCGAGAGAGATGATTTTCTCGATTGCAAGGCGCTTCTCAAAAAGCCTGAGAGCGACCGTTCTTTCTGTGCGAGAATTATGGGAAGCCTCGCCGCAAAAAATCTCGCACCCAATGAAGAATATGATTTTCAGGTTTCAATGATTCCTCATTCAATTGCCTTTTTTGAAAATGAACTTCAGATGAGAAAGCTTCTATCTGATGAGACAACCGCACTCGGTGCAATTGTTCCCGTCGGTATGTACACGAGAATGCTTGCCGCAGATGAAACAATCGGCGAAACCGACCTTCTGCTTTCGAGAGTTGCCGCGGAGATTACCTCGGGCGATGTCCGGTTTATGATTACTGACGACACTCCCGTCGGGGAATTTCTCCATCTGACTCTCAAAACGGATTTCGGTCCGCTTGACGTTGCGGTCAGCCAGAATTATTATGAAAACCGCGAACTTCCGCGTCTTTGCGAAGGCGGATATATCGCCGTGGTAAACGGAATTATTTCAGCAAAATTAATCAAGAGAGAAAAGGTTTAAACAAATGATAGATATTTCAGTTTCAAAACTGAATAAATTTTTCGGTGAAAACCACCTTTTGCGTGATCTTTCGTTTACTGTTCTGCAGGGTGAAAGAGTCGGACTTCTCGGTGACAACGGCTCAGGAAAAACAACACTCTTTAAGATTCTTGCAGGTGAGGAGGATTACGACTCGGGCGAAGTTTTAATTCCGCCTGACCGAAGAATTGCGGTTGTTTCGCAGATTCCGGATTTCCCTTCGGAATATACGGTTTCGGATGTTATTAACACAGCTTTTTCCGACCTTTCTGCAATATCAAAAAAGCTCCGCGACCTTGAGCGCATGATGGAGGTTTATTCCGACTCCGAAATTCTTTCGAGATACGACTCGCTTTCTCATCGTTTTGAGCATATGGGCGGATACACTATGGAAACCGACATAAACAAAACGTGCAACGGTCTCGGAATCTCAGACGAAATGAGAAGCCGCCTCTTCTCTACCCTTTCGGGTGGCGAGAAAACGCGAATTATGATAGCGTGCGCGCTTTTAAAAAAGCCTGATATTCTACTTCTTGACGAGCCGACAAACCACCTCGATATTGACGCTGTCGAATGGCTCGAGAATTATCTTCCAACCTTCCACGGTACGGTCTTTATCATATCGCACGACAGATACTTTATTGACAGGTGCATTACTCGCGTCATTGAGCTTTCTGACGGTGTTGCGGAATTCTATTCCGGAAATTACAGTTTCTACGTAAAAGAACGTGAAGCGCGCTATCTTGAACAGCTTAAACGATACAAAGCCGAACAGGCGGCGATTGAAAAGCTCGAATTCACGGCAGAGCGTATGCACGGCTGGGGTATGGGAAACAAAAAACTCCAGGTGCGTGCATTTGCGATAGAAAAGCGAATTGAACGTATGCGAAGGACCGAAAAGCCGAAGGAAATCAGATCTACCATACACGCGCAGTTCAATTCTGTAGGCTTTCTCGGTGATACCGTTTTCAAGATACACGACTTATCAAAGTCGTTCGGTGAGAAAACACTTTTCGATTCACTGAGCCTTGCTATGAAAAACGGAGACAGGATTGCACTCGTCGGCGATAACGGCTCGGGAAAAACAACGCTCCTTGACATCATCGCAGGAAAAGGTATCCCCGACCGCGGAAGCGTCACCTTCAACCCCTCTGTAAAATCTGCTATGCTTCCGCAGAATATAACCTTCACAAACGAAGCCCGTTCAATCCTTGATACGATACTCTATGACCTCAACGTCTCAACACAGACGGCGAGAAACCGACTTGCATCCTTTCTCTTCTTCGGAGACGATGTCTTTGACAGCGTATCTACCCTTTCGGGTGGTGAACGCTCGCGACTTAAGCTCTGCGAGATTATGGCAGGCGATATAAATCTCCTCCTTCTCGACGAACCGACAAACCACCTTGACATCTCCTCACGCGAGTGGATTGAAGAGGCAGTTTCCGACTTTGACGGTGCACTTCTCTTTGTTTCGCACGACAGATACTTTACAAGCAAGTTTGCAAACAGGGTATGGGAGCTTCGTGACGGAAAGATATACGACTTTGAAGGCTCGTTTGATGATTTCAGACGTGAAAAGCAGTTGCTACTTGAGAATATGCAAAACAAGCCTTCCGAGAAGAAAACGGAGAAAAAGGAAAAGCCGAAAGCTCCGAACAAAAAGCTCAACGACAAAAAACTTCGCGAGGTTGAGCGCGAGATTTCTCAGATAGAAAAAAGACTTTCCGAGATTGCAGACGAAGAGACCGCTGCATCAAGCGATTTTGAGACTCTTTCAAAGCTTTTTGAGGAAAAAGAAGTCCTCAATCTGCAACTTGAAGAAAAAATGCTTATCTGGGAAGAATTATACAACGAAAGTGTTTAAATCCTTTAAAGAATATGATATAATATAATTTATGGATTAAATAAATCAACGAGAGGTAAAAATATGTTAGACAAACTTAAGTTTCTTGAAGACAAATTCAACGAGCTCGAAGCAAAGCTCGCTGACCCTTCACTTTATAACGATCCTGCCCTTGCGGCAAAGCTTTCAAAGGAGCAGAAGCAACTCACTCCGATCATCGAGTGCTACCGCAATTACTGCGATACGGATGCAGAAATTTCTGACCTTCGCGAAATGCTCGACGGCAAGCTCGATCCGGATTTTCGTGAAATGGCACAGGAAGAGTTTACTCTTGCAAAGGAAAAGCTTGCTTCCCTTGAGCAGGAGCTCAAGATTCTCCTTCTTCCGACAGACCCGAACGACGACAAAAACGTTATCGTCGAAATCCGCGGCGGTGCAGGCGGTGAAGAGGCGGCTTTATTTGCTCATTCTCTCTATCGTATGTATTCGATGTATGCCGAATCTCGCAGATGGGGTACTGAAGTTGTTTCCGTGAATGAAACCGAGCTTGGCGGCATAAAGGAAATAAGCTTTGTCATTGAAGGCGCGGGGGCATACTCCCGCCTTAAGTTTGAAAGCGGTGTTCACCGTGTTCAGCGCGTTCCCGACACCGAATCTTCAGGTCGAATCCACACATCCACCGTTACGGTTGCTGTTCTGCCTGAAGCTGAAGAGGTTGAAGTTGAGCTCAATATGTCAGACGTTGACGTTGACACTTTCCGCGCATCAGGTGCGGGCGGTCAGCACGTTAACAAAACAGAATCTGCAATACGACTCACTCATCGCCCGACGGGCATTGTTGTCGAGTGTCAGGACGAGCGAAGCCAGCACAAGAACAAAGACCGCGCTATTAAGATTCTCCGTTCAAAGCTTTATGACATCCAGATGCAGGAGCAGGCATCACAGATCGCCGCAGAACGAAAGAGCCAGGTTGGTACGGGCGACCGCAGCGAAAGAATCAGGACATACAACTATCCGCAGGGACGCGTTACAGACCATCGCATAGGTCTTACACTCTACAAGCTTGAGCAGTTTATGAACGGTGATATCGACGAAATGATCGATTCAATCATCACAGCCGATCAGGCAGAAAAGCTCAAGGCATCCGAGAATGCGTAAACCTCCGAAAGGAAGCTGATCTCTTATGACAACAGAGCTTATACGCATACGCGGACTTATGGAGAATGCAGAGGATTTTGTCCGTGCAGGAAAGCTTTTAAAAAACGGAAGTGTTGTTGCAATTCCCACCGAAACGGTTTACGGGCTTGCCGCAAATGCTTACGATCCGGAGGCTGTTTCAAAAATCTTTGAGGCAAAGGGACGTCCGCAGGATAATCCACTCATTGTTCACATTTCAGATTTCTCCGATATTTCAAACCTTACAACAGAATTTCCCGACGTTGCGGCTACTCTCGCCGAGAAGTTCTGGCCGGGTCCGCTTACGATGATACTCAAAAAAAGCGATAAAGTCCCCTTTGAGGTTACAGCAGGACTTTCCACCGTTGCGGTGCGTTTTCCGTCTCACAAGGTCGCACTTGCCGTGATTGATGCGGCAGGCGTTCCGCTTGCGGCTCCGTCTGCGAATCTTTCGGGAAAACCGAGCCCAACGAGCGCACAACACGTTATGCGTGACCTGTCCGGCAGAATCCCTATGATTTTAGACGGCGGAAAATGTGAAGTCGGCCTTGAGTCTACCGTTATTGATCTGACCAAAGACGTTCCGACGCTTCTCCGTCCGGGTGGAATTACTCTTTCGGAGCTTCGCGACGCGATAGGAAACGTTAATGTTGACCCGAAGATTCTGGAGGAGGTTTCTGACAACGAACCCGTCGCCTCTCCCGGAATGAAATACAAGCACTATGCTCCTGCTTCCCCCGTCGTTATTGTTGACGGTAGTGCCGAAGCTTTCTGCAATTTTGTTGTTTCCGAGTGTGCGGATAAAAAAGTGGCTGTTTTATGCTTTGAAGAAGAGCTTGAGCTTTTCAGGGATACGGATATCAAAGCCGTTCCTTACGGCAGGCTCTCTCATCCGGATGAGCTTGCAGCTGAGCTTTTCTCCGCGCTCCGCGAACTTGACGATATTGCTCCCGACATAATTTACGCACGCGAACCCGACTGCAAGGACGGTATGGAGCTTGCCGTTGTAAACAGGCTCAGCCGCGCCGCAGGTTTTTCTAAAATTTCCGTTTAGGCGGTGTTTTAAATGCTTACAATAGGAATAACAGGCGGAAGCGGTGCCGGAAAAAGCACAGTTTCCGAAATCATCGCATCCTTCGGCGGTGAGGCTATCGACGCTGACCGCGTTTATGCCCGGCTTCTGAACGATTCGGATGCGATGCTAAAAGAGCTCGGGCGCCGCTTTCCCGATGCGCTACTCCCTGATGGACGCCTTTCAAGACGGCATCTTGCAGAAATCGTTTTTTCTGATAAGGAATCTCTTTCTGACCTCAATAAAATAGCTCACAAATTTGTTATTGAAGAAACAGAAAAAAGGATGGCAGAGCTCTACCAAAGAAATGTTCCGCACATCACGCTTGACGCTATCGCCCTTTGTGAAAGCGGTCTTTCAAAAATCTGCGACTTCACAATCGGCGTTATCGCTCCGCGTGCCGTCCGCTTGCAGCGGATATGTGCACGCGACAACATTGACAGCATGGCGGCATCAGCAAGAATCAACGCACAACAGCCGGATGAATTTTATAAGGAAAACTGTGATTTTATAATAGTAAACGACGGTGATATTGATGCCGTTTATGAAAAGACAAAAGAGGTTTTCAATCTTATTACGAAAGGATCTGCAGAGTAAATGAGTAACAAAAAAACTGAACTCGATGCTCTTCGCGAGCGTCTTGAATTCAAACCGAAAAATATCTTTTTTGAAGATTTTGATAAGGAAGCTTGCTCCTTCTTCTGTGAAGAGTACAAGGCTTTTCTCAACGTCGGCAAAACCGAAAGGCTCTGCGTAAAAGAATCAATCGCAATAGCGGAGAAGTTTGGTTTCCGCGAGTATGTGCGCGGAATGAAGCTTTCTGCAGGCGATAAGATTTATCGCAACAACAGAGATAAGGCCATTGTTTTTGCAGTTATCGGTAAGAAAGACGTTTCATGTGGCGTAAACATTGCCGCAGCACACATTGATGCTCCGAGAATTGACTTTAAGCAGATGCCGCTTTACGAAAGCGAAGGTCTTGCACTTTTTAAGACTCACTACTATGGCGGAATAAAGAAGTATCAATGGCCGGCAATCCCGCTTGAGCTTTGCGGCGTTGTTGCAAAAAAGAACGGCGAGGTTGTTGAAATCTCTGTCGGCAAAGACCCGTCTGATCCCGTTTTTGTTATTACTGACCTTCTCCCCCATCTCGGAAAGGATCAGCTTTCAAAAAAAGCAAATGAGGTTATCGCAGGAGAGGCTCTCACTATCCTTTGCGGAAGCGAGCCCATCTATGGTGCAGACGAAAAGACGAGCGATGCAATAAAGCTCAACATTCTCCGTATTTTAAACGAAAAATACGGTATCACCGAAGAAGATTTCCTCTCGGCAGAGCTTTCCGCTGTCCCTGCATTTGACGCACGCGATATCGGCTTTGACCGTTCGCTCATCGGCTCATATGCACACGATGACCGCGTCTGTGCATATCCCTCACTCCGCGCGCTTACAGACATGGAAACGCCCGAAAAAACCGCACTCTGCATACTTGCAGACAAAGAGGAAATCGGCTCTGAAGGCACAAGCAGTATGAAATCTGCATTTTTTGATACTTTCATCGATGATATCTGCAACGCATTCGGCACAACGCTTCGCGAGTGCTATGAAAAGTCTGCCTGCCTCTCAACAGACGTTACTGCGGCGATGGATCCGAACTACCCCGAAGTATGCGAGAAACAGAATGCGGCATACGTAAACCGCGGCATCGCTCTTGCAAAATATACAGGCTCAAGAGGAAAATACGATTCAAACGACGCGTCAGCCGAAATGATCGCTAAGCTCCGCAGAATCTTCGACGAGAACAATATCGTCTGGCAGATGGGTGAGCTCGGCAAGGTCGATCAGGGCGGCGGCGGAACGGTTGCTATGTATATGGCAAACCGCAATATCGACACAATCGACGCCGGTGTTCCCGTTCTCAGTATGCACTCACCGTTTGAAACCGTTTCTAAAAACGATGTCTATATGACATATCTTGCAATTTCGGCATTCTTTAAGAATTACTAAAGGAAGAGTCTATGAACAGATACGATGTGGCAATTATCGGCGAAGGACCTGCAGGAATGTCTGCAGCAATCTATGCGACGCGCGCAGGTCTTTCCACCGCAGTTTTTGAAAAGGCTTTCTCGGGCGGGCAGATGTCTCTCACTCCCGACATTGACAACTACCCCGGTTTTGAGAGTGTTTCGGGTTTTGACCTTTCTATGAATATGTCAAACCACGCAAAGAAGCTCGGCGCAGAAATTATCCGCGCGGATATAACCGATTTTGAATTTTCTGATATGAATAACGTTATTAAAACCGCAACAAGCGAATATCTTGCAAAAACCGTTATTCTCGCTCTCGGCGCATCCTACCGTCTTCTCGGCGTTCCGGGGGAGGAAAAGTTCAAAGGTCTCGGAGTTTCCTATTGTGCAACGTGCGACGGAAACTTCTTCAGAAACCGCGAAGTTTGCGTAGTCGGCGGTGGCAACACCGCGCTTGAGGATGCGCTGTATCTCTCAAAGATATGCAAAACCGTATATCTCATTCACAGGAGAGATTCCTTCCGCGGTTTTGAAACGCTTTCAAAGCGCATCTTTGAAACAGAAAACATCATCCCCGTGCTTGATTCTGTTGTGACCGGCATAAACGGAGAGGAACGAGTTTCTTCCGTTGCCGTAAGAAACGTTAAAACTTCAGAGGAATCCGAGCTTTTCATTTCGGGTTGCTTTATTGCAATAGGAACAACCCCCAACACAGAGCTTTTAAAAGGAAAAATAAGGCTTTCAGACTCCGGTCACATTGACGCAGGCGAGGATACGGAAACCAACCTCCCCGGTGTTTTTGCAGCAGGAGATATTCGCAAAAAGCCGCTTTACCAAATAATCACCGCTGCCGCAGACGGCGCAGTTGCCGCCTCACGTGCAGGGCAATATATAGCAGAAAGAGGAGAATTAAAATGAGAGAAGTTTCAGTAAAAGACGTAACACGCGAAATCGCACGCCTTTGTGAGGAGGCATGCACTCATCTTCCGAAGGACGTTGTAACTGCCTTTGAGGAGGGCTATAAAAACGAAAAGTCTCCTGTTGGCAGGGATATCTTCAAGGTTATGTGCGACAATGCTTGCTATGCCGCAGAATCAGGAATCCCTGCATGTCAGGACACAGGTATGGCAGTTGTTTTCATCGACATCGGTCAGGATGTTCACTTTGTCGACGGTGATTTCTATGAAGCTGTCAACGAAGGTGTCCGTCGCGGATATGTTGACGGAAAGCTTCGTCTTTCTGTTGTCGGCGATCCGATCAGACGAGTAAACACAAACGACAACACTCCGGCAATTTTACATACCCGCATCGTACCGGGTGATAAGGTTTCCATTACCGTTGCTCCTAAGGGCTTCGGAAGTGAGAACATGAGCGCGATGAAGATGTTCAAGCCGTCGGCAACAACTGACGACATTATAAACTTCATCGTCGAGACAGTTTCAAGCGCAGAGAGCAATCCGTGTCCGCCTGTTGTTGTCGGTGTCGGTCTTGGCGGTACCGTTGATATGGCGGCTGTATGTGCAAAGAGGGCTCTTCTTCGCGACATCGGCAGCACACATCCCGACGAGCTCTATGCATCTCTCGAAGCAGAAGCACTCAAGAGAGTAAACAAGCTCGGTATCGGCCCGCAGGGTCTTGGCGGAACCGTTACTGCTCTTGCTGTTTTCTTTGAGCAGCATGCAACACATATTGCAGGTCTTCCCTGTGTAGTAAATATGGGTTGCCACATTTCAAGACACGCATCGACTGTAATCTGAATTTGATAAGAAACGGGAGCTGTATCTTTTTTCGATACAGCCCCCATTCACTTTTTACAAAGGAGACACCGTTTTGTTAAAAGACATTTTCACTCTCTTTGGCACCTTTTTTAAGATAGGTGCTTTCACCTTCGGCGGCGGGTACGCGATGATTCCGGTTTTCGAGCGCGAGTTTGTCACCGACCGCGGTTGGATGACAAGTGAAGAAATGCTCAACTTTGTCGCAATCAGCCAGTCGACTCCCGGTGTTATTGCCGTTAATATGGCAACATTTATCGGTCATCGCAGATGCGGTTTTTGGGGTGCACTTGCGGCAACGCTCGGCGTTATTCTTCCGTCAATTATTTTAATTACCATAATCTCCGCTTTCCTGTCAAATTTTCAAGAGAATATCTATGTGCAGAAGGCTCTTTCAGGCATCAACATCGCCGTTGCGGTTATTCTCACATCCGCGGTATTTAATCTCGGCAAGAAGTCCGTAAAAGACATAATCGGGCTTTTGCTCGCAATTATTTCTTTTGTCTGCGTTGTTTTCTTTAAGATAAACAGCATCTGGCTTATTCTCTTTTCCCTGCTTGTCGGAATCCTGGTTAAAGGAGGCACGGTCTTAAAATGATAGAACTATTTTTTCTCTGCTTTCTTTTCTTTCTCACCGGCCTTTTTGCGATAGGCGGTGGACTTGCCGCGATTCCGGTTATGCAACAGCTCATTGTTGAGCGTGGATTTGTTTTGCCCGAGCGATTCTACAATATGATCGCGATAAGCGAATCCACACCGGGACCTATCGGAGTAAATATGGCAACAGCTGTAGGTTTTGAGCATTTTGGTGTATTCGGCGGAGTTCTTACCACATTCTCGCTTGTACTTCCGTCGTTTGTAATCATCCTGATAGTTGCAAAAATATTTGGCAATATGCAGAATAACCCCATAGTTAAAAATGCGCTTTACGGCATAAGAGCTGCGGTTTCGGGACTTATTGCATCTGCGGCTTACAGCGTTCTTTGTGTTACGATTCTTACACCGCAGAAGTTTGTTTCCGCACCGTCAATATTCACTTTATTTGACATAAAACAACTTCTTATATTTGCCGTAATTTTCACGCTCTATGCCGTATTCAAAAAGCATCCTATATGGTATATTCTTCTTGGTGCTCTTTGCGGAATTGTTTTTATGTAATAAAAAACCACTTACCTTCGGGCAAGTGGTTTTTGTTAATTTGATTAGTTTCTGTTCTGGAACATTTTTACGATGAGGTCATACGGATCTTCATCATCGTCTGAAGACGGAGCTTCTGCAGGGGCTTCCTCAACAGCCGGAGTCTCTGCCTTCGGAGCAAAAAACTCAACCGGTTCAGGCTTTTTTTCCACGATCGGCTCTTCATCAAAGAGAGATGCTGCGAACTTCGGGAATGAAACCGGTTCTTCAACTGCCTTGGGAGCAGGCTTTGCAACCGGAGTTGCTGATACCTTGCCATCAAAGCCCGTTGCGATAACAGTAACTCTGATTTCATCTTCAAGGTCAGGATCAAACGCCGCACCGAAGATGATATTTGCATCCTCATGAGCTGCCTCACGAACCATTTCTGCAGCTGTTTCAACTTCGTCAAGACCGATGTCAAGTGAACCTGTAATGTTGATAATTACGCCGTGAGCACCGTTGATTGATGTTTCAAGAAGCGGACTCTGGATAGCCATACGTGCAGCCTCTGAAGCTTTATCCTTACCTGAAGCGCGACCGACACCCATGTGAGCGTATCCTGCATCCTTCATAATCTTCTTAACGTCAGCGAAGTCGAGGTTGACAAGACCGCCACCTGAGATAAGCTCTGAAATGCTCTGAATTGCCTGACGGAGAACATCGTCTGCAACTTCAAATGCGTTAAGGAATGTGATCTTCTGCTCTGAAACGCACTTTAAACGTTCATTCGGGATGACAACGAGAGAGTCAACCTTTTCACGGAGAGACTCAATACCTGCCTCTGCCTGAACCATACGTGTCTTTCCTTCGAAAGCAAACGGCTTTGTAACAACACCGATAGTGAGGATGTCCATCTCTCTCGCGATTTCAGCGATTATCGGAGCTGCGCCTGTGCCCGTACCGCCGCCCATACCGGCAGTGATAAAGACCATATCTGTGCCCTCAAGCATCTTCTTGATGCTCTCACGGCTTTCTTCTGCTGCCTTTTTACCTACTTCAGGGTCAGAACCTGCGCCAAGACCCTTTGTAAGCTTTTCACCAAGCTGAATTCTGTATGTAGCGGAAGATTTGCAAAGAGCCTGACGGTCTGTGTTCATAACGATGAACTCTACACCGCGAACTCCTGAATTGATCATCTGATTTACGGCGTTTCCACCGCCGCCACCTGTACCAATAACTTTAATGGGAACTATAACTTCGGTTGCTGCTTCTAACTCGAACGGCATATATAAACTCCTCCTTGAGAATTCTTTTGTGAGTATATTTTTATATATACTATTCTATAATTTTTTTGTCAAAAGGTCAATAGCAATAACACAATATTTATATATTTTTTTAAAAAACTTTTTCCTTTTTGGGCAAAAAGTTCAATCACGTTCTTTTTTCTTGACTTTATAAAAGAGACGTGCTAAAATCAACTTGTATATACAAGTTGATTTATGTTTTGGAGGACCTGACATGAAAAGCTACAAACTTACCGAGTATACTGTTCCGCAGACATGGTACGATGCCCATTTCATTGGTAACGGAAGGATGGCGCCGCCATTATGGGCGGAATTGCGGACGATACCATATATTTAAATGAAGAAACCGTGTGGGGTTCAAAAGCCGGAGGAAAAGCAAATCCAAAAATGCCCGAAAAATTTGCGGCGATCCGCAAGCTTTTTCTCGATGGCAAACCGGCAGAAGCAGAAGCACTCGCGCGAGAAAGCCTTGCCGACTGCTACACGCGAATCTGTTCTTATGAATTTGCCGGAAAGCTTCTTATTTCTCTTCACGAAAGCAACAAAGTCAGAAATTACAAAAATGAGCTTGATATAATTTCAGGTCTCTCAACCGTAACTTATGACAAGGACGGCTCTCATTATGTCAGGGAGAGTTTTGCATCATACCCTGATGATGTGATTGCTTATAGAATCACCTCTTCTTCTGCTCCGCTGAATCTATTGATTTCATACGAAAGAGAGCTTACTCTCTCAAACAAGGCAGAAAGAAACGAAATCTGCGCAGTTGCGGAAACAGTAAGCGGAGATCATAAGTTTGCAACGAAAGTTAAAGTTGTTACCGATGGTACGGTAACGAGCGAGAATGGAAGTTTGCGCGTAACCGACACTTGCGAAGCTGTTATTTTAGTTTCTGTCGCAACGGAATTCAGACACGGCAAAAACTTTGAAAATGAAATCAAATTCCCGTCAAAAAGCTACAATGAGCTCAAAAACGCCCATATTGCAGACTTTTCTGCAATAATGATCCGAGCTGATATCTCACTTCCCTACGATGAATGTTCAAAAAAACTTTCGATAAACGAGCGTCGCAGAAGATATGAACATAATATCCCAAAAGACGAAGAACTTCTCGTTTATGCATGGCAGATGGCTCGTTATACTCTCGTCTGTTCAAGCCGCCCGGGCACGCTTCCCGCAAACCTTCAGGCAATCTGGTCAAATCATATCATAAGTGCCTGGAGCTGCGACTATCACACCAACATCAACCTTCAGGAAAACTACTGGGGTGCAGAGGTTGCAAACCTCTCTGACTGCCACTTGCCGCTGTTTGATTATATGAACAGCTATCTCCTTGAATCAGGAAAGGAAACAGCAAAAATCGGATACAATGCACGCGGTACGGTTGTTCATCACTTAAGTGATATTTACGGCTTTACCTCCCCTGCTGACGGTCTTTGGGGCATATGGCCGCATGGTGCATCCTGGCTTTCATATCATATGTGGGAGCACTATCTCTTCACAAACGACAGGGAATTTTTGAAGAATACAGCTTATGAATTTATCCATCAGGCGGCTATCTTCTTCCTTGATACAATGGTAGAGGATGATAACGGTCAGCTTCTCTTCGGGCCTTCAATGAGCCCTGAAAACTTCTATTGGACAACCAATGAAAAGGGTGAAAGAGTCAGATGTGTTCTTACGATGAGCTCTGCTATGGATACCCAGATTATTGACGGTCTTTTAAGAATCTACGCTGATGCATCAAAGATTCTCGGCATCGACAACGATGATGTCAGAGCAGCAACTAAAGCACGCAAGAAACTTCCACCGCAGAAGGTTGGCAAATTCGGGCAGATTATGGAATGGATGGAGGATTACGAAGAAAATGAAGTTGCCCACCGCCATATCTCCCCTGCTTTTGCAATGTATCCCGACAACGCGATAAACAGAAAAACTCCGGAGCTTTATAATGCGATAGATGTAACTCTCACAAGAAGAATCACAGGTAAAGCAGACGGCGGCGGTCCTTCCAGCATTTTAGATATGGGCTTGACCCTTGTCTGGATTATTGCATTATATGCAAGACTTCGCCGCGGTGAGGAATGCGGCGCATATTCAAACGCATTGTATTCAAAGTTAAACGACAAGTTTTTGTATGTATATCTGGGCACTGATATCTTCCAGGTGGATGCAACGCTCGGTTTTCTCGGCGCATTTTCTGAAATGTTCATCCAAAGCCACGAAGATGTAATTTCTCTTATTCCGGCAATTCCGAAAAAGTGGGATTACGGTTCTTTCTACGGCCTTCGTGCAAGAGGCGGATTTGAAGTTTCGGTAAAATGGAAAGACTGTGAAGTCGTTGAGTTTACAGTCATCGCAGAGAAAATTTCCGATTGCGTAATTGAGCTTCCCGATCCACAGAAAACAATGAAGTTTGAGGACGAAAAAGGAAATGTCTACACCGCCGAAAACGGACTTATCCCCCTTTCAAACGTCTCAAAAGTAACACTCAAAGCAATATAAGTATATTTAAAAAGGCTTCTGAAAACGTTGCTTTCAGAAGCCTTATGAATCAAAGTATGTTCTTAACGGAGTTTCTTTCCGTTATTTCCGATAAAAAGAGCTTGCTTTTCGGTTTTCCTGATATGACCTGTCTTGCGGCATATTCGCTGCCTTCACACTTTGCGTGAGCAACTGACGTGATGTTATACGCGCTTGCAATTATCGTATCATCAACGCTTATGACGGATATATCATCCGGCACAGACATTCCTTTTTCACGCAAGAAATCAATACATCTCTGCGCAACGGCATCATTGAAACAGAAAAACGCGGTGGTCTTCTCGTCAATTGCCTTTGATAAATTGTCATACATCTGCTCATCTGCATATATGCAATTTACCTCACCCATAATTTCACGAAATCCCTCGAGGCGCTGGTTTGAAAGACCGCTGTTTTTAAAAAGAACTGCAGAAATGTTTTTATGTCCCCTGTCTTTAAGGTATATCCCTGCTTGTCTTCCGATTTCAACTTCATCCATTGCGACGAAGTTGATACCGGGGATATCATACAAGTATCCGTAGAAGACGTATGGAATCCCCTTTTCAGAAAGTTCAGCCAATATCTCTTTAAGGCTGTCTTTGTCGACCTCTCCCATCGGTGAGCTCTCGACAATCACACCATCAGAGCCGCGTTTTAAGATTTCTCTAAGCAATCTCAAAATCTCATCATTTGAGTTTTTTGTATCGCACGTGATCATCGTTGCATTAAACTCTTCCATAACCTTGCTGATGCCTTGCAGATTGTACGAAAGAAAATAGTGGTCAGACATATCGAGAAGAACGTCAACCGTCTTGCTTCTTACATTGCTCTTGCAAAAGGTTCCTTTGCCGTGATGGCGCTCTATAAGACCTTCATTTGAAAGCATTGAAAGAGCATTTCTGACCGTCATACGAGCAAGCCCGAACTTTTTCATAAGTTGCGGCTCGCTCATAAGCTTTTCGCCCGGTTTTATAACGCCTTCCTTTATATCTTTCTTGATCGCATTATATAAAAGAATATACTTAGGTGTATTGTTATTCTTTTTTTCCATAAAACACACCACTCCCTTGTTCAATTATACTTTATTATACTCTGAAAATCAAATTTTTTAGGAGCTTGTCTATGAAAAAATTCAAATATGAAATAATGCTTTTACTTGTTGCGTTGTTTTGGGGAATCACCTTCCCTGCCGCAAAATACATAGCATATGATCTGGATTCCATATCTTATCTCTTAGTGAGACTTTTTATCGCAACCGTGATACTTGCTGTATTGTTCAGAAAAAATCTGCAAAATATAGCACCTCGGATGGCAGTTTTTGCTTTTATTGCCGGCGCAAATCTTTCCATTCAATCGTTTATTCAACTCGAGGGACTCAAGTATACGAGTTCGGGAAATTCCGCTTTCATCTCCTCTATGAGCGTCATTTTTGTTCCGATTTTCTCATTTGTTTTTCTAAAAAAAAGAACACAAAAAGGCTTCTTGTCCGGACTTCTTACGGTTGTTATCGGTTTTCTGATTATTTCTGGTGTCGTTTCTCTATATCCCCTCGGATTTAATCTCACCACGTTCAATTACGGTGATTTACTCACTCTGATTGTCGCAGTTATGACAGCCGTATATTATATTGTTATGGGAGTAATTACCGAAAAATATGACCCGATTACAGTAAACATTATGCATATGATTGGCGCAACACTTACAATGCTTATTTTGTGGATGTTCTCCACCGAAAAAACGATTGTTTTTACAAATCTCGGTACGATTGCGTGGATTCTTTTCTGTGCAATATTCGGATCGGCAATAGGTTTTTATCTTCTCACAAAAGCACAGGCAAAGCTCAGCGCGTCAAAAGTTTCGCTTATATGCTCACTTGAATCCGTTTTTGCCCTTTTATTTGCGGCAGTTGTACCCGGCAGAGACGGTTTGATTGAGCCAATCACAATAAATGCGGCAATTGGCGGTATTCTTATTCTTATAGGAGTCATTAAGGTTTCACTATTAAAAAAAGATAGTGTATGAAATGCATAAAGCCTGTCGGCAAATGCCGACAGGCTTCTTTTCTTATAATGTAAGAAAAAAAGAGATATCGGAAAACCGATATCTCTTTTATTAGCTTTTTAAGCGAGATTATGCGTTAACAGCAATAACAACGCCTGAACCAACAGTTCTGCCGCCTTCACGGATAGCGAAGCGGAGACCTTCTTCGATAGCGATCGGAGTGATGAGCTCAACGTTCATAACAACGTTATCGCCCGGCATGCACATTTCTACGCCATCTTCAAGTGTGATAACACCTGTAACGTCAGTTGTACGGAAGTAGAACTGCGGACGGTAGTTGGAGAAGAACGGCTTATGACGGCCACCCTCTTCCTTTTTAAGAACGTAAACCTGGCCCTTGAACTTTGTGTGCGGATTGATTGAACCCGGCTTTGCAAGAACCTGACCACGCTTGATTTCGTCACGTGCGATACCACGGAGAAGAGCACCGATGTTGTCGCCAGCTTCTGCATAGTCG
>JAZTYJ010000004.1:0-243659 GCA_045636865.1 Eubacteriales bacterium
GTCATACTCTGTCGGTGAAGCTCGTCCGAGCCGCGGTCCGGGCCGTCGTGAAATCGGCCACGGTGCTCTTGCAGAACGTGCTCTTGAGCCGGTCATCCCGAGTGAAGAAGAGTTCCCGTACAGCATCCGCCTTGTTTCAGAAGTTCTCTCATCTAACGGTTCAACTTCACAGGGCTCAATCTGCGGTTCAACTCTCGCACTTATGGATGCAGGTGTTCCGATTAAGGCTCCTGTTGCAGGTATCTCATGCGGTCTTGTTACAGACGAAGACAAGTGGCTCACATTTATCGACATCCAGGGCGTAGAAGACTTCTACGGCGATATGGACTTCAAGGTTGCAGGTACAAAAGCAGGTATCACAGCTATCCAGATGGACCTCAAGACCGACGGTCTCACACCTGAAATAATCCGTTCAGCACTCACAATTACCCGTGATGCAAGATATCAGATTCTCGATGAGATTATGCTTCCGTGCATTCCGGAGCCGAGAGCAGAGCTTTCAAAGTATGCTCCGAAGATGCTCCATATGACAATTGATCCGGAAAAAATCCGCGACGTTATCGGTAAGGGCGGCAGCGTTATCCAGAAGATCGTTGCAGAGACAGGCGCAAAGATCGACATCGATGATGACGGCAACGTCTACATCTCTGCTGTTGATTCGGAAGCTTGCAAGAATGCAAAGAAGGTTATCGAAACAATAGTTTCAGATCCGGTTGTCGGCGAGCTTTACTACGGTAAGGTTGTCCGCATCATCCCGATCGGCGCATTCGTTGAAATCGCTCCGGGAAAAGACGGGATGGTTCACATTTCAAAGCTTGAAAACCGCCGTGTAGAGAAGGTTGAAGATGTTCTCAACGTTGGCGATATGACATGGGTTAAGTTCATGGGTATCGACGATAAGGGCAGAACAAACTTCTCGCGCAAGGATGCATACAACGACCTTGCAAAGAAGGAAGAAGCAAAGACAGAAGAATAAGATAAATAGATAAAAAGCCTTTCGGAAATTCCGTGAAATTCCGAAAGGCTTTTTTTATTCGTCCCAAAGGGTCAGCTCTCCGAGTGAGAGAGTTTTTTTAAGGTCAATTATTCGTTGATTTTCAGAGCCGCGAAAGCGGAGTGAGATATTCTTCAGCTCATCCACATATCTTCCGTCGACCAGAACATCGCATAGTGAGAGGATTTCGTCTGTTACCTCACACCGTCCGCGTGATGAGAGAGAATCATCTTTAAGCTCCTCAAAGGTAAATCCCGAAAAGAGCCATATGTCCTTTTGGGGAAAAGCTTCTTTAACTTTTTTGAGAAACGGAAGGAGAGTTTTTTGGCTTTCGGGCTCAAGCGGCTCACCGCCGAGAAGCGTAAGTCCGCGGATCTGCGGTGCCGAGAGAAGGGAGAGCAGCTGTGTCTCCACTTCTTCAGAAAACGGCTCGCCGTAACAAAAGTCCCACGTCTCCGGCTGAAAGCAGTTTTTGCATCGGTTGCGGCAACCCGAAACAAAGAGCGTAACCCGGACACCGATCCCGTTTGCTATGTCATTGTTTTTGATTACTGAATAATGCATGGCATTAAAGGTGGAGAACTCTCTCTTTGATTTCCTGAGTTCTGCCCTGATTCCAGAACTGTGTTCCGATGTAACCGCAAGTGCGGCGCGCAACGTTCATTTTGTCCTGATTTGTGTTTCCGCATTTCGGGCATCTCCAGACGAGCTTTCCGTCCTCTTCCTTAATCTCAATCTCACCGTCAAAACCGCAATCCTGGCAATAGTCACTCTTTGTGTTGAGCTCGGCATACATAATATTGTCGTATATAAACTTCATAAGCTCCAAAACTGCGTCGAGGTTGTGCTGCATATTCGGAACTTCAACATAGCTTATCGCGCCGCCGGGTGAGAGCGTCTGGAACTGCGCCTCAAAACGAAGCTTTTCAAACGCATCAATTTCCTCGGTAACGTGAACGTGATAGCTGTTTGTGATGTAGCCCTTATCCGTTATGCCCTCAATTATGCCGAATCTGCGTTGGAGACACTTTGCAAATTTATATGTTGTGGACTCAATCGGAGTTCCGTAGATTGAAAAGTCAATGTGCTCCTGTGCTTTCCACTTTGCGGTTGCGGCATTTAAGTACTTCATAACGTCAAGCGCAAACGGTGTTGCAGACGGGTCGGTATGGCTCTTGCCGGTCATGTATTTTACACATTCATAAAGTCCCGCATATCCGAGGGATATGGTAGAGTATCCGCCATAGAGGAGAGAGTCAATCGGCTCGCCTTTTTTAAGACGCGCAAGTGCGCCATACTGCCAGAGAATCGGAGCAGCATCGGAGAGAGTGCCCTTTAAGCGGTTGTGGCGGCACATAAGTGCGCGATAGCAAAGGTCAAGCCGCTCGTCAAATATCTTCCAGAATTTTTCAAGGTTACCGCCTGATGAGAGCGCGATGTCAACAAGGTTGATGGTAACAACACCCTGATTAAAGCGACCGTAATACTTCGGCTTTTCTGTTTCCGGATCAACATAAGGCGTGAGGAATGAACGGCAACCCATGCAGGTATAGCAGTTTCCGTTTCCGTTCTTGTCGACCTTGTCGCGGAGCATGATTTTTTCTGAAATATAGTCAGGCACCATTCTTTTTGCGGTGCATTTTGCAGAGAGCTTTGTGAGGTAGTAATACGGTGAATCGGGATGGATGTTTTCTTCTTCGAGAACGTAAATAAGCTTCGGAAAAGCGGGAGTAACCCAGATTCCGTCTTCGTTCTTGACACCCTGGTAGCGTTGTTCAAGTGTCTCTTCGATTATGAGCGCAAGGTCCTTTTTCTCCTGCTCGTTCTTCGCCTCTCCGAGATACATAAAGACAGTAACAAACGGAGCCTGGCCGTTGGTTGTAAGAAGAGTAACAACCTGATATTGAATCGTCTGAACGCCGCGGCGGACTTCCTCGCGCAGACGTTTTTCAACGATTTTGTCAAAAGCATCGGAAGAGAGTGTGATGCCTACGGATTCGTTTTCTTCGCGGAGGTCGCGACGGATTTTCTCACGGCTTACGTTTACAAACGGAGCAAGGTGTGCAAGCGAAATTGACTGACCGCCATACTGATTTGATGCAACCTGCGCGATTATCTGTGTTGCGATGTTGCAGGCGGTTGAGAAGCTGTGCGGACGCTCGATGAGAGTGCCCGTGATAACGGTTCCGTTCTGAAGCATATCCTCAAGGTTGACAAGGTCGCAGTTGTGCATATGCTGGGCAAAATAGTCGGAATCGTGGAAGTGGATTATGCCTTCATTGTGCGCCTCAACGATGTCCTCAGGGAGAAGAATGCGGTTTGTTATGTCGCGTGAGACCTCGCCTGCCATATAGTCGCGCTGGGTTGAGTTGATAACGGGGTTTTTGTTTGAGTTTTCCTGCTTTGCCTCCTCGTTGTTGCATTCGATAAGGCTTAAAATCTTGTCATCCGTCGTGTTTGACTGACGGACAAGAGTTCTTGTGTAGCGGTAAGTAATGTACGATTTTGCAACCTCAAACGCGCCGTGCGCCATAATTTGCTTTTCAACCATATCCTGAATTTCTTCAACGACGGGAGATCGTCCAAGCTTTTCGCACGAAAGAACAACGCTCTCGGCGATTCTTTGAATCTGCATCGGCGTCATACGGTCGCGCTCGTCGACCGTCTCGTTTGCCTTGGTGATTGCTATTATGATTTTTGTTATGTCAAAAATGGCCTCAGAGCCGTCTCTTTTTATGATTTTCATAACTTTTGCCTCCTTTTGCGATAAAACAGAAAACAACTATATCTTGTGGTTTGAGTGTAAATATATTAGCATATCTCGTATTTATTGTCAATATATTTTCTCTTGATTAAAAAAAATAAATGTGCTATAATTACGTAAAACCGAATATCTCACACAGAGTGTCGGCCGCGGATGTATGGGCGCGGTCGGTGAAAAGGGAATCGGGTGAGAATCCCGGACGATACCAGTCGCTGTATGTGTTTTGTGTGCATCCGTCGGTGAAAGCCGGTCATTGGGAAACTGAGAAGGCAGGGTGTATGCGATAAAATTCGAGTCAGAAGACCTGCTTTGATGCTGTTTTGCAAAGGCACATAGTGCAAGAAACAGTAGTTTCGACAGACGCTGAAAAAGGATCTTTTCAGGGTTTATTTCGTGTTGCCTGTCGGATTGTGAAAGGCACAGGAAAAGTCTGCTGTGGCAATTTTTAAAATTGCCGCAGTTTTTTTATGCGGCAAAAAAAGGAGGAAAACAAAAGATGAAAAAGGTTTTAAGTTTGATTCTGATGCTTGCTTTGCTGCTTAACGTTTCGGCATTCTCGGTTGGTGCAGAAACGGTGACAGGCGATGTTTTCGATGTCATAAGCGACGGCATTGCAACGTCAGAAAATTTATTGCAGGGAGAGCTTTCGAAACTGCATAATGACGGCGGCGTCGGATATGGGTTTGAGTGGTATATCATAGCACTTCTCCGCGCAGGTAAGGATATCGATGAGAATATACTCAATGAGTATTATCAGTCGGTGAGCGACAAGGCTGCAACGTGGACAGATGAAACGAAGCCGACAGATATCGAGCGAACGGCACTTGCGATTGCGGCTATGAAAAAGAATATAGCTGATGTCGGAGGCAAAGACCTTGCAAAACTCATTTATAACAGCCCAAAACTTTCTGACGGACCGAACGAGCTTGCATATGCGCTTCTTGCACTTGATGCATCAGGTGTTGAGATTCCTGAAAATGCTGTGTGGAGCAGAACAGATATCATATCGGAGCTTCTCGGTTTTCAGAATGCAGACGGAAGTTTTGCACTGGTTAAGAATGGAAGTGGCGATGTCGATATAACGGCTATGTGTCTGCAGGCCCTTGCACCTTATCGAGGAGAGACAGGTGTTGCACAGGTAATTGATGACGGTGTTGCATTCCTGAAGGGAAAACTTTCAAATGAATTTGCCGTTTCTGATAACGCAAATTCAACTGCACAGGTTTTGCTCTCACTTGCAACACTCGGCATTGATGCAACCGATACTGAAAACGGATTTGGAGATTCAGACAAGAATATTATTACTGCGCTTGTGCAGTTTAAAAATCCGAACGGCAGCGGATATGTTTACGGCGAAAACGTAAGCGCAATGGCGACCGTACAGGTAATGCAGGCATACGATGCATACAGAAAAGCCTTTAAGGAAGGCGTTTCATATTGGGATTTCAAAACCGAAGGCGCAAAGTATGATGACACGACGTCGGACGAAGAATCGGGTGATGAAGCCGGCGGCAAGGCAGAGGATGCTGTTGTATATGTAACAATAGCAAGTGATGGAGATATAGTTGCGGGCAAGGACGGAAAAAGCGTAGCACAGGTACCCGTAACAGTAAGTGATAAGGATGAAGACGGACATCTCACGGTAGATGAAGTTCTGTATGCAACACATGAAGTGCATTACGAGGGCGGTGCAGAACAAGGGTACGTACCTGCCGAAACAACATTCGGTTTGTCAATCATTACCCTGTGGGGACACGGTGATTTTGAAAATCCGACATCTGCAGGATACTGGAAGAATGATGCAAGCTGCTGGAGCCTTAAAGACGAAGTTGAAGAAGGAGATTTTATCACAGCCTTCAACTATTACGATGCGCAAGGCTGGAGTGATGCGTATTCATATTTTTCAAATAATGAAGTGAGCGTAGAAGCGGGAGAGAGGGCTTCTCTTGAGCTTAAATACAGCGGATATGACGAGTTCTGGAATCCGGTCAGCTTTGCGTGCGCCGGTGCAAAGATAAAGTTCGTTAATTGCGAAAACGCACCCGTCGGTGAGTTTGTCACAGATGAAGAAGGAAAAGTAAGCATAGCATTTTCTGAAGATGCACAGGCAGGAGAATACTTTGCGGTAGCATACAAAGACGACAAAAGTATAGTTCCGTCTGTTTGCAGGATAACAGTTACCTCTGCGAATCAGGGTGGAGGTGCAGGAGGAAACTCAACAGACAAAATTACTGCATATATAAAGGTTTACGACCCGAAAGGGCAGACTTATTTGCAAAAGAAATCATTTTCCGTGGAAAAGGGAACAAATGCATATGAGCTTCTTTGCAAAACAGGTTTAAAAATTGAAACCGAAAACACAGCATATGGAATCTACATAAAGTCAATCGAGGGACTTGGAGAGTTTGATGAAGGTCAGAAGAGCGGATGGATGTACTCCGTAAATGGAGAATTTCCTGACTATTCACTTGATTCATATAAACTCGCATCGGGAGATTTCGTAGAACTGATTTACACAAGAGCATACGGCACGGATATTGGCGGACCCGCACTCAAGGCAGAGAAAACTCCGGAAAAGGAGATTGAACAGGATGAGGAAAAGGATGAAGAACCTGTAACAGAAGGCATCAACGGCTTTGCTGATGTCAGTGAGTCCGACTGGTATTATGACTCTGTGAACTTTGTCAGCGAAAACAATCTTATGAAAGGAACCGATAAAGGATTCGAGCCGCAGAGCAAAATGACGCGTGCAATGTTGGTTACGGTTCTCTGGAGGCTTGAAAACGAACCGAAAGCAGAAAAAACTCACAAGTTTTATGATGTTAAATCGGGTGAATGGTACAGCGATGCACTTAACTGGGCACACAGCGAAAAGATTGTTTCGGGAATCAGCGACACTCTCTTTGGAACGAATTCGGACATCACCCGCGAGCAGCTTGTAACCATTCTGTACCGATATGCAAAGAAAAACGGAGAGGTTATTGAAAGCAAAAACAGCTTATCTGCATATAAAGACTCATCTGAGGTTTCTGCATATGCTACAGAGGCAATGTCGTGGGCAATCTCGGCGGGAATCATTAACGGAGTAACAAAGGAAACTCTTGCACCTAAGAATACTGCAACTCGCGCAGAGGTCGCAACAATTCTCATGCGTTTTTGTGAGGGACCAAAAGATGAAACGGTCACCGGCGGAGAGGTGTCTCTGTCAAGTGCCGTTTTGCAAACGGCAAACTACCTGATGGAGAATGTAAAGAATCCGCAGATTTCATCCATCGGCGGAGAATGGAGCGTAATAGGTCTTGCAAGAAGCGGGATCACTGTGCCTTCGGATTATTTTGATACGTATTATTCAAATGTTGAGGAGTTTGTGCGCCTGAAAGACGGTGTGTTGCACTCAAAAAAATATACCGAATACTCAAGAGTTATTATTGCACTTTCTGCAATCGGAAAGAATGCTGAAAGTGTAGCGGGATACAATCTCGTTGCTCCGATTTGTGATTATGAAAAAACCGTGTGGCAGGGAATTAACGGTGCAGTCTGGGCACTTATTGCGCTGGATAGCGGAGACTACGGAACAGAAGAAATACGCAAAGAGTATATTTCACACATTATGGAAAGGGAGAAAAAAGACGGAGGCTGGTCTCTTTCCGATGATGAAAAGTACCCCGATGCCGATATAACAGCAATGGTGCTTCTGGCTCTTTCAAATTACCGTGAAAGAGAAGATGTAAAAGCTGCAATAGAGCGCGGTGTTAAAGTTCTTTCAGAGCTTCAGAACGATGACGGGGGATATATCTTCGACGGAAAAAGAAATTCGGAAACCGCGGCACAGGTGCTCACCGCGATTTCTACTCTCGGAATATCGTATGAAGACTTGCGATTTGTTAAAAACGGAAAATCGTTGCTTGATAATGTTCTCTCGTTCAGACTTCCTGACGGAAGCTTTATGCATACGGACGAATCAAATATGATGGCAACCGAGCAATGCTTTTATGCTCTCGTCGCCGCAGAGCGGTCAGAAAAACAGAAAACACCCATTTTTGATATGAGTGCCTGAAGGTATGACAAATATCAAGAAAAACAAGGCGGTAAAAAGGCATGAGAGGTTTTAAAGGTAAAGAAAAAATCATCGCTGTACTTTGCGCCATTTGTTTAATTTGTGTAATTTTTGGCGGTTGCACAAATAATGAAACAGAAAAGGCTTTGCCTGATACGTCTTCGCAATATGGCGCTGTAAGCGTTGAAACTGAAACGGGTGCTTTTGCGGAGACGGAAGCCGGTACAGACGAAGTTTCAAAATCAAGTCCGGCAGAGGAAATAAAAAAAGAAGAACCGCAGAAGAGGGGAGAACGTGAGCCGGAAAAAGAAGAGGCGGACGTTGAGGAGCTTAAGTGCACTCTTTCGGTTGACTGCTCAAAGGCTGTTTTGGAATTGGGAGAGAAAAGTTCCTTTCTGCCCGAAGACGGCAAGCTTTTCAAAGAGACAGAGGTCTCGTTTTCTGAAGGCGAAAGTGTTTTTGATGTACTTCTGCGCGAAATGAGAAAAAGCGGGATACACCTTGAATTTGTGGATGTTCCGCTTTATAACAGTGTATATATTGAAGGGATAGGAAATTTGTATGAATTTGATTGCGGAGAGCTTTCCGGCTGGACGTACAGAGTAAACGGAGTGTTTCCAAACTGCGGAGCTTCAGTATACAAATTGCAAAACGGCGACTGCGTTGAATGGATATATACCTGTGATCTCGGACGAGATATCGGCGATGAAAATTCTGTGAGAAACTGAATAAAACAGATTGAGCTTTGAGGAATTGTCAGAAAATTATATATACAAAAAGAGTGGCGGTTGCCACTCTTTTTTTAACCGAATATAAGCGGGATTGCGGCGCCGAGGATGACTATACTTGCGCACATAAGCTTATACAGAATATTCTTTTCTTTAAAGATAAGCCATCCGGCGAGAACGGAAACTATAACCGACGACTGCTTTATGAGCGTCATAAGGGTTACCTGGCTTTGCGGGTATGCATTTGCATAGAAGAGAATCAGGTCGCCGCCGACGAGAGTCAGACTCATAAGCGGTACCCAGTAGTTCGTTTTTATGGACTTGAATGAAATCTTTTCGCGCCGCACGAGAAGCAAGACACCGTAGATAAGCGTCATAAAAAGCATAAACCAGAACTGGAGCTGTGTCGGCGAGATGCTTTTCATAAGAACCTTGTCAAATATGCCCGATATCGCGTTGAACAGACAGTTGAGCAAAACCGCAACTATCGCAAATGCGGATGCGCGTCCGCCGCCGGGATTCTTTTTTAAGTTTGCGAGAAGAAGACCTGTGACGACGAGGATGAGGCCGATAAGCTTCGGTATCGTAAAATCCTCGCGGAGAATAAAAACGCCGAGAAGTGTTGAGAACACCATGCGACCGAGGTCCATAACGCTGTAAAGGCTTATCGACATATGCTTTATGGCAAGAAGTGAAAAGAGCCACGCCACACAGCACACAAATGCCTTTATAAAGGAATAGAATATATAAATTCCGTCGATTTCAAGCGCGACCTTTGCGTATGGAATCGTCATAATAAAGCCTATAAGTGTGTAAAAGAAAAGGATCTCATTCGTGCCGGACTTCTTGAGTGCCGCCTTTTTCATACACTCGCGTCCGCCCTTTAAGAAGGCGTATATTGCAACTAAAAAAATCCACATATTTTCCATTTGTTATATTCACTCCGTAAATTCAATGAAATAATTTTACTACTTTTTATGCCCAAATTCAAGGTGAGTTTATTAAAATTTAATATTTACTTGCCGAAAACGCATTAGTATGGTATAATGTATGTGATTGTGAAGAAAAGTTATATTTTTATAAAGGATTCAGATTATGATACCAAGAACAAGCTTCCATACACATACCGTTTATTGTGATGGGAAACATACACCTGAGGAAATGGTGCAGTCTGCCATATCTCTCGGCTTTGAGGCTCTCGGCTTTTCGGGGCACGCGTATACACCGTGCGAGCCTGAATATTCAATGAGCCCGGACGACACAAAGCGCTATAAAGAGGAGATTTTGAAGCTGAAAGACAAATATGCCGGCAAAATCGACATCTACTGCGGTCTTGAGCTTGATTATTATTCGGAAGCGGATGGCGAAGGTTTTGACTTTTGCATAGGCTCTGTTCATTACATCGAAAAAAACGGTGTTATTTATCCTGTTGATGCGAGTGAAGAGCTTTTTCTGAAAGCCGCAGATGCGTTTGGCGGAATATACGGGTTCACAAAAGCATATTACGAGCTTCTCTCGAAGATCGTAGAAAAAACAAACCCGGACATTATAGGTCACTTTGACCTTGTAACAAAATTCAACGAGGGCGAGAGGCTTTTTTCTGAAGCTGATCCGGAATACACCTTGCCGGCGCACAATGCGATGGATATCCTCTTAAAAGAGAACCGTGTTTTTGAGATAAATACCGGTGCGATGTCAAGGGGATACAGAAAGAATCCGTATCCGTCATTTTCGCTCACGCGACGCCTCATTGAAAACGGCGCAAAAATGATTGTAACATCAGATTGCCACGATGCGGCAATGCTTGATTTCGGATATGCCGAAATCGAGAAATCTCCGGATATTGAGCTCATTGAAAAGAGCCTTGTATCATATAAAGAAATAGTAAAATAGCAAAGTTCTTCAAATGCAAAAAAGTATTTAGGAAGTGATTTTCTTGACAATAGAAAATATATGCAAAAACTTTGGTATAGAAGGTAATATCGTAGCGTGCGACGTAATCAAGAGCGGAAATATAAACGACACACTCAAGGTTACCGTGAGATGTGGCGGAGAAGAAGCTGCGTATATCGTTCAGCAGATAAATACGTATGTTTTTAAAGATCCCGTCAGGATGATGGACAATATATCTGCAGTAACTTCGCATATTGCAGGTAAGCTCAAGGCAGGAAGCGAGAGAAAGGTTCTTAAGTTTTTAAAAAGTAAATCAAGCGGTGGCTTTTGCTTCTTTGATAACGATAATAAGTGCTGGCGCGCTTACAGATTTATTGACAATTCAGTAACGTATAATACCTGCGATGACCTCGTTGTTCTTGAGCAGGCAGGCATTGCATTTGGCAGATTCCAGCGGATGCTCGGCGATTTTGCGGCGGAAACGCTCTTTGAAACAATTCCGGATTTCCACAATACGGAAAAAAGAATGCAGACACTTTTTGCTCACGCGGAGGAAGATGAACTCCAAAGAGTGGCGTCGGTTTTAGGAGAGCTTGACTTCTTCAGAGAAAACTATGACAGGGCGATAAAGCTTACGAAAATGCAGAAGGAAGGATTGATTCCGCTTCGCGTTACGCATAACGACACAAAGTGCAACAATGTTTTGTTTGACATAGAAACAAAAGACGCGCTTGCGGTTATCGACCTTGATACGGTTATGCCGGGGCTTGCGCTTCACGACTTTGGCGATGCTGTAAGATTCTCTGCAAACACGGCAGAGGAGGATGAGCCGGATCTTAAAAAGGTCTCAATTGACGCAAAAAAATTCGAGGCATTTGCAAAGGGCTTCTTAAGTCGAGCAGGAGAGGTGCTGACCGAGAGTGAGAAGGAAAATCTCGTTGACAGCGTAATAGTTATGGGACTTGAGCTTGCATCAAGGTTCCTTGATGACTACATCACGGGAGATAAGTATTTCAAAACGGATTATCCGGGGCACAACCTTGTCCGCACGCGTTCACAGATTGCGCTCGTCCGCGATGTTATCGCAAAGTATGATGAGCTCAATGCAATAGTAAAAAAATTGCTTGCATAAAAAACAGGGACATCAAAAAGATGTCCCTGTTTTTTTATTTTGCATACTCTTTTGAGAGGCTTACGTATTCGTTTGCATTCTTGCGGATAGAGTCAACCTCCTCGTCGGTCATCTCTCTGACAAGCTTTGCGGGAGAGCCGAGAATCAGGCTTTTCGGCGGAAAAACTTTGTTTCCCGTAACAAGGGCACCGGCTCCGACTATTGAGTCCTCTCCGATTACGGCACCGTCAAGAACTGTTGCGCCCATACCGATTAAAACGTTGTCGGAAACGGTGCAACCGTGAACGATTGCGTTGTGACCGACGGTAACTCCGTCTCCGATTTTAGTTTCGGAGTGGACGGTCGCATTGTCCTGAATGTTTGAGTTTTTGCCGATTTCTATCTTTCCTTCATCCCCGCGAAGAGAGGCACCAAACCAGACGCTTGAGCCTTCTCCGATGGTAACGTCGCCGATTATTGCGGCGTTATCTGCTATAAAAGTGTTTTTTGCGATAATGGGTACTTTACTGTTGAAATTGTATAACATACTGTGAATCTCCTTGCATTTATAAGTGTAATATGTTATATTATACACGAAAAATAAAGATATTTAAAGAGGTATTTATTATGAAAGTAATGGTTACAGGCGGTTGCGGTTTTATCGGATCACATATCACCGATATGCTGTGTGCGGCAGGGCATACGGTTGCAGTTTGCGACAATCTCTCAACCGGAAATATTGACAACTTAAACCCTGCGGCAAAGTTTTATAACGTCGATATAAAAGACGAGGCTTTTCGCGCGGCGGTGCAAGAATTTGCACCGGAGGTTATCTACCACGAAGCTGCACAGATTGACATCCAGACATCAATAAGAAACTCGTCATTTGATGCGGAGACAAATGTTGTAGGTACGGTCAGGGTTCTTGAGGCGGTGCGCGATTTTGGCGTTAAAAAGATAATTTATGCATCAAGCGCCGCGGTTTACGGAAACCCGGAATATCTCCCGGTTGATGAAAATCATCCGAAGGCACCGATGTCTTTTTACGGCATATCAAAGTTCACTCCCGAGTATTATATAAAAACTTTTTCTGATCTCTATGGATTTAAGTATACGATTCTCCGCTATGCAAACGTATTCGGAATCCGTCAGGACCCGAAGGGCGAGGGCGGCGTTGTTTCAATCTTTACAGACAAGCTCTTAAAGGGTGAAACTCCCATAATCTTCGGTGACGGTGAGCAGACTCGCGACTTTGTCTACGTCGGTGATATCGCGGGCGCAAACCTCGCGGCTCTTACAAAGGGTGATAACGAGATAATAAACGTTGCAACCTGCAAGAAGACAACGGTCAACGAGCTTGTCGGCATTATGGATAAAAACTGCAAACCCGAATATCGCGATGCTCGCGCAGGAGATATTCTCCACAGCTATCTTGACAACACAAAGCTTAAAGAGATTCTCGGTTATGAAATCAGATATTCACTTGAAGAGGGCGTCCGCCTTACGATGGATTATTACAGAGAAAAACTTAATAAGTAAAAAAAGGCAAAGCGAATTTTCGCTTTGCCTTTTTTATATTTTAATTAAATTCCGTTTACGATATCGGGAGTTTCTCCGTTTATAATAATTTCGGTTGACAAATTAGTGTAGGGATGTGTGTAGGCATATCTTGTGGAAATCGGTTTTTCTTCGCTCGGCATAAAGTTTGCAAAAGCGATATCGATCTCGTCATTGTCAAGAGCATCAAAGAGCTCGTCGTCATTTTTAAATTCAATGATCTCAAGATTTCCGCCTACAAATTTTGCCATTTCGTAAGCTGTATCAACGTTTATGCCGCACAAGTTTCCGTCTTTGTCCTTGTAAACAAGCGGAGACTTTTCGGCAGTTGAGATGCCTGCGCGGATGTTTCTGTCTTCAAATGTTTCAAATCCTTCGGGACGGGTATATTTCGCGTCCTTGCCGCCGCTTATGTGGTATATGGCGATATTGTCAGCGATGCCTTTTCGTGTGATGTCCGTGCAGGCCGCGTTCATTGAAAGGCGAAGATCAAAAGATGAGCGCATAATCGCACACGGCTCGTTTTCGATAAATGTGAGATAGAGCTTGCTCATATTTTCGTTGTCGGCGAGGATGCCGTCGACATATGAAGCAGGAACGATAAGTCCGTGCAACTTGTTGTTTTTGAGAGCTGAAACACCTTTGTCGACAGACTTAAAATCTACAAGCTCCGGATTATCGATAAGTTCATTTATGTCTTTTTTGTCAATTGTGCCGTCTATAACACCGAGACGGTATTCTGAAAACTGGGTTGCAACAACAAAGCCTATTTTGGGCGGTTCTTTAAGAACAACTTCTTCACCGCAGCCGGCAAGAAGAAAAACTGCGCAGATAACGGCGAGCATAACACATAAAATTCTCTTCATAACAAAATACTCCTTTTGAAATATATAACAAATATATTTTACAACAATTTACAAATAAATACAAGTAAAAAAAGCTCCGATTATAAAATCGGAGCTTTTAGCTTTTAATCGAAGAGACCGAGCGCGAAGAACGAATCCATCTGACCGATGAATACGAGAATCATAACAAGCGGAACAATTACGCGGATACAGAAAGTGTAGAAGTAGCAAAGCCGCGATTTCTTTCCGCCGTTGATTTCTTCAAGAAGAGTTTTCGGCTTGATTTCCCATGCGACCATAAAGCTCATGAGAAGAGCACCGAGCGGCATAAGAATGCCCTCTGCAATGGTATCGATAAAGTCAAGCCAGCAGTCGTTGAACGAGCCGACGATTCCGAAGGTTTTCCGGAACGGAACCCAGAGACCTGTTGCGCCGAGGCTGTCATATGCGATGAGTGCGCTCTCAATTGCAACTGCAACGCAGACCCAGAGAATAATCTTCTTGCGGCGCGGCTCAATGCCACGGCTTATGTCGCGGTCAACAAAATATGTTGAAACAACTTCTAAAAGGGAGATGGTTGAAGTGATAGCTGCGATGAAAACGAGAAGATAGAAGATTGCACCGAATATCGGACCGAATGAACCCATTGAGTTGAAAACGTCCTGAAGTGTAACGTATAAAAGCTTCGGTCCGCCAAGCTGAATCTCATTGAGAGGAATGCCCTGCGAAATGCCGGTTGCAATTGCTGCCGGCAAAACAGCGAGCCCTGCAAAAAGTGCGACGACGGTGTCGAAAACCGCGATAATAACAGAGTTTTTAACAAGGCTTTCTTTTTTGCTCAAGTATGAGCCGTAGGTAATCATGATGCCCATTGCAAGAGAAAGTGAGAAGAAAACCTGGCTTCCTGCAGATGCGATAACGGATATGAGACTCGGAGCCTTTTCGATATAGCCTGCCGCAACCGCGTGTCCAGGAACGAACATAAACTTAAGACCTTCAACCGCATTCGGAAGAGTGAGTGAGCGGATGATTATAACGATAAGCATGCAGAAAAGAGCCGGCATACCAACCTTGTTGAATTTTTCAATTCCGCCCGAAACACCGTTGCGGTTAACGAGGTAGCAAATCAAAACGGTGATGAGAGTGAAGATGAGAGCGCCGAGGGGATTTGTGAGCATCTGCGTAAAGAGCTCGCCACCGCTTGTGAGCGCACCGCCCGTTGAGAAACAAATGTGAGAAAGGTTAAGGCACATATACTCAAGACAGTATGCGCCAAGCACCGTATAGAAGCTTAAGATGAGAAACGGAACAATAACCGCAATCCAACCGAGGAATTTAAAACGCTTTGAAAGGTCAGCGTATGCGCCGATTGCACCCTTGCCTGTTTTTCTGCCCATTGCAAGCTCGGACATAAGCATAATAAAGCCAACCGTTGCAGAAATGAGAATGTAAATCAGAAGAAATGAAAAACCTCCCGATCTTCCCATTCGATAAGGAAATGCCCAGATGTTGCCGAGACCGACGGCGCTACCGACGGCAGACAAGATAAAACCAAAATTTGAGGCCCATGAGCCACGCTTGTTGTTATCCAAAAAAAAGTCCCCCTTGCCACTTTGTGTGTGGAATGTTTTATTTATTTAGAATACTATATTTTTCCGTTTTGGTCAAGATAAAATATATACTTTGCGTATGTTTTGTGATATAATATGAAATATGAAATGAGGGATTTACTATGAATTTGGATGCACTCATAACGAAAATAATCACAGGCGCGGCTCCCTGCGTGCTGGAACTTGATCTGGGATATTCGTCTCTTCCGATGGAGTTTATGCGCGGATATACGGATAAATCAGAGGCGGTGCGCGCATTTAACAGAGTCGTCATAGGAACGGTTTCTGACCTTGTTCCGGCAGTCTCCGTAAACGTTCAGGCACTTTTACCGTATGGCGTTGAAACTATCGCCGACGCGGTTTCTTTTGCAAAGGAAAAAGGACTTTTTGCGATAGCCGATGCTCGCGTAAGCGGCGACGAAATGGCGGCAAAAGCTTCGGCAGAGCTTTATTTTGATATAATGGGAGCAGACTGTGTTACGGTCTCTCCGTATTTTGGAATTGCGACATATGCTCCGCTTTTTGAAAAGGCTGAAAAAGAAGATAAGTGCGTTCTGGTTACTGCTCACTCACAGGACGGAAACTCCGACGAGCTTTCAAATCTCGTTGCGGGTATGCGACCTGTTTATCGGGCGGTATGTGAAAAAACCGCGCACTTTTCGTCGTCGGCGATCGGGAAAATGGGATATTCAAGAATCGGTATATCCCTCGGCGGTCTGCCAAACAGCACTCTCGGAGAGCTTCGCCGCGCATATAAAGACGTTCTTTTCCTCGTAACGGGATATGACGGCTATGAGACCGAGGCTCACGACATAAACGCCGCCTTTGATATGAGGGGGCTCGGTGCGCTCTGTTCGGTAGGGCGTGTGATAACCGCACCGTCGGGTGACGGAGCTTATTCTGAACGTCTCAGAAAAAGGGCAGAAGAGGTAATTCGCGACCTTAAATTATGTTTTTAGTGCAGGAGGTTAGTTTGCGATGACAGATATATATTTTGTCCGCCACGCAGAATCCTTCGGAAACCTCTCGCGCCGTGCATACGGATGGTATGACGGAATACTCACGCCGAAAGGATATGCACAGATAGAAAAGCTGCGCGAGCGGTTTGAAGGCATACATATCGACGAAGTTTATTCAAGCGACCTTTTAAGAACCTGCGAAACGGCAAAAGCAATTTATGAGCCGAAGGGGCTGACTCTCAAAAAAGAGCCGGCATTCCGCGAAATTTCGCTCGGAGCGTGGGAGGACAGACCGTGGGGTGAGCTTCTCCCCAAATATAAGGAGGCGTATGAGGCGTGGGTTAAGGCGCCACTCAATTTTTATGTTGAGGGAAGCGAAACCTATGCAGAGGTCTATGCGCGCGCAAGAGAAGCGCTTGAAAAGATCGTGTCGGAAAATGAAGGCAAAAGCATAGCAATTGTAAGTCACGGCGCAACCATACGTATGCTTATGCACGGACTTAGAAACAACGGTAATCTGGAAAACGTTGCATCCGCAGACTGGGGAGACAATACCTGCATAAGCCATTTCCGCTTTGACGGAGAAAAATATATTGAGGTTTTCTTAAACTGCAACGACCACCTAAAAACACTCTACGGCTTTGCTGACGGACTTTCGTGGGTGCGTGAGGGCGGCGGAAAAAACGTCTGGTTCAAAAGCGCGACAAAAGACGACATAGAAAAAATAAAGGAATATCGCATCCTCGGAGAAAAAGAAGTTTTCGGACGCGATACGAAGAATTTAAAACCGTTTGAAAAGCGGGTTGAACGATTCATAAAAAAAGACGCGGAGAGCATAGTTTTCGGATATCTCCTTGATGAGGAGGTCGGAATCATTGAGCTTGATATCGCGGCAAATGTTTATCCGAAGGCAGGGCATATCTCGTTTATCTACTTAAAGCCCGAGCATCGCCGCCGCCGCTTCGGTATACAGCTTATAGGACACGCTATGAGCAAATACAAAGCTCTTGGCAGAAGGCATTTGAGCATCCGCGTTGCAGAAACGAATACCGCGGCATATGAGTTTTATAAAAAGTACGGGTTCTACGAAATCTTCAGAGAGAATGACGGCGGAATTATCCAGCGCGTTATGCTACTCGATATATAACAGGGAGTGAAAAACTTGGCAGAGAAAAAAGGCGTGTCGTTTGTTCGCGGCGCATTGATTCTTGCAATTGCAAGTGTTATGGTAAAGGTCATCGGTGCGGTATTTCGCATACCGCTTACAAACCTCGTCGGGGAATACACGATGGGGCTTTACAGTATGGCGTATCGCTACTATTCGATTCTTTTGACGATAGCAACGGCAGGTATACCGATAGCCATATCGAAAATGATTTCCGAAAGCCGCGCACTCGGAAAGACAAGAGAAACAAACAAGATTTTTAAAACGGCAATCTCGCTTTGCATCACAATCGGTGCGGTGGGAATGATTGTGCTCATTCTCTTTGCAAAGCCGCTTGCCCTTGCTACAAATGACATAAACGCATCTCCGAGCATACTTGCGCTCGCTCCTGCAGTTTTGTTTATGGCGGTAACTGCGGGATTTCGCGGGTACTTTCAGGGGCACGAAAATATGCTCCCGACAGCGCTTTCGCAGATAATTGAAGCGCTCTCAAGACTTCTCATAGGTCTTGCTCTTGCATATGCTCTTCTTTCAGCGGGCTTTTTGGAGAAGTATATTTCATCGGGCATAATCCTTGGCATAACAACAGGCACGGTGCTCACCGTAATTCTTATGCTCGTCTTTGCCTCAAGAACAAAAAGGCGCGAGGAAAAGCTTCCCGATGGAGGCGGCGAGGTCAGAAAGAGCTCCGAGATTCTGTCGGCTCTTTTGAAAATTGCAGTTCCCGTAACGTTTGGCTCACTCGTTATGAACCTCACAAGCACGATAGATATGTTCCTTATAACAAACTGTCTTGCAGGCATCGGATACAGCAGCGAGGAGACAACATCGCTTTTCGGAATATACGAAAATTATGCGCTGCCGCTGTTTAACCTCGTTCCGTCAATAATCATATCTTTAAACGTAAGCGTAACGCCGACGATTTCTGCGGCATTTGCGCGCCGCGATATGGAAAAGCTCCACGAAACCTTGCTTTCTGCGTTGCGTATAGTTATAATCTTTACGCTTCCTGCATCAGTTGGAATATCTGTTTTGTCAAAGCCGATTCTTTCAATTCTTTATTCGTCGGCATCAGACGTTGCGATAGCTGCGCCCGTGCTCTCAATCCTTGGAATAGCTTCATTTTTCCTCTGTGCATCATCGCTCACTTCAACCTCGATGCAGGCTCTCGGACATGCGACACTTCCGCTTATAACGATGTTCTGCGGGGCAGTTGCAAAGATTGTTGCAAACTACTTCCTCATAGGAATCCCCGGAGTTGAGCTTTGCGGTGCGGCGATAGGAACAGTAATTTGCTATGTTATCATAACTGTTTTAAATATGATATTCCTCTCACGCCTTGTAAAATTCAGACCGAAGCTTATCGACACATATCTTCGTCCGCTGATTTCGTGTGCGCTTATGGGCGTTGCGGTCTGGGGAGTATATAAAGTTTTGCTTCCGTTTGTCGGCAACATTATTTCGGTTGCAGGTTCAATCGGCGTCGGAGTCGTTGTGTATTTTGCGGCAATGATAATCTTCAAAGGAATAAAGAAAGAAGATATACTGGCACTTCCGAAAGGCGAAAAAATCGCCTCAAAGCTTTTTCGTGAAAAATAGAATATAAAAACAGCAGATGCTTTTGCATCTGCTGTTTTGTGCTATTCTGCGCTGTACAGCTTATAAAGCTCGCTGTACATACCGCCCTTTTGCATAAGCTCGGTGTGCGAGCCGCGCTCGACTATACCGTCATCCGTAAGAACAAGGATTATATCAGCATTCTTTATTGTAGTAAGTCGATGGGCAATAGTGAGAGTTGTTCTGCCCTTTGCAAGAAGCTTCAAAGACTCCTGAACAAGTCTTTCGCTTTCGTTGTCAAGCGCGCTTGTTGCCTCGTCAAGAATGAGAATCGGCGGATTTTTGAGGAATACGCGAGCGATGCTTATTCTCTGTTTCTGACCGCCCGAGAGTTTTATACCGCGCTCACCGACAAACGTGTTATATCCGTCGGGAAGCTCGCAGATAAACTCGTGCGCGCCTGCAAGACGTGCGGCGTTTTCTATCTCCTCTTTTGATGCGCCGGGAAGTCCGTACTCGATGTTTTCATAAACTGTTCCCGAGAAGAGATAAACGTCCTGCTGAACTATACCTATCTGATTGCGGAGTGATTCGGTGGTAACAGTCCTTACATCATATCCGTCAACTGAAAGAACACCGCTTGTAACGTCATAAAAACGCGAGATCAGGTTGCAGATGGTCGTTTTTCCGGCTCCTGACGGACCAACAAGTGCTACGTTCTCACCCGGCCTTATACAGAGATCCAGCTCCGAAAGAACAAACTTTGTGTCCTCCGTGTAGCGGAAGGAGACGTTGTCAAACGTGATTTCGCCCGAAACGGGAGGAAGAACGGTTGCACCTTCCGAATCCTCTATGTCAACAGGCTCGTCGATTATCTCGACAAAACGCTCAATTCCCGTCATACCGCGCTGAAATTGCTCCGTGAACTCGACGATTCTGCGGATGGAGGTAAGTAAGGTAGTAACATAAAGAAGATACGCGACAAGCTCACCCGGGGTAATCTTTCCGTCCATCATAAAGAATGCGCCGGCAATTACAACAACGATATACATAAGTCCGTCAAAGAAACGTGTTGAGCTGTGAAAACCTGCCATATAGCGATAGCTTTCCTTTTTTGTTTCGAGAAATCTCGCGTTGCCCTTTTCAAACTTCTTCTCCTCAATTGCTTCGTTTGCAAATGATTTTACAACACGTATGCCAAGCAGAGAGTCCTCAACCTGCGAATTTATCTCGCCAAGCTCTACACGGTTGCGCTTGAAGGTGTCGCGCATCTTTCCGCGGAAATGCTTTGTGAAGACAAACATAAAAGGGAAAATGGCAAAAATAATGAGTGTGAGAGGGATGTTCATCGAGCAGAGGATAATAAACGATGCAATTATCTTTACCCCCGCAATGAAAAACTCCTCGGGACAATGGTGTGAAAACTCGGTTATGTCAAACAAATCGCTTGTGATTCGTGACATAAGCTGACCGACCTTTGCATCGCTGTAGAACGAATACGAAAGCTTCTGGAACTTTGCAAACAGGTCGCGTCGCATATCCGCCTCGATTTTTGCGCCCATAACGTGACCTGCATTCTGCATATAGTAGTGAGCAAAAACGTCAACCACGCGTAGTGCGATATACAGAACTCCTGCGATTAAAACCGCGCTCACGGTGAGGTTTCCGATATCCTCAAGAGCGGTGTCCGTGATATAGCGGACAATAAGCGGAAGGACAATGTCACAAGCCGTCGTGAGCATAGCACAGAAAAGGTCGAGGCAGAGAATGAGCCTGTAATTCTTAAAATACGGAATAAAGCGCGAGAGCAAGTGTCTTGTGTTTTTCATTTACTCAGTCCTTGTGAAATCCTCTATGAAGATAAAGAGGATTTCATCACCTTCTGTAAGTTTATATTCTGAAGCCGCAGTTGTCGGCAGTTCACCATTTACGTAGTAGCTCCAGCCCGAATAGTCGTCAGGCTCAAGGCGGTAGAGGTTTGCGATTGCTCTTATGTACTTGTTCTTTTTTGAGCTTCCGGTTGAAAAGTCGTAGTGTATGTTGTCCTTCTGAAGCTCGCGGATGAGAACGTCAAAAACGGTTTCACCCTCTGCAAAGAGAACCTCGCGCTTTGCGATGACCTTTCCGTCATCGGGGAGATAAGAAAGTTCTGCGTTTGAAAGCTTGCCGCTTTCTATAGCTTCGGTGCAGTCGACCTCAAGCATACATGGTGTGTCCGGAGTTTTCTCCGCGCAAGAAGCAAGCGCAAAAAGTGAAATCAGAGCGAGAATAAGTGCAATAAACTTTTTCATTTTAATCTACCTTCCTTTTTGGGATTTTTAAATACAACACCTAGTATCATAACTGCGCCGAATATGATGAGATACCAGATGCATTCTTCCTTATGAGCGAGAACAGTCGCATAAATCATAAATGCCGAAGACAGAACCGCAAGCGACGGAATGAGAAAACGCTTTATAAACCCGAGATCTTTTGCTTTTATCATCCACGAAATGAAAATCGGGATATAGAGCGCGTAAGTTGTGAGAATCGGAAGCTCTGTCGGGTCAAAGACAAGAATGCCCGTCCACGTGCGCGCAAGATTTGAAAAGAAGAAATAAACGAACAGGAAAACACAGCACAAAAGACCGAAAACCGCAGAGTTTGCCGACATATTTGTGTTTTTGTCGACTTCGCCGAAAATTTCGGGACGAGGGCCTTCACCGCGTGCGGAGAGGGAATAGATGCCGCGCGAGCACCCAAGCATAATTCCGTTGAGTGTTCCGAGGCACGATATCGCAACGAAGAGATTTAAAACGTTTCCGAAAACGTTTCCGAAAAGGTGGATGAACGAAATCGTTGTTCCATGGCGGATGAGCTCATCGCTCGTTGCGGCACCGGCAACACCGACAAAGTAGAGAACGTATACGAAAATAACGATAAGTGAACCGCCGATAAGCGCAATCGGGAGATTTTTCTTTGCATTTTTAAGCTCTGCGTTTATGGATGTTGCGATAATCCAGCCGTCGTATGCAAAAGCCGTCGCACAGACAGACGCGAGAAACGGATTTTGCGAAAGCGCACCGACCTCGGCGACGTTTGAGAAGTTGTTGGAGAGTCCACCCGTAACGAGACCGTAGATGATTCCGCCAACTGCCATAAGAAGAAGCGGAATGAGCTTTATAACCGTTGTGCCGACCTGAAGGCGTCCTGCAAGACGCGGAGAGAGTGTGTTTATCGCAAACGAGAGAACGAAATACAAAAGCGTGAGTACCATACACTCGGGACCGAGATAAATTCCGCCCTCCGCCGCCGGTATAAGAAGAGGAAGATCAGGGTTTACGGAAACTAAAAATGCGAGAGTGTATCTCGCTGACAGCCACGCAAGAGCCATAGTGAGAGCAGGGTAGTAAAGCGTTGTTACAAACCAGCCTGTTAAGTAGGCATAGGTTTTTCCCATTGTAGCCTCGGCGTAAGCGATGAGACCGTTAACGTTTTCATATTTCTGCGCCATCTGTGCAAAGGCAAGAACGCAGAACAGCATAACAAGACCGCCTGCAATCCACGCAAAAATGCCCGTTTTCATATCGCCGCCGGTCTTTTCCATAATTTCCTGTGCCTTGAAGAAAACACCGCTGCCCATAACGATGCCGACTACCATACATATCGCGGTGAAAAGACCGTATCTCTTTTCAAATTTGTTATCCATCAAAAAACTCCTTAAAAAATATACAAAATTATTATATCACAAAAGCAAAATGAAATCAAAAAAATTTGAGAGCATATGTGCAAAAACAACCATATTCAGCTGTTGGCATATTCTCAATTGTGGAATATAGTATAAAAAAATAGAACGACGGCACTTTTTAAATGTATAAAGTCGTGATATAATCAAAGAAGATAATGTTTGATTATAAAAAGGAATGGTATTATGAAAGAACAGTTTATGGCAGGTGTCGGCAGAGCAAGGATTACTCCGCCGCTTGGAACGTTGCTTTACGGTTATGCGTTTAAGCGGGTTGCAACGAAAGTTAATGACGATCTCAACGTTACTGCGCTTGCGGTAAAACAGGGGGATCTTGCGGCAATTATCATAAGTGCGGATGTCGTATCCATAGGCGTAGAGCTTGGCGACAGGCTTCGTGCTATGATTTCCAAAGAGACGGAAATTTCTGCAAAAAACATTTCAATATCTGCAATACATACCCACTCGGGTCCTGCGATAAAAACCTCAAAGGGATGGGGGAATGCGGACGAGTCATTTATAAATGAGATATTTATTCCGCAGACAATTGTTGCGGCAAAACGCGCGGTTGAGTCATTAGTTCCAGCAGTTATGGGTGTCGGCACAACGCACAGTGAAGTCGGCGTAAACAGAAGAGAGATGACGCAGGATGGAAAGATTATTTTAGGTCAGAACCCGTATGGAATTTTTGACCCTACGATGACAGTAGTAAGCTTTAAGGGACTTGACGGTGCGCCGATAGCGAATATGGTTCACTATGCCGCCCACGGTACAGCTGCAGGAAGAAATGTTGAAATCACACGCGACTGGCCCGGCGTTATGATAGACAGAATGGAAAACGAGACAGGGGCGACAACGCTCTTCTTCAATGGCTCGGAGGGAGATTCGGGCCCACGACTCTCAAACGGTCAGACAACGGGCGATACGGAAGACTGGACAAAGACGGATAAGCCGACAGGCGACATTCGCTACGTTTATGAAATCGGAAGTGTTGCGGCGGTTGATGCTGTTCGCGCATACAAGAGCATAAAGGAGTATTCAGAAGTTGAATTTAAGGCAGAGAGCGATATCCTGCGTCTTCCGTATGATCCGCAGTGGACACAGGAACAGGCGGAGGCGAGACTTTCGGAGCTTGATGCAAAGGATAAGCTTATTGAAGTTGAAAACCGCGAATATGCAAAGGTTGCGACTATTGTAGATATGTATAAAAGTGGTATTCCTTTTGATACTCATATGGAAATTGAGCAGACAATTTTTGCGTTCAACTCCGTTGCTTTTGTCCCTTTCCATTTTGAATTTTTCAGTGAAATCGGACTTCGTATGAGAAAGTACAGCCCGTTTGCATACACGCTCTGTGTCTGCAACACAAACGGCTCAAACTTTTATTTGCCAAGCAGCGATCAGTTTGTACGCGGCGGATATGAAATTGATATTTTCCGTTTGGCGAATGTTTATAAATTGATTGATGATACGGATACCGTAATCATAAACGAAAATATGAGAATTTTAAATAAACTGCAGCCATTTAAAGTTCAGGAAAAACAGCGCTACGTATGATGAAGGAGGTCTTTATATGAAATTTTTCCACGTCTATGATGAACGCTATTATGAAGGGCTTGTAAAAAACAACCTCATCAACGAGGACACGGGATATAAGCTTATGAACGTATTCCGTATGCCCGATGATAAACACTTCAATACCATTGCGAAAAAGGGCAGCAAGCTTCATTCCCTTATAAAAGAAAATAAAACTCCGTTCTATGTCGACAGAATCGCAGGCGGAACGTGGTTCCGCAGGTGGGACTACGACAAGGACCTCATCCGTGAATATTCTGACATTCTCGGTGAGTGGTTTCTTGGTTTCCAGCATCACGAAAGCGCTTCAAACCGAATCCTTTGCGACTGGGAAGAAATATATACTAAAAGCGGATCTAAAGGTCCATATGATGTGAAAAAACTCAATGAACTATTTGTTAAAAACGGCGCAGAGTCTCTCTACGGAGGAGTGGGTGATAAGATTACTCTTCTTTCGCATGGAAACACTGAAGATTATGCACCGTTTAAATATCCCGAAACAGAAGAAGAGATATTTGAAGATCTTCTCAGAATGTATAAAGCCCGCATGGATGACGTTATGGGATATATTCTACCCTGCGACAGCTATTATCTTTTGCCGAAGCTTCACGATGAACTCGGTATGCGCTCGTTTATGCCTGAAGTCGGCTGGCAGATTGAACAGACGAGAGTTGCCGTAGCGATTGCACGAGGTATTGCAGAAGGGAAGGGCAAACTCTGGGGACTTTACTATGAGCCGTGGTTTGTTGATGAAGAACTCGGATACACAATTCCGAATTTCAATCGCGAGGTTGAAAACGAGTGGTACCACAATGAACAGAATCCGGTGCCGATTGTTACAAACTCAGGTCCCAACGGAGGCGCATCAGGTCTCCTTCAGCGAAGAATTTATTATTATGCGCTTATGTCGGGGGCGGATTATATGAGCGAGGAATGGGGACACAACTGCTCATACTTAAGTAAAAAGACCTTTGAGCTCTCTTCCTACGGTCTTATCAAGAAGGAATTCATCGAGTTTGCACGCGGATACAAGACTGTAAAACCGCATATTCCTTTTGCGATCGTTCTTCCTCTTTCATACAAGTGCATTCAGATATGGAACTATGAAAGACCGTATGAATTTGGCAAGCACGCGGATGCATATATGTCGCGTCCGTTTGCATCAAAAGAGCGCGGTGAATATATCAATCATATTGAGGATGTCCTCAAGTTCATCTACGCCCGTAACGGAAAAGTTTACGGCAACGAGGGCTTTGTCATGACAAACTCCCGCTTCGGCGATTTGTTTGACATCATATACGAGGATGCAAGCGATGAGGTTCTCGGAAAGTACGAAGCTCTTATTGACGCAACGCCTGATGGCACTTTCGCTACAAAGCGCGGAGGAGATTACAAGATTCTTGGAACCTCCGACTTCGATAAACTTGAGCGCGATATAAGAGCTCTTACCGGAGAGGTTATGCCTGTTACGGTTGATAAGCTTCATTGGATTGTTTCAAAGGACGCAAAGGGTCGACGGTTTGTGTCGATCTTCAATAACGAAGGAAATATACGCGACTCAAAAATCGGCGATACGCTTATCAAAGAAGCTGATGCTCGCGTGAGAGTGTCGTTCAAGGTGGCTGCAGAGCTTTCTCCGATAAAGCTTTCGTCTGACAAGATCGCAATAGAAAAAGCAGACGATACTACATATTTTGTTGATATTCCGGCAGCGGGATTTGCAATTTTCGAATATTGATGTTGGGGGTTTTAATTATGAATATAAAATTTACAAAAGGAAATTGGGAAGAATATTTTGAACACGCATACAACGAAAAGTTCCCGTTTAAACCGCAGTTTATCCAGGAGGAGAATTGCATCGCAAACGGAAAAAATCCCGAAATGAAAGACTTTGCCTACGATTACACAACCATCATGACAAAGGAAAAATTCGGCAAGGGAACAAAGCTTTGGACAACCTGTTCCTTTGAAGAGTTCGGTGCACCGCTTATCACCTTTGCTGATGAGATGAGGCGCGATGAAAACGGCGATCTCTGGTATGCCGCATGCAAGGAAGTTGTGCTCTGGAAAGACGGTGTGAATGTCTGGGATCTGTATGTCGAAGACGGTGAGATTAAATATCACCTGCTTGCGGCAGCAAAGTTTGATGTTGAAAAAAATGTGAAACATGAACTTTTCGTCGAACTTGGCGAGGAGGCTGTAAGATTCGTTGTTGGCGACAAGGATATACTGGTTCGCATCGCAGATTTGCCCGAAGAAGTATACATCGGTATTACGGGATGCGAAAACATAAACCGCTTTTATGATTTGCGAATTGAAAAAGGGGAATAGAAAATGAAGTTTTTCCATGTTTACAACGAAGATTTTTTTGAGGGGCTTGTAAAGAACAACCTCATAAATGAAGACACGGGTTTTAAAATACAGAACATCTTTCGCATGCCTATGGACAAGCACTTCAATACGCTTGCTGCAAAGGGCGGACGTCTTCACGGAATGTTGAAAGAGAATAAGTATCCTTTCTATATCGACAGAATCTGCGGAGGAACGCGCTACTATAAATTTGATTACGACAAGGAGCTCGTCCGTGAATATGCAGAGATGCTCGGAGACTGGTTTCTCGGATTTCAGCACCACGAAAGCGCATCAAACCGTCGCCGCAACGACTGGAGAAAGATTTTAGAGGCGATGGACGGACACAAAGGTCCGTATGACGTGAACGTTCTCAACGAAAAGTTCATGCATGACGGAGCCGGTTCATTTTACGGCAGCATAGGAAAGGCTGTCTCGCTTCTTGACGAGGGAAACCCCGAAGACTATGCAAACCTTCGCTATGCGGAGACGGAAGAAGAACTTATCGCTGAATTTCGGCAGATGTATAAAAACAGAATGGATGATGTCGACGGCTATACCTTTGCGGCAGACAGTTATTTTCTCTTGCCGAAGCTTCAGGAGGAGCTCGGTATGCGCACCTTTATGCCCGAAGTCGGCTGGCAGATTTGTCAGATGCGAATCGCCGTCGCGGTTGCGCGCGGTGTAGTCGGAGGAAACGGAAAGCTCTGGGGACTTTACTATGAGCCGTGGATCGGTCACAATTTCGAATCATATTCAATACCAAAGTATAACGATAAAGAATACGAAACAGAATGGTTCCACACAAAAGACATATATCTTGAGTGCCTCAAACGCGCAACTAAGAACAGCGGAAGTTCAAGACTTCTTCAGAGGAGAATATATCACTATGCCCTCATGAGTGGCGCAGACTATTTCTCGGAAGAATGGGGACTCAATGCAAGCTACAGCGACAAGAAGACGTTTGAACTCTCACCGTACGGTCTTGCGAAGAAGGAGTTTATAGACTTTGCACGCGGCTATCGTGAAATTAAGGCAAAAATTCCGTTTGCAATTGTTCTTCCGATGAGCTATAAGTGTGTTGAGCTTCCCGAACCGTTTGATACGTACCACTTCGGCGAGTACAGAAAAGACTATATGGCCTGCGAAATAAGTGATAAAAGACGCGAGTATATCGGTCATATTGAGGATGTATTGAAACTCTTCTTTGAAAGATATGGGGACGCTTACGGAAACGAAGGTCACGTTATGACAAACTCGCGCTTTGGCGACTTGTTCGACATTATCTATGAAGACGCAGACGACGGGACACTCGAAAAGTATTCAGCTCTTATCGATGCAACACCCGACAGCGCATTTGCGTCAAAGAAGGGTGGAAAATTCAGAGTGCTTGAAAGCTCTGATTTTGAAAAACTCGCTCTTGAAGTAAAAGCTCTTTCCGATGAGGTGCTTGACTGCTCGGTCGATTCTCTTCATTGGATTCTCTCTGAAGATAAAAACGGAAAAAGATACGTATCGATATTCAATAACGAGGGAAATGTCCGCTCTGAGGAGAAGGGTGACACGCTCATAAGAGAGGCCGACGCCCGTGTTAAGATATCTTTCAAAAATGATGCGGATTTAAAGGTAATAAAGCTCGGCTCGGATGAAATCAGAATCGACAAGGCAGACGACAGAACATATTATGTAACTATCCCTGCCGCAGGTTTTGCAATTTTTGAATACTAAAAAATGCTTCAGGGGGATCAGAGAAAATGTTTTTGAACTACGAACCTGAAAAAATAGAGGAATTGAGCCGTGATTTTTTCATAGCAACAGGCGTAGTGCTTGGCGTATGCGATGAAAATTTCAAACTTCTGACTTATAAGCGGCAGAGAAACAACAGGTTTTGCGACAAGATACACGCAAATGCAGAGGGCAGACTTGCGTGCCGCCGTTCAGATCACGAGCTTCTTGAGAAGTGCAAAGCGGAAAAATGCGCCGTACTGCACATTTGCCATATGGGGCTTGTCGACCTTGCCTTGCCGATTATGCACGAAAAAAAGATAATAGCATACCTGCTTCTCGGTCAGATAAGGATGGAAGAGAGCTTTCCGGACATTCAGGGGAGTCCTCTGTTTTCAGAAAAAGATATAGAGGAGCTTCGAAAGTTCTATAACGAGCTGTCAGTATTTGACAGAGATAAAATCGAGAGCATTTCAAACGTTGCAATGATGATGGTCAAGTATATTCTTCTTGAGAATATGCTCATGCCAAAATATGATCCGGCATTTGACCGCGCACTTGCTTTCATAAACGGAAATTTTGAGAGAAATCTGACAGTATCAGAGATTTCCAAAGCGGCACTCATACCCAAAAGCTCGCTCTATAAAATGTTTCACACTCATTTCGGGTGCACGGTCAGCGAGTATATCAATTCAAAAAGAATCGAAAAGGCAGAGGAGCATCTTCGAAACGGCGAGCTTTCGGTTGAGGCGATATCCGAAAAACTCGGTTTTTCAACCCAACAGTATTTCAGCAGAATATTCAAAAAGATAAAAGGTGTGCCGCCGGCACAGTTCCGGAAAAACAATCGTTAGCGGAGTGTTAAAAAATGAGCTATTTATTTGTCATAATAACCGCGATTTTATTTACAACACACGAGCCTGTGAGCAAGCTTATTGCAAACGAAATAAACCCGTATGCACTTACGGCAATCCGTTACTTTTTGGGCTCGCTCGTGTGCCTTCCTTTTTCAATTCGCGAAATCAGAAAAAACAGGCTCAGGCTTGAGGTAAAGGATTTTCTTCTCCTTGGGGCGCTTGGAGTTCTTATGATATGCGGCAGCATGCTGGTTCTTCAGGTCGGAGTAAAAGTTGCAGATTCACCGGCACTTATTTCGGTTTTGTTTTCTTCAAACTCGATTTTCACCATTATTCTTTCTGTGTTTTTCTTAAAAAGCAAAATGACGAAGACAAAGACAACAGGTGTTATCCTTTGCGTAATCGGAGTCGTGTTGTCGATGGATCTCGGATCGGGAAGCAACGCTCTTTCAATCGTGCTCGGGCTTCTTTCGGCAGTTATATTCAGCATATACACCATTCTGTGCAAAAAACTCATACACAGATTCGGCGGTCTGATTCAGGCAGGCTTATCATTTTTCATAGGAAGCTCGGTTCTTCTTATAGTGCTTATGATTTGCGGCGTCGATATTGTCGGCGGAATATCCTCAAAAAATATTTTCGCGCTTTCTTATCTGTCTATTCCGGTAACGGGTATCGGCTATGTGCTGTACTTCTCGGCACTCAACAAAGGCGGAGTCCATATTGCGGCACTCACGTTTCTCATAAAGCCCGTCCTTGCTCCGTTTGTTGCGTGGATAATAAACGGAATTGTCCCGGACTATACAATCATTATCTCGGTTGTCCTCGTAGCAGTCGGCGCGGCACTTTCCGGCGGCGCAGTCGAGAACTTTATAAAATCGAAGAAAAAAAGCAATAGTACTACATAATCTGTATAAAAAACGCTTGAATCTGACGGATAGTATGAAAAAGCTCCCACAAAGCCTGCTTTGTGGGAAAAAGGAGGAGCAGTGTGAAAAATGAGCTCCGTTTTTACATAAAAAAACGGAGCGAGTCAAAACACTCGCTCCGATGTGGTGGAGATGATGGGGATCGAACCCACTACCTCTTGAATGCCATTCAAGCGCTCTCCCAGGTGAGCTACACCCCCACGTTTGAGGTAATAAGTAAGAGTGAATAGTGAATAAGCAAACTCCTACAACACGATATATTATAATAAAAATGAGAAAAAGTGTCAACTGTTTTTTGATAATGAAGATATATGGGCAAAATCTGTCGCTTTTGTGCTTGCAAGAGAGAAAAATTTGTGATAATATAATTACATATGAAAAAATTTTATGAGGTGACAATATGAAAACTGTAAAACAGGCAACTATCGATACCATGCGCGTTCTCGCTGCAGAAGCTATCGATAAGGCAAAATCAGGACATCCGGGTATTGCTCTCGGCGCAATGCCGATGGCATACGCTCTTTGGGCAGACAAGATGAAGCACAGCCCGAAAAATTCAAAGTGGCAGAACCGCGACCGCTTCGTTCTTTCTTCAGGACACGGTTCAGCTATGCTTTATGCGCTTCTCCACATGTTTGATTACGGTCTCACAATCGACGACCTTAAGAACTTCCGCCAGGAAGGCAGCAAAACTCCGGGACATCCGGAATACCGCGAAGTAAACGGCGTTGAAATCACAACAGGTCCGCTTGGTCAGGGTATTGCAAACGCAGTAGGTTTTGCTATGGCAGAAAAGCACCTTGCAGCACAGTTCAACCGCGACGGCTTTGACGTTGTAGACCATTATACATACGCTCTCTGCGGCGACGGTTGCCTTATGGAAGGTATCGCATCAGAGGCTGCTTCAATGGCAGGTACTCTCGGTCTCGGCAAGCTCATCGTTCTTTACGATTCAAACTCAATCACAATCGAAGGCAGCACCGACATCGCATTTACAGAAGATGTCTGCGCTCGCTTTGAAGCATACGGCTGGCAGACTCTCGAAGTTGCAGACGGCAACGACATCGAAGTTATTGCAGCTGCTATTGATGAAGCAAAGGCTGAAAAGAACAAGCCGACACTCATCAAGATCACAACAGAAATCGGCTACGGCGCACCGAACGCAGGCACAAGCCAGGTTCACGGTGAAGCTCTCGGCACAGAAAAGCTTGCAGCACTCAAGGCAAATCTCGATATGCCGGCTGATGAGTTCTTCGTATCAGACGAAGTCCGCGCTCATATGGCTGAAGTTGTTGCAAACCTCAACAAGTATGAAGACGAGTGGAACAAGCTCTTTGCAGACTATGCAAAGGCATATCCGGAACTTGCAAAGGAATGGGAAGCTCTCATGTCAGGCAAGCTCGATATGGCAAAGCTTGATTCAGATGAATTCTGGGGCTTTGAAAACAAGGCAAACGCAACACGCAACCTTTCAGGTGAGATGATCAACCGCCTCGCAAAGATTATGCCGAACCTCTTCGGCGGTTCTGCTGACCTTGCTCCGTCAAACAAGACAAACATCAAGGACGGCGGCGACTTCTCAAAGAACGATTACGCAGGCAGAAACATCCACTTCGGTGTTCGTGAACACGCTATGGGCGCTATCGCAAACGCTATGGCAGCTTACGGCGGAATCCATCCGTTCGTTGCTACATTCTTCGTATTCTCTGACTACGTAAAGCCGGCAATGCGCCTTTCAGCTCTTATGGAGCTCCCGGTTACATACGTTTTCTCACACGACTCAATCGGTGTCGGTGAAGACGGTCCGACACATCAGCCGATCGAACAGCTCGCAGCAATGCGTTCTATCCCGGGCTTTATTGACTTCCGTCCGGCAGACGGCCACGAAACTGCAGCTGCATGGTACTATGCAGTTACAAACGGCAAGCATCCGGTAGGTATCGCAGTAACACGTCAGAACCTCCCGTACTACGAGGAGACAGGTCGTGAGGCTCTCAAGGGCGCATACGTTGTCCGCGACAGCAAGGATGCAAAGGTTATCCTCATCGCTTCAGGTTCAGAGCTTGAGCTTGCATACAAGGCATACGATGAGCTCGCAGCAGAGGGCATCGCAGCTCGCGTTGTAAGTATGCCGTCAGTTGCTCTCTTTGAGATGCAGTCTGAAGAGTATCGCGAGAGCGTTCTTCCGAAGAGCATCCGTGCACGCGTATTCGTTGAAGCAGGCTGCGGATTCGGTCTTGACCGCTACGTCGGCCTTGACGGTGCAAAGGTCTGCATGAACGGCTTCGGTGCATCAGCTCCGTATTCAAAGCTCTTCCCGAAGTTTGGCTTCACAGTTGAAAACGTTGTAAACACTGCAAAGAAGCTCGTTAAGTAAGATAATTACACGAAAAAGGATGTGGCAGACGCCACATCCTTTTTTTGTGTAAACAATATGTAACTTTAAAACAGTGAATGTTGATTTCGTGCAGGGTTTTGTGTAGAATATACGTATAACTACGTTGGGGGCATTTTTGATGCGCGGTTTCTTTTACAGACTCAATAACACAATAGAGCGATTCATGCAGGGAAGATATGGTGTTGACAAGCTCTGCACACTTCTTCTGATAACGGGCTTTTCTTTGTGGTTTCTTGCGATGATCAGACCGCTTTCTTTTCTTATCATACCTGCACTCGCAATTATCATATTTGCATACATGCGGGTGTTTTCAAAGAATTATGTAAAGCGCACTCGCGAGCTCAACAAATACCTTACAATAAAGAACAAATTGCAGGAGCGATGGCATCTTCTCAAGCGAATAAGACGCGAGAGGAAAACACACAGATATTTCAAATGCAAAGCCTGCAAAACTCGTCTGCGCGTTCCGAGAGGAAAGGGAAAGATCGAGATAACCTGTCCGAAATGCAGAACAAAAGTGATAAAGAAGACATAAAATCCGAGGTAAAACCCTCGGATTTTTGCATTATTGACAATAAAAGCATATAGTATTATAATGAAAATAAGAAACGATGAGGAGAAGGATGGATATGGAATCAAAGAACAGACTTGTAACGATAATCGGGAGTATTGCTCTTGCGATGTGTTCGGTTGTACTGATGTATTTGGCTGTTGTAGGATTTCTCATATCCTTTAAAGACTATGAACCGCTTATAGGTTTTGCGAAGAGCGAATTTATGGGGCTTTTGTATTACAAAAGATTTTTAAAATCAGACCTTTTCGCACAGGCTATGAGCAGCAGCACGGCGATATCTTTTATTGAGATGTTTTTCGGCGCTCTGTATGTGTTTTTTGCAACACTTGCAACAGGTTCAATAAAAAGAAGCGTGCCCAAAAGCATGGTTGCGATATTCTTCGCCCTTCCGCTTGCAATCCCGACGGTTGTCCTTGGTGGGCTTGTTGCACCGAGAATTGACGGGAGAATGTTTTCGTTGTTGATTTCGGCAGTGCTCGGAGGACTCCCGCTTGCTGCGCTTTTTTCCCTCGGCGGGCTGTTTGTAAAAAAAGCTCCGACAAGGTCGGCGCTGAAGCTTGCGGTGGTGTTTGCCGCGCTGAAGCTTGTTTTGTTTTTTACCGATAATTTCGCATTTTTAAATATGATGTCGGCATACTCGGATGCGGATACTTTTTCGTCAACCGCGTACAGAGTGGCTCTTTTGCAGGGAGAGTTTTCATACGGAACTGCAATGGAAGTGGTAAGGTGCTTTTTCACTCTCATTCCTGCAGCGCTCGGATGCCTTATACTTATCGTATATATGAAAGAACACAATGAAAAAAGAAACGAGCACATACGCCGGAAGTCTGCTTCGTCATTGAAAAGGTTTGCCGCGTTTGTGTCGCTTATGCCGTTGCTCCTTGCGTTGATTGTCTTTTTGAAATCGTTTGGATATGGTTTTTACATAAATCAATTCGGATTAAATTACTTAAACAGCATAATTATATCCTTTTTCACAACTGTCACAGGTGTTGTTTTTATATTCCTTATGGCAAATGCAGTAAGGAATCTCGGCGCGTTTGGTGTTATTGCTATATGTCTTCTTTGTGTTGTGGCAGAAAACACAATTGGTCAGTTTTTTGCGATACGCCTTCTGCATCGTCTGAACACACGCACGGGTGTAGTACTTATGAATCTTCGCTGCATTCCTGTTTTCACGCTTGTATTTGCAATATTCATAAGGATGAAGGATACGCTCGCGGCAAGACTTGCGATATTGCCGCTTGCAATTGCATCGGTATTTGCATTTTCGTGGGGAAACCACACATCTGCTCTCATTCTGATGAGTGATCAGCGGAGGTATCCTGTGTCTTTGCTTGTGAAAGGGATTTTTGCTCAGGATTTGAGAGGTGTTGTAAACCTTTCGGTTTATGTGTTCATGCCGCTTATAATTTTAGTTCTGTGTGTAGTGGCAAGTGTTGTTATTATGCGAAGTCGAGAAGAATAATAAAGACTCAAAAGAACGGAGCTTCGGCTCCGGTCTTTTGTATATTTTATGGCTTTTGTGAAAAACTTGATTTAAACGGGTTTGGTTTGCAAAGGCGGAGAATTAAATGACATACAGAAGTATTGAAGAAGGTTTTTTGAAGTATTTTGGCAAAAGAGAAGAGATTTTTGTATATTCGGCACCGGGAAGGGTTGAGCTTGGGGGAAATCACACCGACCATCAGGGCGGTTGCGTTCTTGCGGCGGCGATAGATAAAAAGACATACGCCGCGGCCTCAAAACGATGCGACGGACGTATCTGTGCAGTATGCGAGGGGTTCGGAAAATATGAAATTTTGGTTTCGGACCTTGAAAAAAGAGAGAGCGAAAAAAACACAACAATCTCTCTTATAAGGGGTATCGCAAAAGGTTTATGGGAGAGAAATGCTCTCCGCTGTGGGGCCGATATCTATGTAAAGTCGGATGTGCCGAAAGGCTCGGGGCTTTCGTCGTCCGCCGCTTTTGAGGTGCTTGTCGCAACCGTGCTTTCGGATTTGTCGGAGGTAAAGCTTTCACCTTATGACATCGCGAAAATCGGACAGGATGCGGAAACGGAATTTTTCGGAAAACCGTGCGGACTCATGGACCAGATGGCGAGTGCGCTCGGAGGAGTTGTTGAGATCGATTTTGCGAAAAATCCACCGGTGTTTTCAAAAATTGAATGCGATTTCAAAAAGTACGGATACAATCTCGTAGTCGCAGAATCAGGCGCAGGACACGAGAATCTGACGGAAGAATACGCCACCATTCCAAAAGAAATGGGACTTATTGCAGCTTTTTTCGGGAAGAGTCGGCTGTGCGAGGTTTCGGAAAAAGAGTTTTATAAAAAACTTAAGGAAGTCCGAAAAACAGCGGGAGACCGCGCGATTTTGCGCACGATACATTACTTTAACGATGACCGCCGCGCAAGAATGCTTGCAAGACACTTAAAAGACGGTGACTTTCAGGCGTTTTTAAAACTCATTAAGGCGTCGGGAGATTCATCTTTTAAGTATCTTCAGAATATTTATCCTTCGGGGGCAAAAAGGAATCAGGAGCTTGCGCTTCTTGTTTCAATCTGTGAAAGGTTTCTTCTTTCCGAGGGTGCGGTGAGGATTCAGGGCGGGGGCTTTGGCGGAACGGTTGAGGCGTTTGTTCCGATTGAAATGACAGATGAGTTTAGAAAAAATGTTGAAAAAATTTTCGGCGAAAATTCCTGCCGCATTTTGTCGGTATCGCAAGTTGGCGGCAGACGGGAAAGGTAGATTTTGATATGGAAGTTGCAGTTCTCGGCGGTGCGGGGTATATCGGCTCGCACACGGTTAAGAAGCTTCTTGATGCGGGATACGCCGTAACCGTGATAGATAATTTAAGAACGGGGCATATAGAGGCGGTGGATGCGCGCGCAAGCTTTAAAAAGGGAGATATGCGCGACGAGGAGTTTTTAAAAAGGACATTTTCGGAAACGCATTTTGGTGCAGTTATGCACTTTGCCGCAAGCTCTCTTGTCGGAGAGAGTATGGGAAAACCGCTTGAATATTACGACAACAATGTCGGCGGTGCGATTTCGCTTATAAAGGCGATGGTGGCGACAGACACAGACAAAATTATTTTTTCATCAACGGCTGCGGTTTACGGTGAGCCACGGGAGATACCGATATCAGAGAGTTCGCCGACTGAACCGAAAAATACCTATGGCGAAACGAAGCTTGTGATGGAAAACATATTTCGCAGAATGTCGGATATCGGGAAAATGCGATTTGTATCACTGCGGTATTTCAACGCGTGCGGTGCGGATGATAGCGGAAGACTCGGGGAGGCGCATAATCCCGAAACGCATCTTATTCCGAATGTTCTTGCCGTTGCAAACGGAAATGCAAGAGAGGTTTCGGTTTTCGGAAATACCTATGACACGCCTGACGGCACATGCATACGAGATTATATACATGTGAGCGACCTTGCGGATGCGCACATCCTTGCTCTTTCGTACTTGCAAAAGGGCGGAAAAAGTGATATATTCAATCTTGGGAACGGTGCAGGGTTCTCGGTGTCTGAAGTCATAGAGTCCGCAAGACGCGTAACGGGGTTTGAGATACCGCAGAATATAGTTTCAAAGAGGGCGGGCGATCCTGCGCGACTTGTTGCATCGAGTGAAAAGGCGAAGAATATTTTAGGTTGGACTCCGTTATATACGGAGCTTGATGAAATAGTAGGCTCTGCCTGGGTATGGCACAAGTTGCATCCGAAAGGATATGAAAAATGAGTATATTTGCTGATGTTGAGGCAATAATCCGATACGCCGGAGAGCGTGGTCTCATATCTCCGCTTGACCACACATACGTGCAGAATCGGATAATTGATATTCTTCATATAGATGAATTTGAAAAAGAGGAGCCGTCTGAAGAAAAAACGCTTTCAGAGCTTCTTTTGTCGATGTGCGAATTTGCGGCAGAGAAGGGAATTATCGGAAGGACACAGACGGAGTTTGACCTTTTTGACACGCGGATTATGGGCGAGCTTTGCCCGAAACCGTCTGAAACGATAAGCCGCTTCTGCGAGATGTATCTCGAATCTCCGGAATGTGCAACCGATTGGTTCTATGAATTTTCAAAGGATACAAACTATATCCGTCGTGACCGCATGAAGCGCGATATGAAGTGGAAGACGGAAACGGAGTACGGAACGCTTGATATCACCATAAACCTATCAAAACCCGAAAAGAGCCCCGATGAGATAGCACGACTCGGAAAAATGAAAAAATCGGGCTATCCTGCGTGTCCGCTTTGCCGCGAGAGTGAAGGCTATTCGGGGCGTGCTGACTTTCCGGCAAGAGAAAACCACAGAGTTATGCCGATTGAGATCTGCGGCGAGCTCTGGCAGTTTCAGTATTCGCCGTATGTGTATTACAACGAGCATTGCATCGCGCTCAATAACGAGCACGTTCCGATGTGTGTCCATGACAGGGTTTTTGACAACCTCTTTTCGTTTCTCGACGCATTCCCACACTACTTCATAGGTTCAAATGCAGGGCTTCCGATAGTTGGCGGTTCGATTCTCTCGCACGAGCATTTTCAAGGCGGGAGATATACGTTTGCCATGGAGATGGCAGAGGAAGAAAAATACTATAAAGTTCCGGGATATGAAGACGTTTCGGTTTCACGCGTAAGGTGGCCTATGGCTGCCGTGAGGATGAGATGTGAAGACAGGGGAAGACTCTCATCTCTTGCCTCTCGCATCCTTGAGAAGTGGAAAAATTACACGGATGAGAATGTCGGTATTTTTGCGGAAACAAACGGCGGGCTGCATAACACAATAACACCGATTGCAAGACTTCGCGATAACCAATATGAGCTTGATGTGGTTTTTCGAAACAACATAACAAGTGAGGAGCATCCCGACGGAGTTTTTCATCCGCACAAAGAGCATCACCACATAAAAAAAGAGAACATAGGTCTTATAGAGGTTATGGGGCTTGCGGTTTTGCCGCCGCGACTGAAAAGAGAAACGGAGCTTCTCTGCAAGTGCGCGGATGAGGGACGTCCGTTTGATTTCTATGAAGAAACAAAAAAACACGCCGCGTGGGCAGAGAGTATCATGGCAAATAAAAAGGATGGCGAGAATACAGAAGAATTTTTCCTCCGCGAAATCGGAAAAGTTTTTTTAAATTGCCTTTTTGACGCATCTGTATTCAAGCGCGACGAAAAGGGGCTTTTAGCATTTGACAGGTTTATGAAGACGATATAAGGGGATTTTTATGCACGCAAAAAAGACGCTGATTTTAATACGGGTGCTGGTTGTTATACTGTTTGTGATGTTTCTTGCGTTTAAAATGGCGCAGAGCTTTTCAAAGAGAGCCGCAGAGGATTTTACGGTGCGCGGAGTCGACATTTCGTCGCATCAGGGCTGGATCGACTGGGAGAAGTTTTCGGAAAACGACCTTGACTTTGCATTCATAAAAGCAACAGAGGGAAGCACGTTTAAAGACAAATTCTACAATTCAAATATAAAAGGTATTCAGAATACGGATATTGTACCCGGCGCATATCACTTTTTGAGCTTTGAGAGCGACGGAAAAAGTCAGGCAGAAAACTTTATTTCGTCTGTTGATGCAAAAAGTATTTCTCTGCCGCCCGTGATTGACCTTGAGCTTTACGGAGAGTATAACAAAAAACCGCCGTCAAATGCGAAGGTGCGCGAGATTCTTGATGAGATGATACCGCGCCTTTATGAAGAATACGGCAGGTATCCGATTATTTATACGAACAGGCGCGCATATGCGCTGTATGTTTCGGGCGCATATGAAAACTGCGACATATGGATATGCGACTTGAAAAAGATACCTTCGCTTCCCGACGGCAGAAAGTGGACATTCTGGCAGTATTCACACACGGAGACTCTGACGGGATATGCCGGAGGAGAAGCTTATGTTGATATGAATGTTTTTTCAGGTAGCGAAGAAGAGTTTGAAGAATACATAAAAAAGCCATAGTAGTTGTCTACCATGGCTTTTTTGATTATATAGTATATTGTTATTTTCCTACGCAGAACCGCGAAAAAATTTCGGAGAGAACGCTCTCCTGAGCGTAGTTTCCCGTGATTTCCGCAAGCGTGTTTATCGCCGATTCAATATCGCTTACGGCAAGATCGGGAAAAACTCCGTTCTTAAAAGAATCTGCCGCAGAGCGAATGAAGCTTTCTGTGCGGTCGATTGCTGACTTGTGGCGCGGATTTGTTATGATTTTGCCGTCGCACGGGATGTCGTTCATGCCGACAGCCTCGGTGATGAGGTCTTTGAGTCTGTCGATGTTTGAGTTTTCCTTTGCGGAAACGAAGATATGCAAAAGTCCGTCGAAAAGGGTTTTATCAACACTCTGCGGAAGATCACTCTTGTTGATTACGCATATGCAGGGCTTCGTTTTTGAGAGCGAAAGAACCTCTGCGTCATAATCTGTCATATCTCCTGCACCGTCAAAAACGGAGATTAGAAGGTCAGCATCCTCTGCCGCCTTGCGACTGCGCTCAATTCCGAGTCGTTCAGGTTCGTCCTTTGCATCGCGAAGACCTGCGGTGTCTATAAGATGAAGCGGGATTGAATTGAGAGATAAACTCTCTTCAACCGTGTCGCGCGTAGTTCCCTCAATGTCAGTAACGATGCTTCGGTCGGTTCCTAAAAGTGCATTCAAAACCGAGGATTTTCCAACATTCGGACGCCCTATGATTGCAACTCTGACACCGCTTCGGAGAAGTTGACCTTTTGAAAACGAACCCGAGAGAGCTCTTGCACGCTTTGCAATATCATAAAGAGAATCGGATAGCTCGTCGCGCTCGTGCTGCTCGATTTCATCGTCGGGATAGTCGACAAATGCATAAAACTCGGCGGCAATACCTGCAAGAGCAGATGAAATTCCGGAAATCTCACGACCGAGTGCACCGTTTAACTGTTCTGCGGCGTTTCTTGCCGCAAGAGTTGTTTCGGAATCAATAAGGTCAATTATTGCCTCTGCCTGAGTAAGGTCCATCTTGTCATTTAAAAATGCGCGACGCGTAAATTCTCCGGGATCTGCCGGACGTGCGCCTGCGGCAAAGAGCGAGTTTAAAACATCGCGGAGAACGGCAACGGAGCCGTGGCAGAAAAACTCAACGGAATCTTCGCCCGTAAAGCTCTTCGGACCGCGGAAAAAAACCGCCATACCAAAGTCGAGAACTGTTCCGTCGGGGGAGAGAAAGGTGCCCGTAATCATCTCGCGCGGAGAGTCTCCGAGGCGTCTTGAAAACACGCGCTCACATACAGACAGAGCGTCATCACCCGAAATGCGGATCATACCAACTGCTGATTTTATCGGCGCAGTTGCAATTGCCGCAATCGTATCTGCCATATTCACACCTCCCGCAGTAAAAACTTTTCTGATGCTACCGATTATAGCATAACGCGCGCAAATAGTCAAACAGAGTGCAGTTACAGTGCCTTTAAAATCAGGTTTGAAAGAAGACACAGAATGATACCGAAAATAGTCGGCAGAAGGAAAGAGACAATAGTCCATTTGAGGCTTTTTGTTTCTTTTTTTATTGTGAGCAAGGTCGTTGAACACGGCCAATGCATAAGTGAGAAGAGAATGTAGGAAACTGCGGTGGAAACATCCCAGCCGTTTCGGATAAGTATTTCCGCAAGCGACGTGATTTCTGAAATTTCGGTCAGAGAAGATGCGGAAGTATATGCCATTATGGCAAGCGGGAGAACTATTTCGTTTGCGGGAAAGCCGAGTATAAAGGCGGTGAGGATAATTCCGTCAAGCCCGAGAAGTTGCGCGAAAGGATCAAGAAATGAAGAAACTCTGTCGAGTATACTTATATTCCCGATATGCACGTTTGCCATAATCCAGATAAGAAGACCCGAAGGCGCGGCAACAGCCGCGGCTCTGCCGAGGACAAAAAGCGTTCTGTCAAAAACGGAACGGACGATAACCTTTAAAATCTGAGGGCGGCGATATGGCGGAAGCTCAAGAGAGAAGGATGATGAAACCCCGCGCAGAAGGGTGAGCGAGAGAAGCTTTGACGCTAAAAAGGTAGCCCCGATTCCGAGCAGAATGAACAGAACGAGATACATAGCAGAAAGGGAACTTTTGAAAAAGCCTGATTTTGTGCCGATAAAGAAAATTGTTATTACCGAAATGAGAGACGGAAATTTTCCGTTGCAGGGAACAAAGGCGTTGGTCAGAATCGCGATGAGACGTTCGCGTGGTGAAGAGATTATTCTCGCGCCGACAACGCCTGCCGCGTTGCAACCAAAACCCATACACATAGTCAGGCTCTGCCGTCCGCACGCGTTGCACTTTTTGAATGCGCGGTCAAGATTGAAGGCGACGCGCGGCAGAATTCCCGAATCTTCAAACAGGGTAAAAAGCGGAAAGAAGATTGCCATCGGAGGCAGCATAACCGAAACAACCCACGAAAGCACGCGCCACACACCGCAGACAAGCGCATCCGAAATAAGCGGTGGAAGACGGATTTTTAAAAGAAAAGCATAAAGGGGAGCCTCGGCATCAGACAGAAGAGAGGAGAGATATGCAGACGGATAGTTTGCCCCCTCAAGAGTCAGCCAGAAAACGAGCATAAGCCCAAGCAGCATAATGGGAAAGGCAAAGATGCGGCTTGTTAAAATGCGGTCGAGACGCCGCTCACCTACGGTGTAGAATTCTCCGCCCGAAACGCAGTTTTCATAAATTTCGTGCGCTTTTGCCGAGACTGAAGCGGAAATTTCGTCTGCGATGCCGGTTTGGGATGTTTCTGCGATGATTTTCTGTATTTTATCGTCGTTTTCCGCATCAAAGCCGTATTCCTCTTTAAAGCGTGCAAGAAAAGTTTTGTCTCCGATGAGAAGTCGCAGAGCGCAGAATCTCGGAAACGGACAATCTGTTTTTTGGGAAATTTGCTCCGAAAGCTTCGTTATGAGCGATTCCGTATCATCGGAGTAAATTGTCAAAACGGTAGCATTTTCGGGAGAATCATCCGAAAAGGCATCGAGAAGCTCCAGAATGCCCTTTCCTTTTCTTGCCTCGGTTGCAATTACGCGCATCCCAAGCTTAAGAGAAAGCGCATCCAAATCGACATTTATTTTTTTCTTTCGCGCTTCGTCCATAAGATTTATGCACACAACGACATCTGGTGTAATTTCGCTTATCTGAAGAACAAGGCAGAGATTTCGCTCAAGTGATGTCGCGTCGCATACGACAACGGTTTTGTTGCAATCTCCAAAACACAAAAAATCCCGGGCAATTTCCTCTTCGGGTGAGTGAGGGAGAAGAGAGTATGTACCCGGAATATCGACAACCGAAAAGCTTTTATCATTGTGCAGACACTTTCCGACGGCGACATCAACCGTCTTGCCGGTCCAGTTTCCGGTGTGCTGGGAAAGCCCGGTAAGCTCATTGAAAAGCGTGCTTTTTCCGACATTCGGATTTCCCGCAAGCGCAATTACAGGATTTGTTTTATCTATAACCAACGCGTCGGAAAGCGTGCGCCTTCCGACACTTTTTGAAGTAAGACCCAATTATATCACCTCAACGAGTATATTTTCCGACTGCTCGCGCCGAAGCGCGATCAGAGCACCCCTCACGAGAAATGCAGAAGGATCACCGAGAGGGCTTTTTACGGCGCACTCGAGTGTTGCACCGCAGAAAAAGCCAAAGTCGGAAAGTCTCGGCATTGTGCCGTCAAGAGAAATGATTTTCCCCTTATCTCCGCATTTTAAATCGCAAAGCCGCACCGTCATCATAATTACTCCTTTTTGTGTTCTCGTTTTACCTTATGCAAAATGAGAAAAACAGGTTACAAAAAAGGTGGCAGACAATATCGTCTGCCACCATATGAAATCAATTTTGTTTTCTGACTATCGTGTATTCATCGCCGGGGTGATAATAGGGGCATCCCTTCTGCGAAAAGATGTCATATCTCCCTGCATCATCCTCATCCATATCTATAATGCAGTAGTAATCGCCGAATTCGTCGTCGTATTCGTAGTTGAGGCAATACTCACAAATGATTCCGTCCATAAAAACCTCCGAGATAAGATGTATGCTCTTATTATAACAGTATATTCGGGGAACGTCAAATATTTACATTTTCTGTTGTTAAATCTATCTGACATATGGTATAATCTATAAATACGAACAAGTAGGACATCTTTTGATAAAGGAGCGACAGACAATGAAAAAGCTTAAAGTTGCACTTATCGGTTGCGGAATGATTGCCCACGGTCATGCGGAGGGAATCCGCCTCGACGGAAGAGCAGAGGTTACGGCAGTTGTTTACGGAAGCAATAAGATAGCGGCAGAGGAGTTTGCCGCAAAGTATGATATACCATACATAACAAACGACTACCGCGACGTAATCGCCCGCGGAGATATCGACATTGCAATCGTCTGCACGCCGAGCGCATATCACGCGGAGGCGTCAATTGCCTTTGCAAATGCAGGTGTTCACGTGCTTTGCGAAAAACCGCTTGATGTTGATGTCGACAAGATGACTGCGATGATTTCTGCGGCAGAGGAGCATAATGTTCTTCTCGGATGCGTGTTTCCAAACCGCACAAGGAAAGACCTTATCCGCGCAAAGGATATAATAGATTCGGGCGAGCTTGGGCGTATGCTCATGGTTGAATTTCAGTATCGCGGATACCGAAGCCACAGCTACTACAACTCTTCAAACTGGAAGGGTACAAAGGCAGGCGACGGCGGCGGATGCCTCATGAATCAGGGAAGCCACGGAATAGATGCCCTCATTTTCCTTGCAGGTGGAGTCAAACGCGTTATGGCGATATGTGACACTATGGGAAGAAAAATCGACGTTGAAGATTCTGCGTGTGCACTTCTGGAATTTGAAAGCGGAGCTCACGGCACACTTATGGGAACAACACTCTCGCATTTTCCCGAAACAAATGCCGAGTGCGAGAGAATCCGCATAGAGTTTGAAAAGGGAACAATAGTCTATGCTGACGGCAAGACGATGTTTTATAAGAGCCTTTCTGACGATGAGTTTTCTGTAGAGGAAATCTGCCTCACCGAAAAGATTGAAAACTTCGGCGCAAATCCCGAGGATATGGATATGGAAGCTCATTATGCAATCGTTTCAAACTTCCTCGATGCGGTGCTTGAAGGAAAGCCGCTTATCGCGCCTGCGCGCGATGCCCGCCGTGCGGTTGACCTCATTCTCACGATATACAAATCATCAGAAGAAAAATCGTGGGCAGATGTTCCGTCATTTTCTCTCTGATAAGCAAACAAAATACTTTTAAAAAGAGTAAAATTATGGTAAAATGATTTCATAAGAGTTTTGAGGAGTGATTTCTGTGAAAAAAACCGTTAAAGACATTCTGAACATTATCAAAGAAAACGACATCAAGATGGTCGACTTTAAGATGGTTGACATCAACGGTCAGTATCGTCATGTTACAATCCCTGCAACTAATTTTTCTGAAAAAACGATGAAAAACGGCATCGGCTTTGATGCATCAAACTACGGGTTTGCCGTCGTTGAAAAGAGCGATATGGTGTTCATTCCCGATCCCGACACCGCTGTTATAGACCCGTTCTGCCAAATCCCAACACTTTCGATGACGGGTAATGCGATGATTATTGATAACCCCGAAAACAGACCGCTTGCGCAGTATCCGCGAAATATTGTTCTCGCGGCAGAAAAATATATGCGCGACTCAGGAATAGCCGACACGATGTATATCCTTCCCGAGTTTGAGTTCTATCTTTTTGATCAGGCGACATGGCAGGTTCGCCCCAACGCCATCGGCATGGAAGTGGATGCAACTCAGGCGCATTGGAACAGCGATGTTGAGGGAACGGGTCGCGTTGTTCCGAAACAGAAAAATTACCACATTGCAAAACCGTTTGACGTTTCATATGAAGCAAGAAGTGAGATGTGTCTTCTCATTCAGGAAGCAGGCGTTGCACTCAACTATCACCATCCGGAGGTCGGCGCGGCAGGTCAGTTTGAAATTGAGCCTGAGCTTGGCGAAATGTCAAAAATGGCAGACGCAACGATGATGATAAAATATATCATTCACAATACCGCGGAAAAGTATGGTATGTCTGCAACGTTTATGCCGAAGCCCGTTATGGGAGAGGCAGGAAGCGGAATGCACGTTCATATGCCCCTTATGAAGGACGGAAAGCCCGTTTTTTCCGACGACAACGGATATTCAAACTTAAGCCGTGAGGCGCACTGGTTTATCGGCGGACTTTTAAAGCACATCGCTTCTCTCTGTGCGATTACAAACCCGAGCACAAACTCATTCAAGCGTCTTGTTCCCGGCTTTGAAGCACCTGTTACCGTCGGATATGCAACATCTAACCGCAGTGCGGTCATCCGCATTCCGGCGTATGCAAAGGAGCCGGCTCTCCGCCGCTTTGAGCTCCGCAAGCCCGATGCAACCTGCAACCCGTACTTCTGCTATGCGGCAATTCTCATGGCAGGTCTTGGCGGTATCAAGAATAAGATTGATCCGCACGAAAACGGATGGGGTCCGTATGATATGAACCTCTATCACTTGAGCGACGAAGAAAAAGCGAAGCTCAAGCACCTTCCGACATCGCTTGACGAAGCACTTGATGCACTTGAAAAGGATCACGATTATCTCACGGCAGGCGGCGTATTCCCCGAGGAGCTTCTTGCAAACTTCATAAAGGCAAAGAGAGAGGAATGCAGAGCTCTTGCGGCAATTCCGCATCCTGCAGAATTTGATAAGTATTATAATTTATAAACCGGAGGTTTTGAGATGGATTACAAGAAATTACAGAACGGCAGCGACATTCGCGGCGTCGCACTTGACGGCGTTGAAGGTCAGCCGATAACTCTTACCGAGCAGGCAAGCCGCGATATCGGACGTGGTTTTGCACTCTGGCTCTCGGCTAAAAAAGGAAAGAAAGAAGGCCTTCGCGTTGCAGTAGGCCGCGATTCACGCCTTTCGGGCGAGGCTCTCTGCGGCTACATCTGCGAGGCTATGGCAAACGAGGGCATCGAGGTTACGGACTTTGGTATGGCGAGCACTCCTGCTATGTTTATGGCAACTCTGACAGAAGGCTTTGAGTTTGACGGTACGGTTATGATTACCGCAAGCCACCTTCCGTTTAACAGAAACGGCTTTAAGTTCTTTACCCGCGACGGCGGTCTTGAATCTTCAGACATCAAGGAAATCCTTGCATATGCCGGCGGAGATGAAAAGACAGGCATCACGGGCGGAAAAATCCTTAAAGACGAGTTTATGGACACTTATGCAAAAATTCTTGCAGACAAAATCCGCAAATCATCAGGTGAAGAAAAGCCGCTTGAAGGCTTTAAGGTTGTTGTTGACGCAGGTAACGGTGCCGGCGGCTTCTATGTAGACAAGGTTTTAAAGCCGCTTGGCGCAATCACCGACGGAAGCAGATTTTTAGAGCCTGACGGCAGCTTTCCGAACCACATTCCGAATCCGGAAGACAAGGATGCTATGAAGAGCATTGTTGAGGCGGTAAGTGAAGTCAAGGCAGATCTCGGTATCATCTTTGACACAGACGTTGACCGCGCAGGTGCAGTTTTGTCTGACGGAAGCGAGCTTAACCGCAACCGAATCATCGCAATTCTTGCGGCAATTTTACTTCGTGAGCATCCGGGCACAACTATCGTTACAGACTCGATTACCTCAACAGGTCTTGCGGAGTTTATCAAGGAAAAGGGCGGCGTTCACCACCGCTTCAAGAGAGGTTACAAGAACGTTATAAACGAGTCTATCCGCCTCAACAAGGAAGGCAAGGACAGCCAGCTTGCAATTGAGACTTCAGGTCACGGTGCGTTCAAGGAAAACTACTTCCTCGACGACGGTGCATATATCGTTACAAAGCTTCTTATCGAGCTTGCAAGAGGCAGAAAAGAGGGATATACCCTCGAATCGCTTATCGCAACTCTCCGCGAGCCGAAGGAAAGCATTGAGTTTAGAATGAACATAATGCTTGATGACTTCAAGGCATACGGCCAGTCGGTTATCGACGACCTCAAGGCATATGCCGAAAAGCAGGAAGGCTGGAGCTTGCCGGAGACAAATTTTGAGGGCGTTCGCGTAAACCTCGATGAAAATCACGGCAACGGATGGTTCCTCCTCCGCCTTTCACTTCACGATCCGCTTCTTCCGCTAAACATCGAAAGCGACGATATCGGCGGCGCAAAGAAGATAGCAGGAGAGCTTGCGTCCTTTATCAAAGGTTATGACAAACTCTCGGCAGACAAATTCCTCGAATTTGCAGAATAAAAACAAAATCGGAACGGGAAAACCGTTCCGATTTTGTTTTTAAAATTTCCATATAAATATGTAAAAAAACAGTTTATTTTGCGGTGAGGATATGATATAATATACTGTGATTAGTTGTATATGTTCCGCTGTGGAGGTGTGCATTATGAAATGCGTTCTTGGAATTGATATTGGTGGAAGCACAACAAAGATTATAGGATACCGCGACGGTGAGATTTTTTCTCCGTTTATGGTAAAGGCGAGCGATCCGAGAGCATCGCTTTACGGGGCGTTCGGAAAGTTCTTGAACGAAAACGGGCTGACACTCTCCGATATTGAAAGTGTTATGATAACGGGCGTCGGGTCGGAAAATTGCCGCACGGAGATTTTTGGCGTAAAAACACAGAGAATAGAAGAATTCCGCGCGGTAGGTCGCGGCGGCCTTTTCTTAAGCGGCCTCGATTCTGCGGTTGTCGTAAGTATGGGTACAGGTACTGCATTTGTTTCTGCTTCCTCAAACGGAATCCGACACCTCGGAGGTACCGGCATCGGCGGAGGTACGCTCATCGGTCTTGCAAACAAGATGTTCAACGTAAGAAATTTTGAGGACATTATCGAAACTGCCAAAACGGGCGACCTTGATAACGTTGACCTTCACGTCCGCGATATAAGTTATGAGGAAATCGAAACTCTTGCCGCGGCAACAACCGCATCAAACTTCGGCAAGATAAGCGACCTTGCAACAAACGGCGACCTTGCGCTCGGAATAATCAATATGGTCTTCCAGACAATCGGCGTTATGGCGGCGTTTTCTGCAAAGAATGAAAAAACAAAAAACATAGTGCTTACGGGAAACCTCACAAACGTTCCGCAGGCAGAGAATATTTTCAGAGGAGTAGAAACATTGCACGGTGTTCACTTTGTTATTCCGGAGCATTCGGAATACGCAACTGCCACGGGCGCCGCGCTTATGTATAACAGCGAGATATGAAAGTACGCGAAGTTTCAGAAGAAATGATGTGCAGACAGCAGGAATACATCCGCGCTGTCTATGAAATGAATGAAGGAAAAGAGCTTTTCGCTTTTGTTGATACATACGGCTGTCAGCAGAACGAGGCGGACAGCGAAATCATCCGCGGAATCCTCATCGAAATGGGATATTCCATCGTAAATGATGAGAATGAGGCAGACGTTATAATCATAAACTCCTGTGCCGTGCGCGAGCACGCCGAGCAGAGAGTCCTCGGAAACGTCGGTCAGCTTCAGCATATAAAGAAAAAGCGCGATTGCATAATTGCTCTTTGCGGATGTATGGTTCAGCAACCGGCCATGGCAGAAAAAATCAAAAAAAGCTATCGCCACGTCGATATGGTATTTGGTGTGCATTCGCTCCCGAGATTTCCCGAGCTTTTATACCGCGCACTTACGGAAGAAAAGAGAATCTTTGACGTTCAGCAGTCTGACGGCGAGATTCCCGAGGGTTTTCCCGTTATGCGAAAGGACAGGACTAAGGCGTGGATTTCGATTATGTACGGCTGCAACAACTTCTGCACATACTGCATAGTCCCGTACGTTCGCGGTCGCGAGAGATCGCGCGATCCCGAAAAGATTATTGAAGAAATAAGAAAGCTTGTAGAAGAAGGATGTAAGGATATAACACTTCTCGGTCAGAACGTAAACTCCTACGGAAACGACCTTGATGCAGAAATCGACTTCTCAACGCTTCTTGAGATGATAAATGCTCTTCCGGGTGATTTCAGAATACGTTTTATGACAAGCCATCCGAAGGATGCAACAAAAAAGCTTTTTGACACTATGGCAAAGTGCGAAAAGGTTTCAAAACACATCCATCTTCCGTTCCAGTCGGGAAGCGACAGAATTTTAAAACTGATGAACAGAAGATACGACAGCGCACACTATCGTGAGCTTATTGCATATGCAAGAGAAAAGATGCCGGGCATCTCTGTTACGAGCGACGTAATTGTAGGTTTCCCCGGCGAAACAGACGAAGATTTTAATGAAACAATAAAGCTTGTTTCGGATATCGGCTTTGACGGTCTTTTCGTATTTATTTATTCAAAGCGAAGCGGAACCCCCGCCGCAGAGATGGAAGATCCCACTCCGCGAAGCGAGAAGGTTGCGCGCTTCCAGAAGCTTTTTGCAATCCATGAGGAGGGCACGGCGAAGAGAAGCCGCGAGCTTATCGGAACAGAGGTTGACGTTCTTGTCGAAGGAACATCCGACGAAGAGGGATATAATCTGGTCGCAAGAACAGACGGTAACCGTCCGATCAGCATAAACGGCGATGCTTCGCTTATAGGCAGCTTTGTCCGTGTAAGGATTACGGAATCTGCCAAGTGGGGTATGCACGGCGAGCTTATATAAACTATAGATTTGAGAAGGTATTGATATGGAACAGTATTCTCCGATGATGCTACAATACATGAGAATAAAAGAGCAGAACAAGGACAGCATCGTCTTTTTCCGCCTCGGCGACTTTTATGAGATGTTCTTTGATGATGCGCGCATTGCATCAGAAGAGCTTGAGCTTACGCTCACAGGTCGCGACTGCGGTCAGAAAGAGCGTGCACCGATGTGCGGTGTTCCGTATCATTCCTGCGAGGCATATATTGCGCGCCTCATTGCAAAGGGATACAAGGTCGCAATCTGCGAGCAGACGGAAGAGCCCGGAAAGGGGCAGAAGCTTGTTGAGCGCGATATAGTTCGAATCATCACTCCCGGCACCGTCATCGAGAATACGATGCTTGATGAGAAGAAAAATAACTTCATCTGCGGAATATACCGAGAAGGGAAAAATGCCGGAATCTGCTTTATCGACATCACGACAGGTGAGATGAAGGCGACATCACTCTCGGGCGAAGATATCGGAGAGATAATCTTTGGCGAAATCTCAAAATTTTCACCGGCGGAGGCCATTGTAAACGGTGAGTTCTTCAAGGACGAGGCAACTTGCGACCGTCTGAAAAAAGAGCTCCATATGAGCGTTGAGCTTCGCGATGAAATCTTTGTATATGACGTGGCAGAGACTTCAATAAAAGAGCATTTTGAAATATCGGATACAGAAGAAATCGGACTTTCCGAAAACTTGCCTGCGGTAAATGCGTGCGGCGGACTTTTGAGTTACATCCACGAAACACAGAAAACAAACCTTTCACACATAAACAGACTTGAGATATATTCGAGAGAGCAGTATATGCTCGTTGACGAAACTGCGCGCAGAAACCTTGAAATATGCGAAACGATGCGCGGCCGCGAAAAGCGCGGAACGCTTCTTTGGGTGCTCGACAAAACAAGAACTTCAATGGGCGGACGTCTTCTTCGCGCGTGGCTTGAAAGACCGCTTATGGACGTTTCGGAGATAAACACAAGGCTTGATGCGGTAGGAGAGCTTGTGGCGGCTCCGATAACGCGCGAGGAGCTTTCTGAAACGCTCCGTGCCGTGCGCGACATTGAAAGACTTGCAGGGCGAGTTGTGTACGGAATCGCAAACGGTCGCGACCTTGTCGCGATGGCGAACACGTTTGAAAGATTTCCATTTATAAAAGAGAAGCTTTCCGAGTGCACATCGCATCTTCTCTCAAAGACGAATTCGGAGATAGATGAGCTTTCTGATATGTATAAGCTCATAGCCGATGCGATTGACGAAAACGCACCTGTATCAATCCGTGAGGGAAAGATATTCAGAGAAGGCTACAGCGAAGAGGTTGACCGCCTCCGCGATATAGTTGAAAACGGCACAAAATATCTCACGGAGCTTGCCGCCCGTGAGAAAGAAAAAACGGGAATCAAAAACCTCAAAATCGGATACAACCGCGTGTTCGGTTATTACATAGAGGTTTCAAAGTCAAACATCAACGATGTCCCCGACTACTATATGAGAAAGCAGACTCTTGCAAACGGCGAGAGATACATAACAGAAGAGCTTAAGGACCTTGAAAGCCAGATTCTCGGCGCAAGAGAAATGGTATGCCGTCTTGAAACCGAAATGTTTAAAGAAATCTGTGAAAAGATTTCAGAGAATGTAAAGAGAATTCAGAAAACTTCAGGTGCGATTGCGGTGCTTGACGTTATCGTCAGCCTTTCTTCCGTCGCGTCGCGCTTCGGATACAGCCGACCGAAGGTTACAACAGGGCAGAAAATCACGGTCAAGGACGGCAGACACCCCGTCGTTGAGCGTGTTATGAAGGATTCATTGTTTGTCCCCAACGACACACTTCTTGACTGCAACGACAACCGTATGGCGATTATAACGGGTCCGAATATGGCAGGTAAATCGACATATATGCGTCAGGTTGCGCTCATAACGCTTATGGCACAGCTCGGCTCATTTGTTCCGGCAAAGAGTGCCGAAATCGGAGTTGTAGACCGGATATTTACACGAATCGGTGCAGCCGATGACCTTTCGTCAGGCCAGTCGACATTTATGGTTGAGATGAACGAAGTCTCCGAGATTATCAAAAAGGCGACAAGCCGCAGCCTCATAATCCTCGACGAAATCGGAAGGGGTACATCAACCTTTGACGGTATGGCGATTGCGCGCGCTGTAATCGAATACGTTGCAGATAAGAAATGTATCGGCGCAAAAACTCTTTTTGCAACACACTACCATGAGCTTACAGAGCTTGAAGGTAAGCTTCCGGGAGTGAAGAATTACAACATTGCAGTTAAGAAACACGGCTTTGACATAACCTTCCTCCGCAAGATAGTAAGAGGAAGTGCGGATGACAGCTACGGTATCGAGGTTGCGCGCCTTGCGGGCATTCCCGATGCGGTAATCTTCAGAGCACGCGAGATTCTTGAGAGCCTCGAATCCGAGAGTGCGCTACACAAGCCCGAGTTTGTCATACCCGAGGAGCGACGCAGATCTCACGAGGGGGATAAGATTTTAACCGAGCTTTCACATATGGACGTCAACACATTATCACCGCTTGAAGCGTTGTCGGTTCTTTTTGACATCGCAAAGCGCGCGAGAGAATCAGAATAGTATTTATGAAGGGAGGCGGGTTTCTTGAGCCGCATAAACGTACTTGACAAACACATAGCGAATATGATTGCCGCAGGTGAGGTTGTGGAAAATCCTGCCTCGGTTGTAAAAGAACTTGTAGAAAATGCAATAGACGCAGGCGCAACATCCGTAACCTGCGAAATCCAGAACGGCGGAATTTCATATATAAGAATCACCGATGACGGAAGCGGTATGACCGGGGAAGACGCAAAAGTTGCATTTTTGCGCCACGCAACAAGCAAGATTTCAAAGGCGGAGGACCTCGAAGGGATAGAAACTCTCGGTTTTCGCGGTGAGGCTCTTGCAGCGATTTCATCCGTTTCCAAAATCGACCTCATAACAAAGCTTCGGGATGATACAACAGGCACAGCACTTCGCGTAGAAGCCGGACAGGTCATCCGCGAAAGCGAGTCTGGATGTCCTGACGGAACTACGATAATCGTCCGCGAGCTTTTCTATAACACACCTGCAAGAATGCGCTTTTTAAAGAAGGATGTTACAGAGGCGGCAAACGTTGAAAACGTTGTTCGTGCCGCAGCTCTTGCTCATCCCGAAGTGTCGTTTAAGTTTATAAAAGACGGTCGCGACATTATCCACACACCCGGCGACGGACTCTTGAAATCAACAATCTATGCGGTGCTCGGTCGCGATTTTGCGAACAACACGATAGAGGTAAAAATGAGCGAGCGAAACATAACAGTGGAGGGATTTGCCTGCACACCGTCAGCCTCGCGCGGAAACCGCGGACTTCAGTTTTTCTTCTTAAACGGTCGCCCGATAAAATCGCCTATGCTTGCGGCGGCACTTGACAACGCATATCGCGAACGTCTTATGAAGGGCAGATTCCCGACGTGCGTCTTGAATCTCAAAATGCCGTCAAGGAGCGTTGACGTAAACGTTCATCCGGCAAAGACGGAGGTCAAGTTTGCATACGAGCGCGACGTTTTTGATGTAGTGTATTATGCTGTGAAATCGGCACTTGAAAAGAGCGAAAAGCGGGAGATAGTTCCGCCTCGCGCCCTCAGGATTGAGCCGGTTGACAATATAACCGAAAATCAGACAAGAATCGAAGTTAAAAAAGAAGAGGAAAAGCCGGTAGCGGTACAGAAAACCGAGCTTCCGTTTTTTGAAGGAGAGCTTGAAAAGAAACCGCAGACGCTTGAAATGCCGCACCGCACGGTTATGCGACAGAGCTTTGTCTCTCCGTATGACGCGAAACCTGAAAAGGTTGAAGATGAAAAAACGAGTGCGCTTCCCGAAACAAAACCCGTTGCGGTTGAGCTTGAGGAGAAGGTTTTGGAAGTATCCTTGCCAAAAGTTCAGACTCACGATGCGCCTGAGAGAAATATCCGTCTTATCGGCGAGGCTATGAATACATATATCATCGTTGAAGAGGATGATAGGCTTTTCTTTATTGACAAGCACGCGGCACACGAGCGCATCATATTTGAAAAGCTCCAAAAGACGGTGGATAATCCGCAGTCGCAGATTCTTCTTGTTCCCGAAACTATTTCGATAGACAAGCTTCTCGCTTCCGTTCTGCTCGATAATAAAGACGAGGTTGCAAAGCTCGGCTTTGATATCGACGAATTCGGCGACGGTTGTGTGGTTGTATCGGCAGTACCCGACGGAATCGATGCCGCAAGCGCAACCTCAACGCTTGAAGAGATTGCGGAGCTTTTAAAAACGGGTGCACGTGCAAAGAAACCCGATATTCTTTCTGAAATAATGTATTCCGTCGCGTGTAAGGCAGCGTGCAAGGCAGGTCAGAAGAACAGCGATGTTGAGCTTCTTGCGATAGCAAAGCGCGTTCTCTGCGAGGATGATATCCGCTACTGTCCGCACGGACGCCCCGTTATGATAGAATACACAAAAGGCGATCTTGAGCGTATGTTCAAACGTCAGGTATAACGTATGAAAAACAACAAAATTATATGTATTGTCGGTCCGACCGCGTCGGGAAAGACCGCACTTTCCATAAAGCTTGCAAAAGCTCTTTCGGGGGAGATAATCTCGGGAGATTCGATGCAGATATATAAGGGAATGGACATCGGAACGGCAAAGCCGACAACCGATGAGATGGACGGAGTAGTTCACCATATGCTTTCGATAATATCTCCGTGGGAGAGCTATTCTGCGGCGAGATATGTTGAGGATGCATCGGCTATAGCGGATGATATTCTCTCCCGCGGGAAAATTCCGATAGTCGTCGGCGGAACGGGACTCTATATTGACTCGCTCGTAAAGGGCAGGCAATTTGCAAAAAACGAAGAGGACCTCTCACTTCGCCGCGAACTCTTTGAACTTTATGAAAAATCGGGCGCCGATGCCGTGTACGACATATTAAAAGAGCTTGATCCCGTGCGTGCAGAGCAGATTCACAAGAACAACGTAAAGCGCGTAATCCGTGCGATTGAAGTTTTCAAAACAACGGGTAAAACAATTTCTGAACACGACGAGGAAAGCAAAAAAGAGCCTCCGAAATACGACGCGGCATATGTCGGCATCCTATACGAAAACCGAGAGGAACTCTATGAAAGAATAAACCTGCGCGTTGATATGATGGTAAAAGACGGTCTTCTTGATGAGGTGAAAGCCCTTCTTGATGGTGGGGTGTCTCCTGATTCAACTGCGATGCAGGCAATCGGATACAAAGAGCTTACGGCATATTTTGAAAACAAAAAAACGCTTGACGAGGCACTTGAAGATATAAAAGCATCATCAAGGAAATATGCAAAGCGGCAGATGACGTGGTTTAAGAGAAATGAGTCAATAAAATGGGTAAAACCGCCGCTTTCGGAAAATTTTCCCGAGCTCTTACAATATTTGATAAATTTCACCTCCCACACAGGTGTATAATCTATTGAAAAATCAATAGAAAGAGTGTGGTTATTATGACAAAAACAGCAGGACTTCAGGACGTATTTCTCAACAAGGCAAGAAGTGAGGGTGTGAGTGTAACAGTATTTCTCACGAACGGCTTTCAGCTTAAAGGCACAGTTTGCGGCTTTGACTGTTTCACGGTTGTCATTGTGAGTGAAGGACGTCAGCAGCTTATCTACAAGCATGCGATTTCGACAATAGTTCCTGCGCGTTCTGTTAAAATTTTCGATCCGGATAAGGAGGAATTGCGGAGGGAGTCTGTCCTGTAAGGCGGACAGACCTCTTCCGGGAATGTGATGAAACAGGAAAATGTAATTTCAAAAATCATAACATGGGTTCTGGCAGTTCTCCTTTTTGCATACATGGGATACCAGGGATATCGCATCTTCTATAACCCCGTTCGAACGGTAAATGCAGTTTACACGAGTGTGGACGATGTAATAGAGCTTGACGGCATCGTCGTGCGCGATGAAACCGTTATGAAAAAGGGCTATGGCTCGGGTGTCCTTGAGATGAATGTGTATGAAGGTGAGCGCACCGGAAGCGGTGGAACGGTCGCAATAGTTTACAGCGATGAAGCTTCTGCAAAGAAAAGCCGAGAGGCAGAAACTATTTCTTCGCAGATTTCCAGAATGAACGAGCTCTATTCAAGAAGTGCGGAAAATTTCGATATATCTGCAGCAAATGAAAGAATTTCGGAAAAGGTAATCTCACTTCTCACACTTGAGCAGGAAGGTGTTTCGGGAACAGTTGAAGAAACTGTCGAAGCACTCAAGCTTCAGGTTATGGAGAGAGAATATATATACAGAGATAAATCGGAGCTTTTGGATGTTATAGAAGAGCTCCGCGCAGAGCGGGACAAGCTTCTTAAATCGGCGAATGTCAAGAAAAGGATATATGCGCCGAGTGCCGGATATTTTTCGCAGTATACCGATGGTTATGAAAGCTCTCTGACATCAGAGTTTGTGCTTACGGCACCGATCTCCGAGGTTGAGGAGAAAATGCAGGCGTATGCAGACGGAGAAAAGGACGCAATAGGAAAGCTTATTTCTACAAACAAGTGGTATCTTGTGTCGTTTATCGACGAAACGCAGGCGGAGCGTCTTTCTGTAAATTCCACAATGAAGCTCAAGTTTACGGACAAATCTCTTCCACAGGTTTCGGCAAAGCTTCTTCGCCTGTCTGAACCGGAAAACGGAAAAGTGCTTGTGGTATTTTGTTGCAACACACATATTTCATACTTCACAAAAGTCCGAAAAATCTCTTCGCGCGCAGTTATCAAAACGTATGAAGGGCTGAAGGTTCCGAGAGAAGCTTTGCGTGTAAGTGATGAGGGTGAAAACGGAGTATACTGTCTTATTGATTCTCAGGTAAAATTCAAACCGGTAAATATAATTTTTGAAAAGGACAGTTATTATATTTCGGCATATGACAGCGCAGACACAAAATCGCTTCTGCTCTATGATGAGATTATAGTTTCTGCAAAGAATCTTGAAAATAAGAAAATAGTCAAATAGAGGGTTTTGGAATGGGTAGTATAGCAGAAAACGTAGCATTGGTAAAAGAAAAAACAGCCGAGGCGGCGCGCCTTTCGGGAAGAGAGAAAAGCGATGTGCGGCTCGTTGCGGCAACAAAGATGAATGATGCCGACCGCGTTCGTGAGGCAATTGCGGCAGGCATTGAAATCTGCGGCGAAAATCGCGTTCAGGAGCTTTTGGAAAAATACGAGCAGGGTGCGTATGAAGGCGCAGAGCTCCATTTTATCGGCACGCTCCAGACAAACAAAGTTAAGTACATTGTCGGCAAAGTCTCACTTATCCAGTCCGTGAACTCAATAAAGCTTGCAAAAGAAATTTCAAAATGCGCCGAAAAGCTCGGAATAGTTCAGGATATTCTTCTTGAAATCAACATAGGCGGCGAAGAGTCAAAAAGCGGTGCGGACGAAAAGATTGTAGACGAGCTTTGCACGGAAATCGGAAAACTTCCGGGAGTGCGCGTGAGGGGAATTATGACGATTCCGCCGATTTCCGACGATGAAGATACGCAAAAGAGCTTTTTTGTAAAAATGAAGCAATTATTTATTGACATTGAGGCAAAAAAATACGATAATATTAATATGGAGATTCTGTCTATGGGCATGAGTGGAGACTATGAGAACGCAATTCTGTGCGGCTCGAATATGGTCCGTGTGGGCACCGGAATTTTCGGTGCGCGCCACTATGCATAATATTTATTTTCAGGAGGACAAGTTATTATGGGATTCATGGAAATGTTCAAAGAATGGGCAAAGGCTGAAGAAGACGAAGAACTTGACGATTTTATGCTTGAGGAAGAAGAACCCAAGCCTCGCCGTGAGCCGGCACCGTCGCGCCGTGACAACAGAGTTGTTAATATCCACACAACAACCCAGCTTCAGGTAGTTCTCGTAAAGCCCGAGCGTTATGAAAACTCAACCGATATAGCCGACCATCTCAAGGAAAAGCGCACGGTTGTGTTGAACCTTGAATCGACAAACAAGGATGCAGCACGTCGCATTCTCGATTTCTTAAGCGGTGTTGCATACACAAACGACGGTCAGATAAAGCGCGTTGCAAACAACACATATATCATCACACCGTACAATGTTGATCTCAAGGGCGACCTTATAGACGAGCTTGAAAACAACGGGCTCTATTTTTAAGAAGGTAGATTGAATGATAGTAATACAACTTTTGAAAAGGATTATCTTTTCGCTTCTTCGCGTTTATGAGATCCTTTTCATTGTGCGTGCAATTATCTCATGGTTTCCGATGGCACAGGGCAGCGCAATATCATACTTCCTGTATTCAGTTACGGAGCCTGTGCTTGCGCCGATACGCAAGGTTTTGCACAAAATTCCGGCACTTGCGGGTTTGCCGATAGATTTTTCAATTCTCGTGGCGTTTCTTTTGATAGATTTACTGCGCATAGCAATTCTAAATATATTTTAATTTGAGGTGAAGGGGAAAATGTACACTCCGAACGAGGTTCGCGAAATGAGATTCAATAAAGCGGTCTTTGGAGGATATGATGTGGACGATGTCAATAGTGCTTTCGCATCAATTTCTGACGATTACGCTACACTTTTTAAAGAAAACACAATGCTTAAGAAAAAACTCAAGGTTCTTGCCGACACCGTTGAGGAATACAGAGGTGTTGACGAAGCTATGAGGAAGGCTCTCATCAACGCTCAGAATATGGCAAACGAGATGGTTGCCGAGGCTGAGAGAAAGAGCCGCGATATGCTTGAAACCGCCACTAACGAGGCAAAGACGAAAATATCAGAGCTCACAGCTCAGATTGCCGCAGAAGAAGCTCGCCTTGAACGTGCAAAAGCTCAGACTGCAGAATTTATGGAAAGCATAATTAAAATATTCGATGTCGAGCGCGAAAAGTTTTTGACGCTCAAGGACGAAGTGAAGCCGGCATCTGTCGAGCCTGCTGAACAAAAGGCAATCACTGACACTGCTGAAGAGATTGCAAAATCTCTCGAAGAGAAGATAAGACTCGAGGAGGAAGAGGCAGAGCGCCGCGAAAACGCACGCCGCGCTGCAGCGGAAGCTGCAAAGGCAGACGAAGACGCTGCGGCTGACGAGGGCGAAAGGGTAAGTGAAGACACGATTCCTATCGACAACAAGATCCCGACCGAGGCTGAAATGGATGAGCTTGAAGCGGAGGCTGAAAAGCCTACGCGTCGCATAAAGCCTGTTTTTGAAAATTTGAAGTTCGGAACGGACTACGATATAGAAAACGAAGATTAATTAAGGGGAGAAAACAGTAATGTCTCAGGATTACAACAGCACAATAAATTTACCCAAAACCGACTTTCCCATGAGAGCATCTCTTCCGAAGCGCGAGCCGGATATGCTTGCTGCATGGGAGGCGGATAATCTCTATAAGATGCTCATGGAGAAGAATGAAGGACGTCCTCCGTTCATTCTTCACGACGGACCTCCGTTCTCAAACGGCAGCATCCATATGGGAACGGCAATGAACAAGTGCCTTAAGGATTTCATTGTCCGTTATAAGAATATGGCAGGGTTCAAAGCACCGTACACTCCCGGCTGGGATAACCACGGTATGCCTATTGAATCTGCAATTATCAAGAAGAACAACTTAAACCGCAAGCATATGGGAATCCCTGAATTCCGCACGGCATGTAAGGAATTTGCGGCTGACTTCGTTGACGTTCAGAGAAATCAGTTCAAGCGTCTTGGTGCGCTCGGTGACTGGGATAATCCGTATCTCACAATGGATCCGAAGTTTGAAGCTGAAGAAGTAAAAATCTTTGGCGAAATGTATAAGAAGGGCTACATCTACAAGGGCCTCAAGCCGGTTTACTGGTGCCCTGTCTGTGAAACTGCTCTTGCAGAAGCCGAAATTGAGTACAAGGACGATCCGTGCACAACCGTATATGTCAAGTTCCCGGTAAACGACGACCTCGGAAAGCTTTCGGGAATCGACCTTGCAAAGACATATTTCGTAATCTGGACAACAACCATCTGGACACTTCCGGGCAACCTCGCCATTGCTCTCAACCCGTCTGAAGAGTATGTAATCGTAAAAGCTCCGAACGGTGAGAACTACATTATGGCAGAGGCTCTTGCTCCGAAGGTTATGAAGGTCGGCGGCTTTGATTCATACGAGATTATCGACCACCATCCGGGTGAGTTCTTTGAAAATATGCTTGCAAACCATCCCTTCCTTCCGAAGACATCACGTCTCTTACTTGCTGACTATGTCACTATGGAATCAGGTACGGGTTGCGTTCATACAGCACCGGGCTTTGGTGCAGACGACTATCAGACCTGCCGTCGCTACGGTATGGAAATGGTTGTTCCGGTTGACAGCACAGGCCGCCATACAGACTATGCAGGCAAGTATGCAGGAATGAAGACCGAGGAATCAAACCCCGTAATTCTTGCAGATATGAAGGAATCAGGCGCACTTTTCGCTTCTGAAGATATTGTTCACAGCTATCCGCATTGTTGGAGATGTAAGGGTCCGATCATCTTCCGTGCAACAGACCAGTGGTTCTGCTCGGTTGATGCATTCAAGGACGAGGCAGTTGCTGCTTGCGGTGAGGTTCAATGGTTCCCTGAATGGGGTTATGACCGCATCGTTTCAATGGTACGCGAGCGCGCAGACTGGTGTATTTCACGTCAGCGTCATTGGGGACTTCCGATTCCGGTATTCTACTGTGAAGATTGCCAAAAGCCCGTTTGCGACGATGCCACAATCGAAAAGATTTCAAAGATATTTGGCGAAAAGGGTTCAAACGCATGGTTTGAAATGGATGTTTCGGAGCTTCTTCCGGAAGGATACAAGTGCCCGCATTGCGGCGGTGTCCACTTCACAAAGGAAACAGACACGCTCGACGGTTGGTTCGATTCAGGTTCAACCCACATCGCTTCTATGGAGCTTGATTCTCCGAAGTGCTGGCCGGCAGACCTTTATCTTGAAGGTGCAGACCAGTACCGCGGTTGGTTCCAGTCATCACTTCTTACTGCTGTTGCTCTCCGCGGCAAGGCTCCGTACCGCCAGGTTCTCACCCACGGCTGGACTGTTGACGGCGAAGGTAAGGCGATGCACAAGTCTCTCGGCAACGGTGTTGCACCTGAAGAGATTATTGAAAAATACGGTGCAGACGTTCTTCGTCTCTGGGCAGCTTCTGCTGACTACCGTCAGGATATGAGATGCTCTGATGCAATATTCAAGCAGCTTTCTGACACGTATCTCAAAATCAGAAACACATCAAGATACATTCTCGGCAACCTCAACGGCTTTGACCCGAATAATGCAGTTGCATATGCTGACCTCTGCGAGATGGATAAATGGGCACTTTCACGTCTCAATTCACTCATCGCTCGTTGCAGAGAAGCATATGACAAGTATGAGTTTTACACAGTTGTTCACGCTGTTCATAACTTCTGCGTTGTCGATATGTCAAACTTCTACCTCGACGTTATCAAGGACAGACTCTACTGCGACGGTGAAAACAGCACAAGTCGCCGCGGGGCACAGACGGTTATCTACCGCATCCTTGATGCGCTTGTCCGCATAATCAGCCCGATTCTCGCATTCACAGGCGACGAAATCTGGAAGGCTATGCCGCATCACGACGGTGTCCGCCTTGAAAACTCATTGCTCAACGATATGCCTGAGGTTGATGCATCAGTCCTCAATGCAGAGCTTGAAAAGAAGTGGGCAGAAATCGCATCGCTTCGCGATCGCGTAAACCGTTCACTCGAAGAAGCAAGAGCTGCAAAGACAATCGGCAAGTCTCTTGAAGCGGCAGTCAAGATTTGCGCAAACGGAGAAAGCTATGATTTCATCTGCGGAATCGAAGACCTTGCAAAGCTCTTTATCGTCTCTGCCGTATCGGTTGAAAAGAAGGAATCTCTCGGCGTTTCACTTGACGATATCGAAGTTGAGATTTCCGTTGCAGGCGGCGTAAAGTGTCCGCGCTGCTGGACATTCTCTGAAAATGCAGGCACAGACGCGGAGCATCCGGAGCTCTGCCCGAGGTGCACTGCGGCTGTAAAGGGCTGTTAGGAGAGAGCAAATTGCTTATAATTCAGTTTATTTCAGCGATACTTGTAATTATTCTCGATCAGGGAGTAAAGCTCTGGAGTGTTGAGAGCCTTGCTCCCATCGCGAAGATTCCGATAATTGACGGAGTTTTCAACCTCCGTTATGCCGAAAACACAGGTGCGGCATTTTCAATGTTGCGAGGAAGCACCGTATTTCTCATCGTCGTTCCGCTTATTGCGGTTTTCGCGATGATATACGTTCTCGTCGCAAAGAAAATCGGCTCAAAAATCGGCTCGTGGGGGATAAGTCTGATCCTCGCAGGCGCGGTCGGAAACCTTATCGACAGGATTTTCCGGGGCGCGGTTGTGGATATGTTTGATTTTGAGCTTATCAACTTTCCGATTTTCAATGTCGCGGATATCGCGGTAACAATCGGCGCAGTCCTGTTTTTTATCTTTGTCATATTTTTTTATGACGATAAATCGGAGAAGAAAAAATGAACGAAACGTGCATAGTAACCGTCTTGCCTGAAGACGAAGGAACAAGGCTTGATGTGTTGCTCTCACAAAAACTGAATATTTCAAGAAACGCCGCAACTACCCTCATTGAGGGTGGCGGCGTTTTCGGGTATAAGAAGAATTACAAGGTGGTCGCAGGCGATGAGATAGAGGTCACAATGCCCGAGCTTCGAGAGACGGATGTTGTCGCGGAGGATATTTCTCTTGATATAGTGTATGAAGATCGGCATCTTCTCGTCATCAATAAAGCGCGCGGAATGGTAGTTCATCCCGCGGCAGGGCACTTTTCGGGCACACTCGTCAATGCGCTTATGCATCACTGCGGAGATTCTCTCTCCGGCATAAACGGCGTCATGCGACCGGGAATCGTTCATCGTCTTGACAAGGATACAAGCGGAGTTATGCTCGTTGCAAAAACGGATTTTGCTCATCAGTCGCTTGCAGAGCAGATAAAGGAGCACTCGGTGCGCCGAGAATACCACACGGTTGTTATCGGAAACCTAAAGGACGACGAAGGGACAATCAACGCGCCCATTGGCCGCCACCATACCGACAGAAAGAAGATGGCGGTTACAGAAAGAAACTCAAGAGAGGCGATAACACATTACAAGGTCATCTCGCGCTATCCCGGATTTACATATGCATCCTGTCTTCTCGAAACGGGAAGAACTCACCAGATAAGAGTTCATATGGCACACACGGGGCATCCTGTTGTCGGTGATGAGGTTTACGGTGCGCGCGACAAACTCGGACTTTTAGGACAATGTCTCCACTCCAAAAACGTTACCTTTGTCCACCCGGAAACGGGGAAGACGATGTACTTTGAAACGTCACTTCCGGGATATTTTTCGGATATCCTCAAAAAACTTGAGAGAAGGTAGAAAATATGCAGAATATTCTGATTGCATATGTCATCTGGAATGCAATAGTGTTCTTTATTTACGGTATAGACAAAGCTCTTGCAAAGGCGCAGAGCCGCAGAATTTCCGAAAAGTTTCTCCTCACGCTCGCGGTTTTGCTTGGAGGAGTCGGCGCGTGGGCAGGGATGCGCATCTTTCGTCATAAAACCCGCCACGCAAAGTTTGTTTATGCAGTTCCGATTCTTGCGTTTTTAAATCTCGCCGTCTTGTTTTTTGTTTTTCGCGGTATGGATATATAGGATTATCTTACGGCAGGTGTAAAAATGAAGAAGAACATATTCCCTCGGATAGGAATGAGGAAAATCAAAAGTATACTTGCTCTTTTCCTATCTTTTCTGATATGGCAAATTGTCAGAATCCCGTATCCCGAATTTGCGGTGCATCCGCTTTTCGGATATGTTTATGCTATTATCGAAATGCGCGAGAGTGCAGAAAAAACAAAAATGTTTGGCTTGAGAAGAATCAAGGCAACATTTATCGGTCTTGCCTTCGGACTTGTGCTTTTGCCGTTGAGCGTTAGATTCGGTGCATATGCAGGTGAGGGGTTCTTGTATATGCTCAACGACATTGTAATTATTATGGTCGGTGTTGTGATTGCCCTTTCCGTTGCGCAGATGCTTAAATGTCAGAATTTCTGCGGAATTGCGGCGATTGTATTTGTTATCTGCATAATCCGCGACAGAAATACAGATATTAATATTTACCTGTATGCAACTTTGCGGGCTTTGCAGACTCTGCTCGGCGTATTCTCTGCATGGATTGTCAATACATACATATGCAAGTATCCAAAGGAAGAAAAGTAAAAAGAACAGATATTGACAAAAAATAAAGAAAGGTATATAATATAGTCACAATCAAATAGGGGAGCTGAGCATAACTCGGCTGAGAGAGGGCAATCTGTGCCCGAAACCCGTGAACCTGATGCGGATAATGCCGACGTAGGAAAGCTTTTCATTTTGTTTACGTAAACACGTTTTGCATGTTCCGCAGAGCGTGTTTTTTTGTTGTAAAATGAAAAGGAGAAAAAGAAATGAAAACTCAGACAAAAACAAAAAAGATAACCCTCTGCGCAGTTATGATTGCACTTGCATCCGTCCTGTCACTCGTTCCGCTTTACCACGCGCCGTATGGCGGAACGGTAACGCTTGGCAGTATGGTGCCGCTGATACTCGTATGTATGTACATAAAGGATGTGCGTTGGTCACTCCTCGCGTGCTTTGCATATTCGCTCATCCAGATGCTGTTCGGGTTTGCAGCCCCGCCGACGCAGACGTTCGTATATTTTCTCGCGGTGGTTTTGCTTGATTATATAATCGCGTTCACCGCAATTTCGGTTGCAAACCCGATAGCAAGGCTTTTTAAAAACAAGGTTTTTGGAATCGCAATCGGAAGTATTGCGGCGTTGCTTATAAGATTTCTCTGCCACTTTATAAGCGGAATTCTCATCTGGGGAGTATACGCACCCGAAGGCCAGCCTGTGTGGCTTTATTCCATCCTCTATAACGGCGGATATATGATACCGGAAATTGTCATAACAACGGTGATATCGACAGTCATATACGGCTTTTTACTGAAAAATCAGAAATAATTAAAAGCAGACATTCGAAAGAATGTCTGCTTTTTTTACAAATCCTGTTTTATTCTGTCGATTGCGCCTTTTTCAAGACGTGAGACCTGCGCCTGACTGATGCCGATTTCGTTTGCAACCTCGGTTTGCGTCTTGCCGTCAAAAAATCGGAGCGAGAGGATGTGTCGCTCACGCTCATTAAGGCGCGAAATAGCCTCCTTCAGAGCGATTTTTTCAAGCCAGTTGTCGTCGGTGTTTCGCGTGTCACCAATCTGGTCCATAACGCAAATCGTGTCGCCACCCGAGTCTGAATAGACCGGCTCATAAAGCGATACGGGGTCCATAATGCCGTCAAGCGCGAAAACGACGTCGGATACCTTCATATCCATTTCCTTTGCGATTTCAGAAACCGACGGCTCGCGCTGATTCTCGTTTGTCAGTCTCTCCTTTATCTGAAGTGCACGGTATGCCGTGTCGCGCATTGAACGGGAGATGCGGAGAGCACTGTTATCACGCAGATATCTGCGGATTTCGCCGATAACCATAGGGACAGCATAGGTTGAGAGTCGGAGCCCGAGGGTGACGTCAAAGTTGTCAATTGCTTTAATGAGTCCGACACAGCCGACCTGAAAAAGGTCATCCACAGATTCACCTCTGTTTGAAAAACGCTGAATAACGCTTAGTACGAGTCTGAGATTTCCTGAAATCAGCTCCTCTCTGGCGTTTAAGTCGCCGTCGCGATACCGCTTTAAAAGTTCGTTTGTTTCCTCACTTGATAAAACCTTGAGTTTTGATGTGTTAACGCCGCAGATTTCTACTTTTCCGTGCATAAAATAAACCCTCCAAAAGCAAAAGACTTATCATCATTATTGCCTTGGAAGGTTTTTTTAATACAGGATCAGAACGGTTTCATTTATTTGGAAAAAGCCTAAAGAAGTCTTGAAATTTCGCTTCGAAGACGCGTTATTATTCTTTTTTCAAGCCGTGAGATGTAAGACTGCGATATTCCGAGAATATCCGCAACATCTTTTTGCGTAAGCTCGCAATCGCGACCGATTCCAAATCGCATCTTTATTATTGTCTGTTCCTTCTCGGGAAGGGATGAAAGGGCATTTTTCAGAAGAAGCAGGTCTGTTTCGTCCTCAATCGGGCGGATTACGCTGTCAGGCTCTGTTCCGAGAATGTCGGAAAGAAGGAGTTCGTTTCCGTCCCAGTCGGTATTCAATGGCTCGTCAAACGAAATTTCTGTCTTTTGTGCAGATGTTTTCCGAAGATACATCAGAATTTCATTTTCAATGCAGCGAGATGCGTATGTCGCGAGCTTTATCTTCTTCTCGGGCTTATATGTATTTATTGCCTTGATGAGACCGATTGTTCCGATTGAGATCAAATCCTCAATGCCGACACCCGTGTTTTCAAAACGACGCGCTATATAAACAACGAGGCGGAGATTGTGCTCGGTCAGAGTTTTTTTCGCGTTCTCACAGTTTTCGGAAAGCCGCGATATGAGATATTCCTCGTCTTCGGCAGAAAGCGGCGGCGGAAGAGTGTCACTGCCGCATATATACATAACGGAGGCCGGGGAGAGGATGCCGAGTTTTGAAAGAAGTTTAAGAAAAAAGAGCTTGATTTTCACAGAAATTCTCCTTTATATTATAGCGTTAAAACCGTCACCGCACGATATTGGGGTTTGGGAAATTGCACATACCGCCCTTTTTGAAAGCTTGCGGTTTATGTATATTTTTTCGGGACGATAGGTAAGAAGAAGCGAAAAAGAAACACCTACGGTTTTATATGGGACAACTCCGAAACCACGGATTTCGGAAAGCTTATCAAGCTGGAGATAGAACGGGAAGTCCTCTGCTTTGTCAAGAACAGCAACTGCATCGCGCGGAAGAATTTTTCGCAGAGTTGCATAATCGGAAATGACAATTTGTTCGTTTGAAGACTCATCGCAAAGAGAGTTGCCGCTGTCTGAAAGTGCGCAAAGTGAGATGCTTTTTCCGAGGTTTTCAATCGAAATGTCACAGAAAGCAGTTTTTGCCGTGCCTCGTCTTGAAAAAATTATTCGCAAAAGAACGTATGAAGCGCCCGTCGTCGCAAGAAGAGTCGGGAGTGAGAGATTTGCATAATAGATGCCGGCTCCGAGGAAGGTGAGTGATGAAAAGAAAAGGCGTGAGGAGAGCAGACATATGCCTGCAAATGAGGCTGATGAGGCGAAGAAAGTAAGATATATGCGCAAGAAGTTTCGGCATCCGAATGCGATTAAGATCAGTGCAAAGGAAAACATAAATTTAAAAGGAAAGTATGTAAGAAACAAAAAATTCGGAACAAGGAAAAGAAGTGCATAAAGCGCGCCGAGAAGCGATGCAGACAAAAGGCGAAACCGTGAAGAGACGGTGGCGGTTATGCGCGCGGTCAGGAATAAAAGAAGATAGTCAATAATAAAGTTTAAAAGGAACAGTACATCTGCGTAAACGGTCTTTATCAAATTAAACTCACCGCCCTTATGAAAATAAGTTTAACTGATGTGGAGTGTAAAAAATGTCTAATGCTGAAAGTAAGAAAAATATTTTAAGATATGTTTATGCTGCTCTTGTCGTCGTACTTGTGGTTGCGGTCGTTGCTATGCCGCATTTTTCACAAAAGGACGAGGATGTAAAGACAGAGAAAGAAACAAAAATTCTTCCGTTTTCTGATTTTTACATTAACTATTCAAACGGAGACGAAATATCCTTTTCGGTAACGCTCACAAAAGAAGAATTTGAGGATATTTTAAAGGAAAAACACATCTCACTGCCGCAAATTACACGTTTTATCCCTCCCAAAGTTACGGTTTCGTGCACGGCGAAAATGAAAGGCTCGCCCGATGGAGAAGGGATTAGGGTTATGCTTCTTTCTGCAGAAGTAAATGAAATTGAGATTCCGAAGAAACTTTTGTCTGATATCGGTGAAATCAACCTTGATTTCAAGCGCTCTTTGGTCTATAATTAGATGCAGAAAGAAAGGGTGTTTTAAAATGGTTTCAGTAATTAAAAGCGGAGTGTATTATAAAGACGGTTGCCTCCTTTCGATGAAGGATGCAAGCGTGCTTGGTCTTGATGCTCCGTCAGAGGCAAAAAAGAAAACTATGGCGTATTCCATTTTAGAGGATCACAATACTCTTGACACAATGGATTCGCTTGCTATCAGGTTTGATGCAATGGCATCTCACGACATCACATATGTCGGTATTATCCAGACTGCTCGCGCATCAGGGCTTACGGAATTTCCGCTTCCGTACGTTCTCACAAACTGCCACAACAGTCTTTGTGCAGTAGGCGGAACGATAAACGAGGATGACCACATCTTCGGTCTTTCTGCTGCAAAGAAGTACGGCGGTGAGTTTGTGCCTGCGCATCAGGCTGTTATTCACCAGTATATGCGCGAGAGATATGCAGGCTGCGGCAAGATGATTCTTGCGTCTGACTCGCACACGCGCTACGGTGCTCTCGGCGCTATCTCAATCGGTGAGGGCGGTCCTGAGCTCGCACGTCAGCTTCTCTCAAAAACATACAACATCGCATATCCGGATGTTATGTGTGTTTACCTCGAAGGTGCTCCGCGCCCCGGTGTTGGTCCGCAGGATATTGCGATTGCGATTATCGGTGCGGTATTCAAGGACGGCGCAGTAAAGAATAAGATTATGGAATTTGTCGGCCCGGGTATTGCAAACCTCAGTATGGATTTCAGACTTGGTATCGACGTTATGACGACAGAAACCTCATGTCTTTCGTCTGTCTGGGAGACGGACAAGACTGTTTGTGACTTCCTCACAACCCACGGTCGCCCCGGCGATTACAAGCCGCTTCATCCGGAAACAGGCGCATATTACGACGGTGCGGTGTGCGTGGACCTTTCAAAGGTCGAGCCTATGATTGCGCTTCCGTTCCACCCGTCAAATGCATTCAGGATTTCTGACGTTCAGAAGAATGCCGCAGACATTCTTGCACAGGTTGACGCTGATGCGAAGGAAATGCTCGGTATCGACGATAAGAAGGTTTCACTTCTCAATAAAATCAAAAACGGCAGCATCTATGTTGACCAGGGCTTTGTCGGAGGATGCTCGGGCGGTCTCTTCCAGAACATCCACCGCGTACGCGATATCTTAAAGGGTGCAACAACGGGTGACGATTCCTTCTGGCTCTCGGTTTACCCTGCAAGCTCACCGATGTCGATGGAGCTTATGCGCGACGGCACGCTTGCCGACCTTACGGCGGCGGGCGTCAGCATCCGTTCGTGCTTCTGCGGTCCGTGCTTCGGCGCAGGAGATGTTCCTGCAAACGGTGCGCTCTCAATCCGCCACGCAACAAGAAATTTTCCGAACCGCGAAGGCTCAAAACCGGGCGACGGTCAGATTTCATACGTTGCTCTTATGGATGCGCGTTCAATTGCCGCAACGGCAAAGAACGGGGGACGTCTTACCTCTGCATTTGAGCTTGATTATATTCCGGAAGATCCGCAGGATGAAAAGTATTCATACGATGCAACTCCGTATAAGAGCCGCATCTACTACGGCGTCGGAAATGCAAAGCCTGAAGAGGAGCTTAAGTTTGGTCCGAATATTGCAGACTGGCCGAAGATGATAGGTATGACAGACAACCTCCTCATCTCCGTTGCAAGTGCAATATATGATCCGGTCACCACAACGGACGAGCTTATCCCGTCGGGTGAGACATCATCATACCGTTCAAATCCGATAAAGCTTGCATCATTTGCTCTCTCAAGAAAAGACCCCGAATACGTTGGTCGTGCAAAGAGTGTTTATGAAAAAGAGCTTGCCCGCCGCGACGGTGATAAGAGCGCGTTTGACACATTCGGTCTTTTGGATATCGACCTTTCAAACACATCTGTCGGTACTGCGGTATTTGCTCTCAAGCCGGGTGACGGTTCTGCCCGTGAGCAGGCGGCATCATGTCAGAGAGTCCTCGGCGGTGTTGCAAACATCGCGCGCGAATATGCAACAAAGCGTTATCGCTCAAATGTTGTCAACTGGGGAATGCTTCCGTTTATTATGGATGACGCGGATAATTCGGGTATCGCTCCGGGAGATCTCATCTATATTGAGGGTATAAAGAATATTCTTCTCGGCGAGGCAGAAGAAGTAACGGCAAAGCTCATAAAGGACGGAAAGACAACAGAAATTACACTCGGACTTCCTGCCCTCACCCGTGAGGAGAGGGATATTATCCTCGCAGGCTGCCTCATAAACTACTATTCAAAATAACAAAAAAGACTTGCAAATCCAAGGTTTGCAAGTCTTTTTTTGTGATTTGCAAAAACGTTTTACTTTTTTGAGAAAACTTGTTGACAAACGTGCCAAAAACAGTATAATGAACTTAAAAAACGTTGTATTTGTGTAAATAAAGAACTGATAAGGAGTTGGTAGACGTGAGCAAAATTATCGCAAAAAACGGAAAAAGCGAGTATGTTATAGTTATCCCGAACAATGCACATATCGTAGAAAAAACAGGTGCAGAGGAGCTTTTTGAATATCTTAAAAAAGCTCTCGGTGCTGAGCTTAAAACGGTCGAGGAAAAAGATGTATGCGGAAAAGGAATTTACATCGGAAGAACCGAATTTGCAGAGAAGTGCGGCATCCTCGGCAAGTCAAAGGAAAACTGGATTATGAAGATGGCGGGTGATAACCTTGTTCTCACCGGAGGAAAGGACACCGGAGATCGCGGAATCATATATTCGGTCTATCATTTTATCGAGGATGTGTTGGGCGTCAGATGGTGGTCTGCTTTTGAAGAGGATGTGCCGGAGCTTTCAGAGCTTGCACTTCCGGACGATTTTGAGAGAGAAGGAACTCCTGCATACACATACAGAAAACCGTATTTGCAGAAGGTGGGATATGACGGTTTTGCATACCTTGCCCGCCACCGTGTCAATGCGATTTCCGCGATTGATGACAGCATTCCCGAAGGGAGACTTTCCGATGCTGTAAGAAAATACGGGGACGTTCTTGAGGCCGGCAGACCGCACCACGCCCACACGCTCGGCAAGCTCTTTCCCGTGGATAAGTATTTTGAGGAGCATCCCGACTGGTGGTCGTGGAACAGGGAAAAGGGAGAAAGACTGTCGCGCGGACAGTACTGCCTCACAAACGAAGGTTTTATAAAGGCGGTTGAGGATAAGTTTCTCGAATTTATCGAAGAGGATTTGAAACTTTCGGAGGAGCTTGGTGTTGAGCTTCCGTGCTCGTATTCACTCGATCCGAATGACGTAAAGGGATATTCTTACTGTGAATGTGAAAAATGTCAGGCGATAAGAGATAAATCGGGTCTCAGCGGATACATAGTATGGTTTGCAAACCGCGTTGTAAGGGATATCAACAAAAAGTATCCGTTTGTAAAGGTTCTCATATCTCCGTATCTTGAGACTCTGCCGGTGCCGAAGGACGACACGGTCCCTGACAAGAATGTTGTTATTCGTATAGCGCATATTTACGAGGATATTTCGCGCGGAGTCAACGCTCCGACGAACAAGTTCTATCGTGACACCTTGAAAGGTTGGGCGGAGCGTTGCAAAAAAACGGGCGCGGAGCTTCGGACATACGAATACCTTTATAATATCATCACAAATTATCCGCTTCCGAGCTTCTTCGGGCTTAAAGACAAGATAAAGGGTGCGTATGACATAGGCGTTACGGGTATGTTCTGGGAAACACAGAACTATTTTGCGGATTCTTGGGAAATCAACAAATATCTTGTTACGCATCTTATGGAGGATCCGAATCTTGATGATGTGGCTATGATAGATGACCTCGCGATGCGTTATTACGGTCCGGCGGGCGAATGCGTAAAAGAATATTTCAATCTCCTTAAAGAGGGGATGGATAAAACTATGCTCAAGGCATTTTGCTGTCTTGAACACAGCCCGTTTAACTATGTCGATTCAAAGATCGCAATCGAGGGAGAGCGGATTCTTGAAAAGGCATTTGCAAAAACTGACGGCGTGATGCCGTATGCCGGAAGGGTTATGTGGCTCCGAAAACCGCTTGATGCAACCATTATATTTAAATATTTCGACTTAAAGGAAATGGCGGAGAGACAGGGCGAGAGATTCTTCTTCGACCGCGAGGTTTTAAGAGAACGAATCATAGCGGCACTTGAATGGAATAAAACAAGACCGGGCTTTGAGATTTATCACGGCGGATTTGACTATGAGATAGATTATTTTAAAAACTTAAAGTTTGATGCAGAGCGAAAACAAAACATCCCCGAAGAGTTCAAGGACGTTCCGAAAGAGGATATCTATCAGTTCGAGATGAAGAATATGATAATGTTCGTCTCACCCGGAGTTGCGCGAGCATACGGACAGAGCGTTGTTGCGGATGACGGCGCACTCTCTGATGAGGTGCTGAAGCTCAGCTACGATGAGGGAACCGATGTCTGCTGGAACTACGAAAGATGCGCAACCTCGTTCTTTGCAGAGGAAAAGCGTCCGCTTCAGTTTGTGCTCCAGAGAGAAGATGAAGTAACGGAGACACTTGATCTTTACAAGGAAGATATGAAAGCGGGCTACAACGTTTACAAGGTGGGAAGCCTTTCGGGTATCAGAGGATGTCCCAATGTCCGCGCGGCACTCTTTTCACACGACAACTTCTCGATAAACATTGGCGGACTTGCGGTAACCTTCCCGATGGAGTCCTGCGATGTTTACTTCAGGGTGAAATTCTCAGGCGAGGTATATGGCGGAGATGTAAAGGACGAAAACGCAATGTTCTTTGACCGTATGATTGTTATAAGAAAATAATAAAAAAGCCAACCGACAGGTTGGCTTTTTTAATTTAACTATTTTTCGTTGTGAACAACAAACTTTCCGTCGTTGCCATGGATTTTCATAAGTGCTTCTACGAGATAGTAGTCACCGAAGATGTAAGGGTTGTGAATGCTGTTCGGTGAATGATATGTTCCTGAACTGTTGTTGAGGAGAATGAGGTTTTCGTCCTCGTTGAAGTCGCAATTTTCTTCAAGGACACGGAGATAGTCCATAGCTGCGCGGTGATAGATGTCAGACTCCAAATCGTCAACGACGTTTGCAAGCTCCAAAAGTCCGCAAGCTGCGATTGCTGCAGCAGATGCGTCATAGTAAAGCGGCTCACGGGGCTGACGGAAGTCCATAAGCGGAAGTTTCCCTTTTTCGACGTTTGCGATAAAGTAGTGAGCGCATCTCTTTGCCGTGTCGAGGTATTCCTGCTTTCCGGAATTCAAGTATTCAAGAGTAAAGCCGTAGAGTGCCCAGGTCTGACCTCTTGCCCAGGATGAACCTGATGCATAACCCTGACCGTAAGGAGTGTCAAGAACATCGCCTGTTTCGGGGTCGTAGTCAACAATGTGGTGAGATGAACCGTCCGGACGGATAAAGGTTTCCATAACGCGGTCTGCGTGAGCGCGAGCGATGTTTGAAAAGCGGACGTCCGGCTCAACACTGTAACGTGCCGCCCACTCAAGAATCGGGATGTTGAGCATACAGTCAACTATTGAGAAGTACGGACCGCACCAGCTCTTGGGCCATGCGCGGATTGTGTTTGTAGCGGGATTGAAGCGGGAAGCGAGAACAGACGCTGCGATATAAGCGCGCTTGCGTGAGGTTTCGTTTCCTGTTATTTTGTAGTTTGCAACTGATGTAAGGCTCCACATAAAGCCTACATCGTGATGGAGACCTTCGAAATTTTCAAAGAAGCAGGTGTCCATCTGTGCTTCGCAGCTCTCAGCTATTTTGCGGAATTTTTCATCGCCTGTTTTTATATACATAAGCCACATGATTCCTGGCCAGTAACCGTTAACCCAGTTGGTGATGAAGTTTTTGTCGCCATAGGGGTACCACGTGCCGGTGGATCCATCGGTCCACGGAAATGCATCGCCGATTTTATCGGCCATAAAGCTTACCTTTTTAGTTACCTTTTCTAAAAACTCAGCGGCGAATTGTTTATCTTTTTCTGTCAACATCGCTTATCTCTCCTTTGATAAAACGTTTTATGGTTACAGTATAACAGAAGTTTTTTATAAAATCAATAACAAAGGACGAAAAAGCGATAGGATTTCACCTATCGCCTTTCTGATAAAAGCTATTTGAGATAGATTATGCGAATAAGTCCACCTGCCGACTGGATATCGTCGTAGTAAATCCAGATATTTCCGTCATATGAAACAGCTTCATCAAGAGACACCTTGATTTTGTTGTCTCCGACGATCTTGTAGACAAGAACGCTTGACGAAATTTTGTGTTTTACTCCGCTTTTGAGGGTTACATATTCGGGCGTGATGAGGGAAATACCCTCGGCGCGTGTGAGGTTTTTTGCGCCAACCAATTCACCGTCTCTGTAATAGAACACCGCAGGACCTTCGGTGAGCGAAACAAGACTGCGATTGAAATTTGTGCTTCCGCGTGTTCCGTTTATATCGTAGGAGTAATGCCTTGCGGTTGTCTGCGTGTTGCCGTTACTGTCTGTTTGTGAAGACTGCGTTATGCCGGTTATGAGTCCGTATTTGTGCATATCGCCCGTAACGTTCTTGAGGATTATGCCGTCAATGACTCCCGATGAGTTTTTGGAAGCAAGAAGCACGGATGAGGATGAAATGTTCACTCCGTCAAGCCGTGAGAGTGTCGGGAAGATTATGTTGCCGTTGTCGTCGATTTCAATTATTTTTACATTCTTTGCAATCGGAGTCTTTCCTATGAGATAAGCATCGTAATTGACATATCCCGATATATTGCTTCCGCCCGAGTTGTACGATGAGATGCGACCGGTTGTGTAATCGTATGAAACCGCGCGGCCAACATATGTTGTCGAGTTGGTAGACTGCTCAATGTCGATGGAGCTTCCGTCGGGAGTGAGGATTGTTGCGTAATAGCCGGTAGCTTTTGTGCCGTCGGATGCGGTTGTTGTTTTTGAGTTAACGGCGGTAACAACGCCTATAAATGAGGAGTAAAGTTCGGATGCATTATATGCGTCACAGACCTTGCTATTTTTATCGAGGAGCATTGTGACCGTTTCGCCGTTTTCGATGCCGTCAAGACCGAATGCCCGCTGTGCAGCATAATAGGTGAGGGGATATACCACTCCCGAAACAGTTACTGACGTAGGAGCTTCCTTATTCGGGGAGATGTCGCTTACAATTCCGGAAACCTTCTTTGAGTATGCCCAGATTGAGGAGCTTTTCTTGCTGTAATAAATGACGTCGTAATTCTGGATATCGGAAAGAGTTGCGCTTTGTCCGTTGCGGTAAACTCTTGCAGAAGTCGGGAAGCCGAGAGAAGAAACCGTGCCGGGTTTAACGGTTACGGGACCTGTCACGTTATCGGAAAATACGTCTGAGATCGTCAGGAGCTCACTTGAAGGTGTGTATCCGAGAGAAACGGCATAAATTGAGGTCTCGCCCTTTTTCGGCGTGTTGAGGAAGTTATAGACAAGTTTTGCCATTTCGCTTCTCATAAGAGGTGAGCCCTGAAAGGTTGTCAGACCTTCTGTAAGACCGATGTCCTCGGCTTTTGCAATCTGACCGTAAGGATACCCGCCTGTGTAATCTTCGTTTGAGTATCCTAAAAGACGAAGGATTGCAGAAAGTGCCTCTTCGAAAAGAACGCTCCGGTCAGGTCGGAAGGTTCCGTCCGAATAACCGGTCATAAATTTGTTTTTTGAAGCAACGCTGACATACGGAGCGCTCCAATGCGTGAAGAGAACATCGGGAAAGGGCGAAATTCTTGAGCTTGAGGTTGCAACTCCGCGGTATTTTGATGAAGTAACAAGGATCTTTGAAAGTGCGGCACGCGTCACATATTGTGCCTCGTTGAAGTTGCCGCTTGCGTCATATGTCATAATCCCCATAACGTCGAGTATGGATTCTATATCGTCGTCTGCCGGCATATTTGTTGCGCCTGCAAAAGAAAACAGTGAGAGAATGGTGCAGATTAAAAGGATTACTGAAATTATTTTCTTCATGGTAGATTCTCCTTATACAAAGTAACGTTAGTCGTGTCGCAGGGCATCAATGGGATTTAGCTTTGAAGCTTTTGCGGCAGGAAAATATCCGAAAAGAATGCCGATAAGAACGGATACCGAAAAAGAAAGGAAAACTGCAGAGAAGGAAACTCCGCCGGAAACGCCGAGGAGATTTGCCAGAATCATCGTCAGTATCCATCCGAAGATGATTCCGATAATTCCCCCGAGACCGCTTGTAATCGTAGCTTCGATTACGAACTGCGAAAGTATATCGCGCCGTTTTCCTCCGATAGCCTTTCGGATGCCGATTTCGCGTGTTCGCTCGGTAACGGATACGAGCATAATGTTCATTATTCCGATGCCGCCGACAAGAAGTGAAATTGCGGCGATTCCCGCAAGAACGAGGGAAAGGCTGTTTGTGAGCTCTGTTATGCTGTCGACGAGTTCGCCGAGGTTTGAAACGTTGTATGCATCCTCGTCTTCAAATTCTTCAAAGAGATAATCGTTTAAAAGCTCTTTTGCATCTTCGATTTTTTCGGAATCCTTTGCAACAAAGGTGTAGCTTCCGATTCTTGCGTTTCTCGCAAGACGCGAGGCAGAGGAATACGGGATTATAACCATATTGTCTGTGCTTGTTTCAGTGCTGTCGCCCTCTTCTTCTAAAACACCGACAACCGTGTATGGAGAACCGTTGATTTTTATCATATTGTCAATCGGATCGGATGTCCCGAAAAGCTCGTTTGCGACGTATGTACCGATAACGCAGACGTAATTGCGGTTTACCGTATCGATATATGACAGGAAACGTCCGTTTGAAACTGCATGGTCCTTGATTTTTGCATAGTCCTCATTCGCGCCGTAAACCTGTGATGAGATGTTGTTTGAGCTGTATTTAACGGTGGCTCCGGAAATTGTTATCAGGGGAGTTGCTGCGGTGAAGAGGTCGGGGTTATCGTAGGCGAGAGAAATCATATCCTCTGCCTTTATGTTCATATTGCCGCCTCGCCCCGAGAGGGAGACGGTTATGTTGTTTGTTCCGATGGAGTCAAAGGTTGAAACCATATCGTTTGAAAAGCCCTGAACAACGCTGACGAGAGTAATAACCGATGCAATACCTATGATGACGCCGAGCATTGTGAGAAAAGAGCGCATCTTGTTTCCGAGGATGCTTTTCATAGCGAGCTTTAAAGACTGTTGTATATTCATATAAAAGCACCCTCCTATTCAAGGTTCTGGAGCTTCGGGGCGTTTGGTTCATCCGAAACTATCTTGCCGTCGTGAATTCTGATTATTCGCTTTGCGCATTCGGCAATCTGCATATCGTGGGTGATGAGAATGACGGTTTTACCGTCTTCGTGAAGGCTCATAAGAAACTTCATAACGTCGCGTCCCGTTTTTGAATCGAGTGCACCCGTCGGCTCGTCCGCGAGAATCACAGGTGGATTTGCGGCAAGAGCGCGTGCTATTGAAACGCGCTGTTGCTGACCGCCTGATAGTTGGTTTGGCATATGATGGCATCTGTCGTCAAGACCGACACGGCGCAGAGCTTCAAGCGCCTTTTCTTTTCTTTCTCTTGCAGAAAGTCCCTGATAAATCAAAGGGAGTTCGACGTTCTCAAGAATGTTTATCTTTGAGATAAGGTTATACTGCTGAAAAACAAAACCGAGAGTTTTGTTGCGTATTTCGGCGAGTGCATTGTCGGAAAGTGTTGAAACGTCTGTGCCGTTCAGTTTATATGTGCCTGAGGTCGGCACGTCAAGTGCACCGATTATGTTCATGCAGGTGGATTTGCCCGAACCTGATTTGCCGACTATTGCGACAAACTCGCCCTTTGATATGCGAAACGATATTCCGTCAAGTGCGCGAACCTCGTTTTCGCCTTCGTCGTAGATTTTATAAACATCCAAAAGCTCTATCATCGCATACCTCCGCCGCTTGGTATACCGCTGCGGCCTGTGCCGCCGCTCGGCATACCACCGCTCGGCATACCACCACTCGGCATTCCGCTTGGCATTCTGCTTGGCATTCCGCTGCCCATACCGCCAAAGCCTGCAAAGCCTGCTTCTGCCTGGGATGTGTTCTTGAGAACGGGGATGTATATGATATCGCCCTCTGAAAGACCGCTTGTTATTTCAATATAATCGTCATTTGCTTCTCCCGTTGCAACCTTTACATATTTGTATCCGTCGGGAGCTTCGGGCATACGTATTACGTTTTTGTCTTTGTTGTTCTTGCCTTTATCGTTGCCTTTGTCTTCGTTTGCTTTTTCTTCTTCAGAAGCTTTGCCGTCGTCCTTTACAAGAACGAGGTTTCCTCTTGAGACGGCGTTCTGGGGGATTACAAGGACATCCTCTGCGTTACTTATCATAATTTCTGCATTTACGTTCATGCCGGGAAGGAGCCCTTCGTACTCGGAAATCACGACGGTTATGGGATAAACCGTAACGCCGCTTGATGATGTGCCGATTATACTTACGGTGTCAACAATGCCTTCGAATTCTGCGTTGGGAAGAGCGTCTGCTGTGATTTTTACTGTCTGACCGACGGAAACATCCTTTATATAAAGCTCGTCAACCGACATTTCGAATGTGAGCTTTGACATATCTGCAACTATTGCAAGTGAGGACTTATTTCCGTCAAGGGTGTCGCCGCCTTTCATTGTTTTTGAAATTATCGTACCTGTTATGGGGGAGGTCAATGTATAGTCGTCGAGTTTCTCCATAAGGTCATCGAGTGAAAGCTTTGCGTTTTTGAGCGAGAGCTCGCTTGAGCGCATATCGGAATTCTGATTGGAGTCATAAATGTTGAGAAGCAGGCTTCCGTTTGTTATGTTGTCGCCTCTTGAATAAGAAAGATTTTCAACCTTTCCCGAAACCTTGGCGGTTATGATTTCAATATCGGAATTCTCAACTTCGCCGTAGTCGTTGCAGGCGTACGAGCCTACAATTGCGGTAACACTTTCACCGGGCAAAACCGCACCGGGATTTTTGAAGGTTATCTCAATGTCGGAAACTATTGCGCCCGACTCTGTTGCATAAGTGCCGGTTGCAACGTGTGAAACATATCCGCGGATTTCTTCGTTTCGCTCTTCGAGATAAACTGTCGCGCTCTGGTTTGCGTAAATGTTTTTCGCGTTTGAGGACAGGAACGGAATGCGTACCTTTATGTATTCGGAATTTTTGATTTCCGCAAGCTTTGTTCCGTTTGAAACCGAGTCGCCCTCTTTTACATAAAGCTCCGAGATGTATCCAGAAACAGGCGCGCGCACAGAACGGTTTGCGGTGTCTTCGTTGTGCTGATTGAGTTTGTTGTTATATGAAATAACCTGCTGCTCATAGCTTGCTTCCTGACGCTCAATGCTGTTCTGTGCAGATGAGGAGTCGATTATGTAGAGAATATCGTCTTTGTTGACGGTTGCACCGAGTGTTACATAGTCTTCGAGGATTTCGCCCGTAACAATCGACTGGATTTCAAATTGCTCGTTTGGCTGAACGGTTCCGCTGCCCGTGACGGAAACGGCAATCTCGCCGCGCTCTACCGTGTAGGCTTCGTATTCTGCCTCGAGCTTTGCACCTTTGCCGGATGAGCACGAGGATAAAATCCAGAATAAGATGAGAACGAAGACTAGCACGAGAGAAATCAGCGCAATGGTCTTCTTTTTTGTGAGTGTCGGAATTTTAAGCTTCATTTTACAGACCTCCGCAGTTTTGTATTTTACAGTATATCACTATTTTATGGCAAGGTTGTGAAGTGATGGTAAAGAATTTGTGAATAAAATCTTTACAATAAATGTCATAGATGGTAAAATACAAATGAAATACAAATCGGAGGAAATCTAATGGCAGACAGAATAATCCGTGCCGTAACGTGTGACGGCGCGATAAAGATACTTGCGATGACGGCAAAAGAAACGGTCGGCGAGGCAGCCCGGCTTCACGATCTTACACCGCTTACGTCGGCGGCGCTCGGCAGAACGCTCATTGCGGCATCGCTTCTCGGGAATGACTTAAAGGGCGATGAACACTCACTCACCGTAAGAATTGACGGTGAAGGCCCCATCGGCTCTATTGTTGCGGTGTCTGATAACTGCGGTTTTGTCCGCGGTTACTGTAAAAATCCGCAGGTTGATTTGCCGATACGCGAAAAAGACAGAAAAATAGACGTTTCGGGCGGCATCGGAAAATCAGGTATGCTCAGCATAATAAAGGATCTCGGTATGAAAGAACCGTACATCGGCCAGACTGCACTTGTCAGCGGTGAGGTTGCGGAGGATATAACGGCATACCTCGCGATAAGTGAGCAGATTCCGTCGGTTTGCGCGCTCGGTGTTCTGGTTGACCGCGACTGGTCAATCCGTGCTGCAGGCGGATATATAATTCAGCTCCTTCCGGGTGTCTATGACGATGAAATTGACCGCCTTGAGGAGTGCGTGAAGCAGGCAAGGGCGGTTACGGAGTGTCTTGATGAGGGTATGACGCTTGAGGAGATGCTTGAAAAAACTCTCATAGGCTTTGATATCGAAGTTCTTGACGAGGCGGAGGTCGGATACAGATGCACCTGCTCGAGAGACAGAACACGCGGCGTGCTTATGTCAATCGGCGCAGAGGAACTCGCCCAGATATGCGAAGAGGACAAAAAGGCGGAGGTTGCCTGTCAGTTCTGCGACAAAAAATATGTGTTTGACGAAAATGATCTTCGTGAGCTTATAGAAGAAATAAAAAGTAAATAGCAATAACGGACGAGAAACTCTCGTCCGTTATTTTGTTTTTAAGGAACAATGGATATCTTTTGTGAATAGAATATTTCAGAGAATAAATACAAGTGAGGTTTTTTATATGGATAACGAGCTTTACACAATCGCCCGGAAACTTGCAGGCGATAAGGCTTCTCTTGAACGTGTCGCAAAAATTCTTTCAACAGACAAGGGAAGACGTGTTATTTCGGAGCTTCTTTCCGGTGGAGGTTTGAACATCAAAGATGCGGCGGATGCGGTGAAACGCGGAGATGTTTCGGGGATTGGCAATGTGATTTCAAAAATCGCATCGACGCAGGATGGAGCAGAGCTTCTGGATGAGCTTAAATCTGAGCTTTAGCGCAAAAGCAGAGAGGTGAGTCGGAGTGGCAGAGCTTGAAAATATCATAGGCAGCATTATGTCGTCCCCTGAAAGTGTGGGGAAGATTATGGAGATAGCAAAGCTTTTCGGTGGAGAAGAAGAGAAGAAAGAGCAGACGGAAGGGCTGCCTGTGCCGATAGGGGATATTTCCGGCGCGATAGATCCGGAGCTTGTAACAAAGGTTATGGGGCTTTTGAATGATTACAATGCGACAGATGACAGAAGAATCCGACTTCTCGGTGCGATACGCCCGTATCTCAAGGATTCTGACAGCTTTCACATAGACCGCGCCATTCACATAGTCAAGCTGTCTCATGTGGCAAAGTCTGCGCTTAAAAACTTTTTGAAATAGGAGGGGTAACGTGTATAACAAATATCTCTCGGAGGACAGGGAAGCATTTGCGGATCTTTACAGGCCGATTGAAAACGAGAAAGTGTACGAGGAGAAAGAGGTGCTTCATGAAGAGGTAAAGAAAAAAGAAGGCTTTGAACTTAAACGCCTTCTGCACGGGATTGACATTGATAAAGCGGGCTTTTTGCCGATAGTTCTTCTCTTGCTCCTTCTTATGGATGTTGATGACGACGAAAAGCTTATCATAGTTGCGCTTGCCGTTATTTTCGGAATATAAAAAACAACTGCAACAGGTCCTGTTGCAGTTGTTTTTTTAAGTTGGTTGTTTTTTGTCGGGGAGAGTGAATATTGACTCATCCTGCGGAGAGATATCGATTTGCTTTGCGGTTATTGAGTAAATGAGGCTGCCGGAAGAATCGACCGTTTCGCCGCGGAGAAGGAGTCCGTTTGATGCAGAAACCCAGAAGCGCTCGATATATCCGGTCTCGGGGCTTTTGAGCTCTGCATAGATGCAGGGAGATGCGTTATAGGAGGATATACCGGCAGTTAAGATGTCCTCATCGCGTGCATCGATTATATCCTCGTAAGACATCATCATCTGTTCGCCGTCGGCGGAAAAATCGCCTTTTTGTGCAGTGTGGTAGAGACGGCTTCCTTCGCGCCAGATATATACCTTTGTGTCTGTGTAAATATAATGCATGGAAAGCGTCTGCGAGGATGAATAGACGTCAACTTTTGAAACCGTGCCGCGTGTCCAGCGTTTTCTTGTATAAGTTCCGCTTCCCGAAGAATGTGAGAGATGGCTCTCGGTTTCAATGTAATATTCTGCAGGGCGCGCCATAGCAGAGATTATGCTCTTGACATTCGTCTTATCTATAACGAGCGTATCTGCAATAAGTGTTTCGTTTGAGTTTGATATTTCTGTTTCGGGGGCATATTCGGGAATTGTGTTTATGAGGGTGCTTGACATATCGGGAACAAAAAGGATTATGAGGAGAAAGAGAACGATGGATATACCGATGAGAGAAAGATAAAAGTAAGTTCTTCTCTGTTTGTCCACAATATTTCCCTCCTTCCGGATTATTTGAAATCTTCGGGTTTTTCTCCGATGCCGCACATCTTCCAAAGAATTGCCTTGACTATGCGTTCCGATGCAAGACCGTCGCCGTACGGGTTTGCGGCGTGAGCCATTTTCTCATATGCGGCTTCGTTGTTGAGAAGCTCGTTTGCCATATCACGGATGACGGCTCTGTCAACACCTGCGATTTTTACGGTACCCGCCTCAACTGCTTCGGGGCGTTCCGTTTCGCAACGGAGGACAAGAACGGGCTTTCCGAGAGACGGAGCCTCCTCCTGCAAACCGCCTGAGTCTGTGAGGATGAAGTGAGCGCGTGCCATTAAGTTGTGCATATCGTCAACGTCTATCGGGTCGATGAGGTGAACTCTCGGAACGTCACCGAGAATTTCAAAGACAACCTCTCTTACGGCAGGGCTTAAGTGAACGGGGTAGATGACCTGAACGTCGGGGTTTGCCTCGACGATATCGCGGACTGCATGCATAATGTTGCGCATAGGCTCGCCGTAGTTTTCGCGCCTGTGAGCAGTCATGAGGATTGTTCGGAAATTTGCAAAGTCAATCTTGTTTATATCCTCGTTGCGGAAGGTGTAATTGTCAGAAACTGTATGCCTGAGAGCATCGATAACGGTGTTTCCCGTAATGAAGATGCCTTCTGTGAGAGCCTCTCGTTCGAGGTTTTTTGCGTTGTTGATGGTTGGTGAGAAGTTGAGGTCTGCGATGCTTCCTATAAGCTTTCTGTTCATCTCCTCGGGATAAGGAGAATACTTATCAAATGAGCGAAGGCCTGCCTCGACGTGTCCGACGGGAATCTGGTGATAGAAAGCTGCGAGCGCGCTTACAAAAGCCGTCGAAGTGTCACCGTGGACGAGAACGAGGTCCGGACGGGTTTTTGAAAAGAGCTCGTCAAGACCTGAAAGGATTTTTGTTGTGATTGTAGAGAGTGTCTGACGCGGAGTCATGATATCAAGGTCAAAATCCGGCTTTATGTTGAATATGTTGAGGACAGAGTCGAGCATCTCACGGTGCTGTGCGGTGACGCAGCAGAGAGAGTTTATATGCTCGCACTTGTTGAGCTCAAGAACTAAAGGTGCCATCTTTATAGCTTCGGGGCGTGTTCCGAAAATAGACATTACTGTGAGTTTTTTCATATTATCCACATTCCTTTCAAATGTCATATCTATATTCTATACTAAAGTCGGATATTTTGCAAGGCTTATAAAAAATGGGAAAACTATTGAAAGGAGATTTGAAATTTAGTATAATAAAAAATACAAAAGATTTATTAAGGAGAGTAGGCTATGGAACTTTCGATTCTTAAAATGCTTGAAAATGATGCGAAAATGACGGCGGAGCAAATAGCGTCGTCGCTGGGTATGGATGCAGGTGAGGTTGCTGCGGCGATAGCGGAATGTGAAGAGAAAGATATCATAGCGGGATATAAAACGCTTATCGACTGGGAAAAGCTCGGCGATACGAGTGTTTCTGCAATAATAGAGATTAAGGTTGTTCCGCAGCAGGGACTTGGATTTGAGCGCATTGCGGAGCGTATCAGTCAGTATGAAGAGGTAGAGAGTGTGTTTCTCATGTCAGGTGGATTTGATATCGCCGTTATGCTCAGCGGAGGAACGCTCCGTGAGGTTGCTCTCTTTGTCTCTGAGAAGATTGCACCGCTTGAGTATGTAACAAGCACCGCAACTCACTTTGTTCTCAAAAAGTTCAAGGACAAGGGAATTATCTACACAAATACACAGAAAGACCAGGAACGCGAGTATGCGTTTTAGTCGCTCGGAGGAATAAATGATGGATTATACAAATAAGCTTTCTGCCTGTGCAAGCGGGCTCAAACCATCGGGAATACGAAGATTCTTCGATCTTCTCGACGGTAGCCGCGATGTTATATCGCTCGGTATCGGTGAGCCGGATTTTGTTACGCCGTGGCACATTCGAGATGCAGGTATTGCATCTCTTGAAAAAGGATATACATATTATACCCCGAATGCGGGAACAACTGACCTCCGTCGCGCGATCTCTTCGTATATGTTCCGTTCTTTCGGCGTTCAATATGCGCCCGAGAATGAAGTTGTTGTTACGGTTGGCGGAAGTGAGGCGATAGACCTTGCTCTTCGTGCTCTCATAAATCCGGGGGATCAGGTTATAGTTCCTGAACCGTCGTTTGTCTGTTATGGACCTATGGCGAGCCTTGCGGGTGCTGAGGTTGTTTATGTTCCGACAACGGGGGAGGAGGATTTTAAGCTCACTCCCGAAAAACTTGAAGCGGCAATAACGCCGAAAACAAAGGTGCTTATTCTTCCGTATCCGAACAATCCGACGGGCGCAACGCTTGATAAGGTACAGCTTCAAAAACTTGCGGAGATAATAATAAAACACGACATTCTCGTTATATCGGACGAAATATATTCGGAGCTCACATACGGCGAAACCCATATAAGTCCGGCATCTGTTCCGGGAATGCGCGAGAGAACAATCGTTGTAAACGGTTTTTCAAAGTCATATGCTATGACGGGCTGGCGACTCGGTTATGCTTGCGGTCCTGCTGAAATAATAAAGGTAATGACACGTATTCATCAGTATGCCATTATGTCGGCTCCGACAACTGCACAGTTTGCGGCGGTCGAGGCACTTGAAAAAGGGGATCGCGACATTGCGGAGATGCGAGATGAGTACAACCGCCGCCGTCGGTTTATGTGCGACAGATTCAATGCGATCGGTCTTGATTGCAAAATGCCGTGCGGTGCGTTCTATATGTTCCCTTCAATAAAAAAGACAGGGCTTTCTTCGGAGGAGTTCTGTGCAAGGCTTCTTCGTGAGAAGAAGGTTGCGGTCATTCCGGGAAATGCTTTCGGAGACAGCGGAGAAGGATATGTAAGATGTTGTTATGCGGCATCTATGAAGAATATCGCAAAGGCACTTGATCGGATAGAGGAATTTATAAACGAGCTTTAAGGGTGAGAAAAATGGGGATTCACTACGGCTTTGCAAAGGCATATGCAAAACTTAATCTGACTCTGGATGTGCTTTCTAAACGCGACGACGGCTATCACGACCTTGATATGGTTATGCAGAGTATATCTCTCTGTGATACTGTTTCGGTGAGAATCGGTGATGGAGAGGGTATATCGGTTATTTCAAATATCCGACACATACCGAATGACGAGAGAAATATTGCGTATAAGGCGGCGCTTGCGTTTGAAACGGCAACGGGTATAAGCTGCGGGGGAATACATATCGCGATGGAGAAAAGAACTCCGTCGAGTGCTGGAATGGCAGGCGGAAGTGCTGACGGTGCGGCGGTGCTCAGGCTTCTTTCGGAGCTTTCGGACGCGCATCTTTCCGATGAAGAGCTCTGCGAAATAGGTGTTACGGTTGGCGCTGACGTTCCGTTCTGCATAATCGGCGGCACGGCACTTGCGAGAGGAAAAGGGGAAATTCTTACGAGGTTGAATCCGATTCCGGATTGCTTCTTTGTGATTGGCAAACCAAAACATGGAGCATCAACCAAGAACGTTTTTGCAAAAATAGACTCGTGTCCGATTCCGAGACATCCGGACACCCGGGCGATGCTTGCAGCTATCGAAAACGGATCGCTCTCCGGAGTGTGTGAAAACGTATATAACGTTTTTGAGCCTGTTGTTTCCGAAGATGTGCGGGAGATACTCGGCATAAAAAATGAGCTTCTCGGAAACGGCGCTATGACGGCTGCGATGACGGGTAGCGGAAGTGCGGTTTTCGGAATCTTTGACAGTGAAGCAGAAGCTTGTTCTGCAAAGAAAAAACTTGCCCAAAAGTATTCAGAAGTGTTTATTGCAAGAAGTGTCGGATTTGAAAAGGTAAGAGAAGTTTGCATTTGCAAATAATTGCAACAAAATAAGGAAATATACTTGACAATACGCGTTTAAAAATATATGATATTAGCGGAAAATAAAACTATAGGAGATGTTTAAAATGATTAAAGAAATGAAAGCAGATAAGATGCTCGTAAAAGTTTGCGAGTCTCGCGCAGAGCTCGGCGCAATTGCTGCTGCTGACGTTGCAGAAACAATCAAGAAGCTTCTTGCAGAGAAAGACGAAATCAATATGATTTTCGCAGCTGCTCCGTCACAGAACGAGTTCCTTGAAACTCTCAAGAACGACAAGAGCATCGATTTCACACGTATCAATGCATTCCATATGGACGAATACATCGGCCTTGCATCAGATGCTCCGCAGGGATTCGGTAACTTCCTCCGCGACAGGCTTTTTGGTCAGGTTCCGTTCAAGTCTGTGAACTATCTTGATTGCGCTGCAAAGGATCCGGAAGCAGAGTGCGTTCGCTACTCAAAGCTTCTTGCTGACAACCCGACAGACATCGTTTGCATGGGTATCGGTGAAAATGGTCACATCGCATTCAACGATCCTCCTGTTGCTGATTTTAACGATCCGAAACTCGTTAAGATTGTTGAGCTTGATCCGGTTTGCCGCAATCAGCAGGTAAACGACGGTTGCTTTGCAAAGCTTGATGATGTCCCGACACATGCACTTTCACTTACAGTTCCGGCTCTTATGCGCCCGAAGTATGTTTACTGCATGGTTCCGGCAAAAACTAAGGCACAGGCAGTTCATGACACAATCTACAACACAGAAATCAGCGAAAAGTGCCCGGCTACAATTCTTCGCACACACGATGCAGCTACACTCTACATCGAGCCCGATAGCGCAGCACTTATCGACTAATTCCAAGTAAGAAAACCGCAAGGTCATACGGACCTTGCGGTTTTTTGTTTTTATAAGCTTTATTCAAGACATTGTTTTCTGAGGTTATCCATGCGTGCGTCGAGCTCTGCACTAAGCTGCGAGCAAAGATGCAGATCGTGCGCCATTTCCTCGGTGAAGACGGTGTCTTTTTTGTATTTTAGCTGATGCTCAAGCGTTGCCCACGAGTCCATAGCGATGGTGCGGAGCTGAATTTCGACCTTCATCTGCCTTTTTTCGTGGAGAAGAAATATGGGCACGGATACTATGAGATGCAGACTGCGGTATCCGTTTTCTTTCGGATTCTTTATATAGTCCTTTGTTTCTATAAGGGTTACGTCGTCCTGCTTGAGAAGTGCATCTGCAAGAAAATAGACATCCTGCACAAAAGAACAGATGATGCGAACGCCGGCGATGTCTGCGAGAGTCTCTTCAATTGAGGAAAACGTTATCGGCAGATTTTTGCGGGAAAGCTTTGCGAGGATGCTTTTGGGTGATTTGAGACGGCTCTTCATACCGTTTATCGGAGTGCGGTCCTGTTTGAGGGAAAACTGCTCGTTTAAAACGTTGAATTTAGTTTCAATCTCCATAATGGCACATCTGTAATATGTCATAAGCTGTTCAAATCTCTGAGTGGCATCCTGTATCGCCGAAAGGGACAGATCGTCCTTGAATATTTTACCGAAAAGCTCGTCTTTTGAAGAGGTGGCTTTTTCGAGAAGGGTGGATTCCAAATGACATTCCTCCTTGTTTATCTATCTCTGTATAGAGTAATATGAAGCCTGTGAAAAGTCAAATGAACTTTTAGTTAACAAAATTTAAACCACTTTAAACCACTATGGTATTTTGAGGGCCTTTTTTGGATTTAGTGATGTTGGTTGGCGTATTGTGGGGAATATTACGAAGAAGTTACAAAAATATTCGAAAAAATGTAATGAAATTTTAAAAAAGCTATTGATTTTTTAAAATGAAAAGTTTATAATAAATCTACAGTGGTTTAAAGTGGTGGATGTATCTCCGCTACTATTTTTAGAGATAAGGTGGTGATGAGGCAATGAGAGGCGAATTTGAACACGTCATAGACGAAAAGGGCAGAATGTTCATTCCGTCAAAATTCCGTGCAGAGCTTGGTTGCAAATTTGTTCTTTCAAAGAATACCTCCGGTTGCCTCGTTGCATATCCTGTCGAAGAGTGGGAAGCTTTTGAGGCAAAGCTCAAATCCTTTCCGCCGAGCAAGGCAAGACCTCTTATCCGCTTTTATGTAGGTTCTGCATATGATGTTGAGCTTGATACGCAGGGAAGAGTTCTTATTCCCCAGAAGCTTCGCGAGTTTGCAGGTCTTGGTAAAAACGTCGTGATTTACGGTTTTGTCGACCATCTCGAAATCTGGGATGCAGACGTCAGAGGTGCAGGAGAAGATATGGACAAGCTCCTCGCCCTCGAAGACGCTTTTGGTATGTAGTTTATGGCAGAACTTCATTTTCCTGTTATGCTGTCGGAGTGTATAGAGCAGCTTGCGATAAAGCCTGACGGCGTATACATAGACGGAACTTTTGGCAGAGGCGGCCATTCCTCCGAGATAGCAAAACGCTTGTCGGGAGGGAAGCTTTACTGCATTGACCGCGATGATTCTGCTATTGAATATGGTCGCGAAAAGTTTGCCGGTATGGAGAATGTGCACTTCATAAAAGGGAACTTTTGCGAAATGCCGGAAACGGTACCTGAAAAGGCGGACGGAATACTTCTTGACCTCGGTGTTTCGTCGCCACAGCTTGATGAGTCCGAGAGAGGATTTTCATATATGGCAGATGGCCCGCTTGATATGAGAATGGACAGAGAAAGGTCCCTTACTGCCAAAGAAATCGTAAACGCATGGTCCTTTGAAGAGATAAGGCACATTCTCTCAGAGTACGGTGAAGAAAGATACTCCGCTAAAATTGCATCAGCCATATTGCGTGCAAGAGAAAAAAGAGAAATCTCAACAACTCTTGAGCTTGTGGATATAATCAAATCTGCAATGCCGGGAGCTGCGCTCCGAGAAAAACAGCATCCCGCAAAACGTTCGTTTCAGGGACTCAGAATAGCTGTAAACGACGAGCTTGGAGAAGTCGAGCGATTTCTTGAAAGACTTCCCGACATTTTGAAGCCCTCGGGACGCGTGGTGATAATTACGTTCCATTCTCTCGAGGACAGACTTGTAAAACACGCTTTTAAAAAGGCAGAAAAGCCGTGCACCTGCCCGCCGTCAATTCCGGTGTGCGTGTGCGGAAAAAAGCCAACTCTTCGCATAGTTTCAACAAAACCTATTCTCCCGTCGGAGGACGAAGTAGAAAAGAATCCTCGTTCGCGTTCGGCAAAGGTAAGAGTTGCAGAGCGCCTTCAATAAAAAACGAAAGGAAAAGAAAAAATGCAGGCAGTTGTAGAAAAGCGAACAAAATACGACCTTTCAAGATTTGACAGAAGCGCAGAGAACAGCTCTCTCCGCACAGTTTCAAAACCGCGTGTTGCAGCAGCTCCGGTGAAAAAAAGTGTCATCAGCCCGTTTTTCATTTTCAGCGCAATAGTAGCCTTTGTTATGGCAACCGCGCTTATCTTCTCGTATGTAAGCCTCACGGAGGCGTCTGACAAAAACCGCCGTGCAAAGAATGAGCTTTCAGAGCTTCGTGAAGAGATTCAGATGCTCGAAATAAGCCGCAATCAGCGTATGAGTGCTATGGAAGTGCGCGACTGGGCGGTAGGCAAGCTCGGTATGTGCAAAGTTGACAAGTCGCAGATAACATACGTTACAACTTCCGGCGGAGACCGCTTTGAATACGGCGAAGAGAAAAAAGAAGCACCGAGATTTATTACGGGACTTATAAAGGGCTTTTCCACTATCGTAGAATTTATAAACTAAACGGAATATTGTTCGTGTCTGGACAGTATAAATTACAGACAGAAAAAATGGCGGAGTTTGTTATCACATGCTCCGCATTGTTACTATACTTGGGGTGATTATCGAAAATGGCAAGAAAGGGTCCTTCGAATAAAATACTCAAAAGAATAAAGGCGTGTATGATTATTGTCGTAGTCTGCGGAATGCTTCCGCTTGTTATTGCGCTTGTTAAAAATCAGCTTATAGATTATCGCAAATATCAGGCAAAGGCTATTGAGCAGCAGACGCGAGATACGGTAATCACGCCGAAGCGCGGAGTTATATATGACCGCAATATGAAAGAAATTGCGGTAAGCGCAACGGTTGAAACCGTCTTTATCTCTCCTGCGGAGATGCATGATGAGGATATGGAACGCCTTGTCGCAAAAACGCTCTCGGATACACTTGGTCTTGATTATGACTCTGTTCTTGAAAAGACAAAGAATAAAAAGAGCTATTATCATGTAGTGAAGAAAAAAATTGAACTTGAAGAGGCAACAAAGCTCCGTGAGGCGATAAAGGAAAATAAGGTAAAGGGAATCCATCTCGCAGAAGACACAAAACGTTATTATCCATACGGCAATTTTGCTTCACAGGTGATCGGTTTCTGCGGAGATGACAATACAGGTCTCTTCGGCATCGAAATGAAGTATGAGAATGTGCTCAAGGGAATGCCGGGAAGAGTTATTGCGGCGAAAAACGCACGCGGAACTGAAATGTCGTTCAAGTATGAAGAGTATTATGAAGCGCAGGACGGGCAGGATGTCGTTCTGACTATCGACGAAACGATTCAGCAGGTGCTTGAAAACCATCTGCAGACGGCGGTTATAGACGGAAAGATTGAAAATCGCGGCGCGGGAATTGTTTATAATATAAAGACAGGCGAGATTCTTGCGATGGCGACAATGGGCGACTTTGACCTTAACAAACCGTTTGAAATTGTCGATCCGGAGGCACTCAAGCGTATTGAGGAGGCGCCGGAGGATGAGAAAAAGACAGTCAGGTCAAATGAGCTTCAGGCATCGTGGAGAAATAAGTTTATATCCGATGCATATGAGCCGGGCTCTGTTTTCAAGATTCTCACGGTTGCAATGGGGTATGAAGAGGGTGTTGTAAATGCAAATTCAACCTTTAATTGCCCCGGAGGACTCCGCGTTGCAGACCGCATAATACATTGCTGGAAACGCGAAGGACATGGAGATGTAACTCTTTCTCAGGCACTTGAGAAATCGTGCAACTGCGCGCTTATGAATATCGTTTCAAAAGTCGGAAACGAAAAGTTTTATGACTACTGCGAGGCATTCGGACTTCTCGACAAAACGGGTGTAGACCTTGTTGGTGAGGCAAGCGGATACTTCTTCAACGAAAAGAGCTTTAAAGATCCTAAGAATAAAGTTTCTCCCGCTGTTGCATCGTTCGGACAGACGTTCAAGGTTACTCCGATGCAGATAGTATGCGCGGTAGGTGCGGTGGTCAACGACGGAAAGCTTATGAAGCCGCATATAGTAAAAGAAATAGTGGATGAAAACAAAATTGTAATATCAAAAAATGAGCCTGAAATTGTAAGACAGATCGTTTCAGAGCGAACATCAGACTTTATAAACAAGTCGATAGAGGAGACTGTCGCAACCGGTACAGGTAAAAACGCGAGAGTTTCGGGATACAGGATCGGAGGAAAGACAGGTACATCCGAAAAGGTTGACGAATACACGGTGGAAGAGGGAAAGAAGTACATCGCATCCTTCTTCGGAGTTGCGCCGATGGAAGATCCGGAAATAGCAATTCTTATTATGCTTGATACCCCACGTGGAATTTACCTTGAAGGAAGCCAGCTTGCGGCACCTGTTGCAGGAAAGGTCTTTGCAGAGATTCTCCCGTATCTCGGATTTGAGCCGACATATACTGCAGATGAGCTTATGGGGTCAATCATAACAATGCCGAGCCTCATCGGAGGAACTCCGGAGAGCGTAAACCGACTCCTCAGCACAAACAGAAATTACTCATCGTTTACGATAAAAACCGTCGGTGACGGAACAACGGTTACAGACCAGCTTCCTGCCGAAGGTTCAAAAATACCGAAAAATTCAACAATCGTAGTATATCTCGGAGGAAGTGCCGCAAACGAAACGGTAACCATGCCAAAAGTGGTAGGCCTCACTCCCGAGGTTGCAAACAGGGTTATAACAAATGCAGGACTCTATATGAGGGCAAACGGTGCGGTCGACAAACGCTCGGGCAATATTGCCGCAACAAAGCAGCAGTATGCCGAGGGTGCAAGCTTAAAACGCGGAACGGTTGTCGAGGTTGAATTTTACGATATAAACGGAGTTTCGGAAGGAATTTCAGGTTAGCGCGCGAATTAAATGCGGAAAGGCAAGATGGAAATGAGACTTTCTGAAATACTTAACGGCATAGAAATTATCTCGTGTGAGATTGATCTTAATACTGAAATAACAGGCGTCGAATGCGATTCCCGACTTGTAAAAGAGGGTGGGATCTTTGTCGCGATCCGCGGCTATGAAACCGACGGCAACAGGTTTATTGCATCCGCGGTTGAGAACGGCGCAGCGGTTATTATAACAGATAGCGAGGAATATGCAGGAAAGTCGCGCATACTCGTAAAAGATGCAAGGCGTGCACTTGCACTTTCTGCTAAGAATTTCTATAAAAATCCGACGCGTGATATGAAGGTTATCGGAGTCACGGGAACAAACGGAAAAACAACCGTTACATATCTCATAAAGCATTGCCTTGAGCTTTCCGGACACAAGTGCGGACTTATCGGCACAAACCAGAATATGATAGACGATAAAATTCTTGAGACGGAGCGAACAACTCCCGAGTCCAACGCGCTCTGGAAGCTTTTTGCAAAAATGCGCGATGCAGGATGTGAATATGTGATTATGGAGGTCTCGTCTCACTCGCTTGAGCTTTCGAGAGTTTTCGGCATTGACTTTTTCGTCGGTGCATTTACAAATCTCACGCAGGATCATCTCGATTTTCACGGGAATATGGAAAATTACAAGGCGGCAAAAGCAAAGCTTTTTCTGCAGACACAAAATGCCGTCATAAATCTGGATGATGCGGCGGCAGAGACTCTGATTTCGTCGGCGAAATGCCGCGTTTTAACATACGCTGCAAAGAAAATCGGCGCCGACTATTTTGCAAAGAACATAAATCTGAAGCCGGATTCTGTTTCGTTTGAATTTGCCGGAGAAGAAACAAAACAGATAGAACTTCGGATCCCCGGTGAATTTTCCGTCTATAACGCAATGTGTGCAATATCCGTGCTTCTCGCGACAGGACTTTCACTCTCCGACATAGCTCGGTCTCTCATTACGGTATCGGGAGTAAAGGGCAGGGCAGAAGTGGTTCCGACAGATACGGACTATACGGTTATGATCGACTATGCCCATTCGCCTGACGGACTTGAGAACATTCTCTCAACAGTCAGAAAAACAACAAACGGACGCGTTATAGTTGTCTTTGGTTGCGGAGGTGACAGAGACAAGACGAAGCGTCCGAAGATGGGAAATATTGCGGCAAGCCTTGCGGATATCGTTATTGTTACGTCTGACAATCCGCGCACGGAAGAGCCGGAAAAGATTATTGACGACATTATTCCCGGTATTACCGAAGTAGGAAAGGCGTATATAAGAATTGCGGACAGACGTGAGGCGATATTCCATGCGCTTTCAATTGCAAAGGCTCGTGATATTGTTCTCCTTGCAGGAAAAGGACACGAAACATATCAGGAAATCAACCACGTAAAGTATCATATGGACGAACGCGAAATAGTGCGCGAATATTTTTCGGGAGAGAGCAAATGAACGTAATTAAAGCATCGTATGCGGCAGGTCTCTGCGGAGGCAGGCTTATCGGCAAGGATACGGATATAACGGCAGTTGTGCGTGACAACAGAGAGGTGCAGGGCGGTGAGCTTTTTGCGGCAATCACGGGCGAGCGCTTTGACGGACACGATTTTGCCGTTTCTGCGGCAGAATGTGGCGCGGCGGCTCTTCTCGTCGAAAGAGAGATAAAGACACCCTGTACGCAGATAGTCGTGCCTGATACGGTAAAGGCTCTTGGTGAGATAGCAAAGGGATATCTTGCAGCCCTTCCGGCAAAACGCGTCTGCATAACGGGAAGTGTCGGAAAAACAACCACGAAGGAAATGTGTGCATCAGTTCTTTCAGAAGGTTTTAAAACCCATAAAACGAAAGGGAATTATAACAATAACATAGGACTTCCGCTTACAATTTTTGGTATGGACGAAAGTTGTGAAGCGGCGGTGCTTGAGATAGGAACAAACCACTTCGGTGAGATTTTTCCGCTTGCAGACATTGCAAATCCCGATGCGGCGATAATAACAGCCATCGGTGAGAGTCATCTTGAAGCTTTCGGCAACAAAGAGGGAGTTCTCTCTGAAAAAATGGAGATTCTCCGCGGACTCAAAGAGGATGGCGTTGCAATCTTAAACGGAGATGACGCGCTTCTGTGGGGAAAGAGAAACGAGATATCTCACAAGGTGATATGGTTTGGCGTAGAAAACAGAGAATGTGAAGTTTTCGGTGAAATATTGAAAAACGGAATGTTTGAATCAAGCTTCAGAGTTTTTGGAAGCGATACCGTGTTCACGCTCGCATGCGGCGGAATACATAATATCCGGGATGCTCTTGCGGCGATAGCCGTCGGCAGAGCGTTCGGTATGGAAGATGAAGGAATTACGCGCGGACTTGCATCGTTTAAAAATACGGGTATGCGGCAGGATGTCTTTGAGTTTGAAGGCAAGACAATAATCCGAGATTGCTATAATGCAAACCCCGATTCTATGAGAGCATCACTCTCGCTTCTTGCAGAAACCGAATGTGTGGGTAAGAAAATATGCGTTCTCGGTGATATGCTTGAGCTTGGTGAGAATGCATCGGAGCTTCACCGCGAAATCGGAGCTTTTGCAAGAAAGTGTGCATCACGCGTCTTTGTAACCGGAGCTTTTGCAAAGGATTACAGCATCGGCGCAGGTGGAAGCGCAGACGTGTTTGAGGACAAAATCACGCTTGCAGAAATGCTTTCAAAGGAAGCCGAAAAAGGCGACATCATTCTCGTTAAAGGAAGCTACGGAACAAAAATGTGGCAGGTTGTTGAATATCTTACGGGAGAAGGGAATTAAAAAATGCTTATGGAGTATATTGCTGCGGCGCTCATTGCCTTTTTGATAACTTTTGTTTCGGGAAAGGCTCTGATTCCGTTTCTCAAAAAACTGAAGTTCGGACAGAAAATTCTTGAGATAGGTCCAAAGTGGCATATGGATAAACAAGGAACTCCCACTATGGGTGGAATTATGTTTATCATCGGAAGCGGTGCGGCGGCGTTCATCGTAGGAATTCCGTATATGTTGAAAGGTGAGCTTCGACATATTCTCGTTTTTCTCTTTGCGGCAGTTTTTGGACTCATCGGATTTATTGACGACTGGGCAAAGATAAGAAAAAAGAAGAATCAGGGGCTTACTGCAATGCAGAAGCTTCTTCTGCAGCTTACTTCTGCGGCTGTATATCTCACACTTCTTCGTATGCTCGGAGATCTAACTCCGACACTCTATATCCCGTTTTTTGATGTGACTCTTTCTGTCGGCTGGGTGCCGTATCTCATCATAATGCTCCTTGCGATTGTCGGAACAGTCAATGCAGTAAACCTTACCGACGGTGTGGACGGTCTTGCAACGAGTGTTACGATGCCGGTTGTTCTTGTCTATTCAATAATCGGGGCATATATGTCATATGCAGTTTCGGGTATTTTTTCTGCGGCGCTCTTTGGCGCGCTTGCGGCATTTCTGATTTACAACTTCAATCCGGCAAAGGTGTTTATGGGAGACACGGGCTCGCTGTTTTTGGGCGGTGCTGTCTGCGGTATGGCGTTTGCGTATGATATGCCGCTTCTGCTCCTGTTTGTCGGAATTGTCTATATCGCTGAAGCACTTTCTGTCATATTGCAGGTTTCATATTTCAAAATAACGCACGGAAAAAGAATTTTTAAGATGTCTCCGCTACACCATCATTTTGAAATGTCGGGATGGAGCGAGAAGAAGGTATGTGCGGTATTTATGACAGTTGCCGCAATAGGCGCACTCGTAGGTTTTGCAGGAATTGCAAATCGATTATTCTAAAATCCGGAGGGGAGCTTTATGCCTAAAAAACAAAAAATATTGAAGATAAAGCGTCCTGGAAAGCTTTTGAAAACTCCCAAAACGGTTCGGGGATCAGTAGACGTTCCGTTTCTGGTTCTTGTTCTCATACTTATGGGTATAGGACTTATTATGCTGTTCTCGGCAAGCTATGCAACCGCATACTATGAAAATAAGCCGTCAACATATTACTTTCTGCGACAGGGCGGGTTTGCTCTTGTCGGTATTGTTGCGATGATTATAATGAGTTTTATCGACTACAGGTTGATAAAGAAGCTTGCAATTCCGTTTCTTCTTTTAAGTGTTTTTCTTCTTGTTCTTGTTCTGATTATAGGAACGGGAAATTACGGAGAAAAACGCTGGATCAATCTCGGAATAAGGTTTCAGCCGTCAGAACTTGCAAAGGTTGCAGTTATTTTCTTCTTTTCGAGCTACATATCGGGACATACGGACAAAATGCATACGTTCAAGTATGGCGTTCTGCCGTTTGTGATAGTGCTTGGAGTTATCGGATATCTTATGTATCGCGAACCGCACCTTTCGGGAATGATTCTTATCTTCCTTCTCGGTGCCGCCATTATGTTTGTAGGCGGAACTCATATGAAGTGGTTTATCGGTGCGATGGTTCTCGGTGCAACGGGAGCAGGTGCCGCGATTTGTTTTCTTGACTATGCGAGAAAGCGAGTGATGACGTGGTTTGATCCGTTTCTCGATCCGAAGGGTGACGGATACCAGATAGTTCAGTCGCTGTATGCAATCGGATCGGGAGGACTTCTTGGTCTCGGTTTTGGAAACAGCCGACAGAAATATCTGTATCTTCCGGAAGCCCACAACGACTTCATTTTTGCGATTGTGTGCGAGGAGCTCGGATTCATCGGAGCGATAATAATTCTTGCACTCTTCACCTGCCTTATATTGCGCGGATATTGGATTGCGCTTCACGCAAGAGATAAATTCGGCGCGTTGCTTGCCGGCGGAATTTCAACAATGGTTGCGCTTCAGGTTGCACTCAATGTAGGTGTTGTAACAGGGGTTATGCCTGTTACGGGTGCGGCACTTCCGTTCTTCTCGTATGGAGGTACTGCGCTTATGATATTGCTTTTTGAAATGGGAGTCGTGCTCTCGGTTTCACGGTATATTCCAATAAAATCCGAAGGATAGGGGTTCTGTTCTTATGCGTTTTTTATTTTCGTGCGGTGGCACTGGAGGACATATAAATCCGGCAATCGCTGTTGCGCGTCTTGTAAAGGAAAAGAAAAAGGATGCCGAGATTCTTTTCGTCGGAGTAGAGGGCGGAATGGAAACAAGGCTTGTTCCTGCTGCGGGATTTGAAATAAAAACGATAAAGGCGAGCTCTATTTCGAGAAAGCTTACGCCTTCTGCGCTATATGAGAATATGCGTTCGGTTGCGAGAGTCTTCTCGGCAAAGAAAAATGCAAAAGCAATAATCAGGGAATTTAAACCCGACGTGGTTATGGGTACGGGAGGATATGCGTGTTTTCCTGTTCTTTCTGCAGCGGCAGAGATTAAAGTTCCGACGGTTCTGCACGAGGCAAATGCGCATCCGGGACTTGCTACCCGCCGCCTCGCAAGTAAGATAACAAAAATGCTCCTGAATTTTAAAAAGACAGAGGAGTTTCTTCCGAAAAAGGTGAACTGCACTACTGTCGGATATCCTGTGCGCGGAGATATACTGATGTACAGCAGAGAGCTTGCAAGAGAAGAACTCGGTATAGAGAAACCTCTTCTTGTAACTTTCTGGGGCTCGCTCGGCGCACGCGAGATGAATAAGCGCATAGCCGAGTTTATGAAGCTTGAAAAGGAAAACGGAGCTTCCTTCTGCCATATTCACGCCTGCGGAAAATTCGGGTACGGATGGATGCCCGGTCTTCTCTCTGAAAACGGAGTAACTTACGAGTGGGAAGACGGAATATGGCTTCGTGAGTATATCGACGATATGCCGAGAGTGCTCGCGGCGGCAGACCTCGTTATGTGCCGCGGAGGTGCCGGCACCCTCTCTGAGATAAATTCGCGCGGAGTTCCGGCAATTATCATACCCTCTCCGAATGTTACGGATAATCATCAGTACAAAAATGCGCTCGAGCTCTCAAGAGTCGGCGGTGCGGAGGTAATTGCCGAAGTAGATGCGGATGCGAAGTTGCTTTATGAAAGGGTGTGCGCGCTTATAAACGATCCTGAAAAGCTTGCGGATATGAGAAAAAAGCTTATAAGCTCTGCTACGCTTGATTCGGCAGAGAGAATATACGAAGAAATGATTTCGGTTATAAAATAATAGCGATTATGAGCAGAAAGTAACCTATTTCGCCGCTTTGACATAAGATGAAGTGGCAACGATGCCTGTATGACATTGGAAATAGGAGGAAACTTTCTTGATATGAGCACTCTTGTTATAAACGGAGGACGGAGCCTTGACGGAAAAGTTTATGTTCACGGCTCAAAAAACAGCGTTTTGCCGATTCTTGCGGCAACAATTTTAAATTCGGGAACAAGTGAAATACATAATTGCCCGAATCTTTCTGATGTGGATGCGGCAATTGAGATTTTGCGATGTATCGGATGTAAGGTCGATTTCCGCGATAATGTTGTAACGGTGGATTCAAGTTGCGCGTGTAACTCCGAAATTCCCGACAAGCTTATGCGGGAGATGCGCTCATCTATAATTTTTATGGGTGCGCTTCTTGCACGTCTTAAGCGAGCTTCAATTTTTTCACCGGGCGGATGTGAACTCGGTGCACGACCGATAGATCTTCATCTTGCGGCGATGAAAACCCTCGGCGCAAAGGTGACAACCGACGGCGGCGCGATAACGTGCGAAGCGCGCAGACTCAAAGGACACGACATTATTCTTTCGTTTCCGAGCGTCGGAGCAACGGAAAATTCGATGCTTGCGGCGTGTGCATGCGAGGGGAAAACCCGCATTATAAACGCTGCACGTGAGCCGGAAATTGAGGATTTGCAAAATTTTCTGCGTGCAATGGGAGTTGAGGTATACGGTGCGGGAAGCTCAACCGTAACCATTATAGGAAAGAGTAAGCTTAAAGATGTCAGATATGAAGTGATACCCGACCGCATATGCGCGGCAACATATATGTGTGCAGGTGCACTGTGTGGTGGACGTGTGTTTCTTGAAAACGTGATTCCGGAGCATTTTTCAAACGTAACCTCGCTTATTGAGAGTGTCGGATGCGAAATAGATTGCAAAGGAAGAAGTATTGATTTGAAAAGAAGCGGAAAGCTATCGTCAATCCGAACGGTCAGAACGATGCCGTATCCGGGCTTTCCAACAGACGCACAACCGCCGATGATGGCGCTTACGACAAAGTGCGAAGGTACTTCGGTGTTTCTTGAGAATATTTTTGACGGAAGATACCGCCATGTCGGAGTTCTTGTCAGAATGGGTGCGGATATAAGGGTTGAAGGAAATGTCGCGCTTGTAAACGGGGTGAAGTCTCTCTGCGGTGCCGAGTGTGATGCGACCGACTTGCGTGGAGGCGCGGCACTCGTAATTGCGGCGATGGCGGCAGAGGGAGAAAGCAGAATAGGTAAAGTTTGTCATATAGACCGCGGGTATGAAAAAATAGAGGATATAATGTCATCTCTCGGAGCAGATGTGAAGAGGGTGTAGAAAAGGACAGGTGAAAAAACGTGGCAGCACGAAACAGAAGAAGACGCAGAAGACGCAGGGGTGGAGGTTTCATACTTACACTTCTCACTATCTGTGTGGTTGTTGCGGCGATTGTTATGTCCGGTACGGTTTTCCTGAAAGTCGCCGAGATATCCGTTACGGGAAGTGAGAAATATGATGCGAAAGAGATAATCGAGACATCGGGCATTGAAACGGGCGACAATATGTTTATGATAAATAAGTTTGATGTTGCAAACAGGATTCTCGATAAATACCCATACATTGAAAGTATAAAAATAAGAAGAAAGCTTCCAGATAAGTTTATTTTTCAGATAAAAGAAAGAGAGCCTGCGGCTTACATTGAAAATTCGGGAAACCGCTGGCTTATAGATAAATACGGATACCTTCTCGAAATGTTGTCGGGAGAGGATGAGGTAAAAGTTCCAAAAATATCGGGTATCGGAATCACAACTCCTCAGGCAGGCGAGCGAATCATCCCCGAAAACGAGAATCAGCTTCTGCCGCTTTGTGAGGTGCTCTCGGCACTCAAAACTTCGGAACTTCTTGGTAATGTCGGACGAATCGAAGTCGGAAAGCTCTATGACGTAAAGATCGTCTATGGCGACAGATTCCTGATAAGTCTTGGCGATACCGAGGAGCTCTCGCGGAAAATCGAGATGCTCCACGCAGTTATCGGTGAGCTTAATGAGTTCGATAAAGGAACGATAGATGTAAGTGAGGTTAAAAAGGCGAGGTTCAAGCCGAATACAAACATAGACCTTTCGGAAAAGATACAGACACCGCGCTATTCTGAAAATGAGGATGCGGAAGGTGAAATTGAGGAGTCAGAAACCGTAGAGAACGAAGAAGAACAAACGGAAGACGAGGCTGTGGAAAATAATTAGAAGATGGGAGACAAATAATATGAAAAAGCTTTTAGCACTTGTACTTATGACAGTTATGGCAGTTGCACTTTTTGCAGGCTGTTCGGATCCTGTTTATAAGGATCTCAAAAAGTTCCTTAATACCGATATGGCAGACGTCAACTTAAACTATGAAGCTATCGTGTCAGAGATGACTGTGTTGGATAGGATTACAGACGACACTATCCTTGAAAACAGGTTGAGGGAATCACTCGTTCCGCTTGTCGACAGCACCATTACAATACTTGATGGAATAACTCCGTCAACTGCTCAGGTAAAGGTTCTTAAGAATAAATACGTTGCCGCAATGAAGGCTTACAAGGACGGATTTGAAAAACTTGCAGAGGGTTGCGCAACTCAGGATAATGCGATAATCGAAGCAGCAGATCAGAAACTTGTCGAAGCTCGTGCGTTGTTTGGAATATACAGCGATGGCTTGAAAGCGTTGGCCGAAAAAGTCGGTATGAAAATTGAACTCGAATAGACATTAGCATTAAATAACAATAAAAACCACCTGCGTGTGCAGGTGGTTTTTATTGTTATTATTATAATTTACTTCTGTTCTGCGACAGACTTGCGGTACTTTTCGCTCTCCCAGTTGTTGATGAAGCTCTTGCCTGCCTCGTCCATAGTCTGGATTGTGAGACCGTGAGACTTTACTGAAGAAACAACGTATGCGAAAGCGGCAAATGTTTCCAAAATTGCACATGCCTCTTTCTTGACCGTGTTGAAAATCATCTTGTTGCCGTCAAAGCTTATCTTACCGTCAGCAAGACCTGCGTTGAGGTAAACGAGCTGGTCGGGATAGAGGATGGTGTTTGTGATTTCGTCAACACCGTATGTTGAGATAAAATCTGCAATAAACGGAGCTTTGCTTTCAAAACCGTCGCCGCTTTCAGCAAGCTCAAGACCTGCATAGAAGTCTGAAAGACCAAAGTATTTCTTTACTGTTTCGTTGACGTAGATGTGGAGGTCTGTGCACTCCTTTGCATCGTCAGCGGTTGTAACAAGACCGTGGTTTTCGAGGAAGATAACCTGCGGGAAACGACCTGTTTCTTTTTCGTATGATGAAATTGCATCACCTATTGAAAGTGTGAGAGAGAAGCCCGGGTTGATATACGGAATCCATACGAAGTCAAGATCCGGGAAAATCTTCTTTGCAAGCTCCTTGCCTCCGACTGCACAGGTAACAACGTTTGCATAGACGGGGTGTGTGTGCATAACGTACTTCTTCAAAAGTGAATGGAAGCCTGTTTCAACGGACGGACGGAGTGTTTTGCCGTCAGCAGCGGGGAAGACGCAGGAGAGAGTAAACGGAGTTGAGTTTTTCTCCTTCTCCTCAACTTCAGCCGGATTAACATCTGTGTGATAACCTTTAATCTTTATGTAGTCTACATCAGCATATCCCGCAGTTTCCGTAATCTCGCGGATAGTAAAACCTGAAGCCTTGATAGCCATCTTGTTGCCATCGTGCTTAACGGAAGCGTTGCCGCCGCCACCCTGCACATAGTCAACCATATTGCCGATTTTAGAGCACATCTCGACAAAATTTTTCATAATATATTCCTCCTTGTTTTGCGTGAAAATATTCTACCTAAAAGTATAACACTTTAAAATTGCAAAGTCCACACCAAAATTCAAAATATAGCGAAATCTGTTAAAAATCTCTTTATTTTGCGGCAGGTGTATGATACAATATATTAAAATGACAAATGCGGGGGCAGAATATGAGCTTTATTACATTGAATAACGGCGAACTTGAAGTTACGATAAACTCTTTTGGTGCGGAGATTTTCTCAATAAAGGACAAAGACGGCAGGGAATATCTCTGGCAGGGAGATCCGACATTCTGGAAGGATCGTGCACCGATTCTTTTTCCGATAGTAAGCAGCCTTGAAGGCGGAAAATACACCTTTAACGGAAAAGAATACTCTCTCGGAGCACACGGCTTTGCAAAAAAATGTGAGTTTGAGGTTGAACGCGCAGACGATATTTCCGCAACTTTCCTCTTAAAGTCCGACGAGAAGACAAAAGCGTGCTATCCGTTTGATTTTGAATTTCGTGCAAGCTTTAAGCTTTCGGGAAAGAAAATCGTTGTCGACTTCACAACAGAGAACACGGGAGATGCACCGATGTATTATTCAACCGGCGCACACGAAGGCTTTGCACTCTCCGGCGGAGTTGAAAACTACAGCATCATTCTCGATGAGGCGGAAACTCTCAAGCGCTACGAGGTTTTGCCGAGCGGCGTGATCGGAGATACTCCGCTTGACTGCTTTGAAAATTCAAACGAGCTAAAGCTCAACGACGATTATTTTGCTGTCGATGCGCTTATCTTCTTTGATATCAAGTCAAGAGGAATCGCACTTCGTGATGACAGAAACGGCGAGAAAATCCACGTTGCATTTCCGGGGTTTGACACACTTCTCGTCTGGAAGAGACCGGGCGGAGAGTATGTCTGCATAGAGCCGTGGGCAGGTGCGCCCGACCTTTCGTGGAAAAGGGTTGACGACTTTTCAAAGAAATACCGCATAAGAAAAATTGAGGCAGGAAAGAGCGAAACGCTTACCCACACAATGACATTTTAAAGCAAAAAAATCCGGTAGCATCAGCTACCGGATTTTTCTATGAGATACGCGTGGTTTAAAGGTCCGCTGCCGTGTCCGAGGTTAAGTTTAGCTTTGAGTGCTCCCGTGAGGTAGGCTTTTGCATTTTCTATTGCGTTGTGAAGAGGATAACCCTTTGCGAGATTTGCTGAAATTGCGGAGGAGAGTGTGCAACCCGTTCCGTGAGTGTTCGGGTTATCGATCTTTTGACCGAAAAACCAAATGAATTTTCCTCCTTCGTACAGCAAATCGTTTGCATCGCAGGTGTGATGTCCGCCTTTGAGCAAAACGGCACAGCCGTATTTCTTGCCGATGATTTCCGCCGAGATCTGCATATCCTTTTCGTCCTTGATGCTTATGCCTGAAATGACTTCTGCCTCGGGTATGTTCGGAGTGATGAGCGAAGCTATCGGGAAAAGCTCGTTGCAGAGCGAAGATAGCGCATCGCTTTTTATGAGAGTGCTTCCGCTTGTTGCGACCATAACGGGATCAACAACTATGTTTTTTGCGCCATAGCTGCGGAGCTTTTCTGAAATTGTGCGGATAAGTGCGCTTGATGATGCCATGCCGATTTTTACGGCATCGGGGAAAATATCGGAAAATACAGAGTCGAGTTGCTTTGCGAGAAATTCGGGCGGAACATCAAGAATTGCCTGAACGCCCATCGTATTCTGTGCGGTGAGTGAGGTGATTGCAGACATCGCAAAAACTCCGTTTGCAGTCATGGTTTTTATGTCGGCCTGGATTCCTGCACCGCCGCCGGAGTCGCTTCCTGCAATCGTGAGAGCTGTTTTCATTTGTCGCATCCGATGACCTCCCTTGCTTTTTTTAGTAGCATACGGGCAGAAGCTTCGGGGTTTTCGGATTTCATAATCGCGGAAACGACGCATATTCCCGAGATGCCCGTATTTTTCAAAATGTCAATATTGTCTGAGTTCAGACCGCCTATCGCATTTGCCGGAATGGGTACTGCGCGGCATATGTCGCGCAGAGTGGCAATCGGGGTTATAACGGTTTTCACCTTTGTTGTCGTCGGAAAAATTGCGCCGACTCCAAGATAATCTGCGCCGTCTTCAAATGCCTGTTTTGCCGCCTCGACAGTTTTTGCCGTCGCGCCGATAATGAAATTTTCGCCTGCAATTTTTCTTGCAACATCAATCGGCATATCGTCGCGCCCGAGATGAACTCCGTCTGCCCCTGATGCAAGCGCAACGTCAAGCCTGTCGTCGATGATAAGCGGAATGTTGTGCCTCTCCGTAAGAAGACGAACTTTTTTAGCAAGCTCAATGTATTTGCATGTCGTTTTTTCTTTTTCGCGCAACTGAAGGAGAGTAACACCGCCGGTTATCGCGCTTTCGACCCTTTTGAGAAATTCGCTTTCTGAAAAGCCTGTGCTGTCGGTTATCAGATAAAGTGCAGTGTCAAGTTTTTTCAAAGTCAAACACCTCCGCGTTTAAGTTTTTTTCAAAGAAGGATAAGTCAAAGCCCGACAATGTATCGAGCAGATTTGATAAAAATGTTCCGTTTTTGTTTTCGGAGAGAGAAAGCTCTCCTGAAATTCCGAGCAACGCACACGAAAGTATCGCGGCATAAAAAGGTTGCGATGAGGGGAGAAAACGCGCACAGAGTGAACCGAGAAGACACCCTGTTCCCGTTATTTCCGACAGCTGTAAAACTCCGTTTTTTATAAGAGCGCAGGTGCTTTTGTCGGTTATGATGTCTGTTTTGCCGCTTGCAAGAATAACGGAATCGTACTTTTGCGAAAGCTCTTTTGTAAGGTTTATCATCTGTTTAAGGTCAGAAGCTTCGGTGCTGTCTACACCGCGTGAGGTGCATGAGTTTTTATAAAGTGCCGAAATTTCCGAAAAATTGCCTTTTATAATCTGAAACTTATATCTTTTCAGCAGCTTTAAAACAAACTTTCTTCTGAATGATGAGCAAGATATTCCGACACAGTCGAGCACCATCGGGATACCCCTGCGACTTGCCTTCTTTGCGGAAAGTACGATTGACTGAAGCCTTGCATCTGTTATGTTTCCGATGTTTAGAAGAAGTGCATCGGATCTTGCGGTGATCTCCGAAACCTCCTTCGGATGCTCCGCCATAATGGGTTTTGCACCGAGAGACAGAAGTGCGTTGGCGCACAGGGTTATTGATATCGGATTCGTGATGCAATGTATAAGGTGTTGCTCCTTTGTGGTGGATTTTAAAAGCTCTTTAAGAGTTTTCTTCATCTTCGCGCCTCCGTTTTGTTATGTAATAGAAAATGCCTGCAAGACCGAAAACGACAAACGCGCATTTTGACATAAGCTTCCAGACCGGAGATGTGAGCAAAAAAATATTTACGGAAAGCTCAATGACAACAAAGAATACGGCGCCGAGTGCAACAATTGATAAAGCATTTTCTGAAAGTGAGCTTTTGTCTGCATAGGAAGACGAAGAAAGCTTTTTCTGCATTTTCTCAAGAAGCCCTGATTTTGAGAGCTTTTTAAGAAAAGCAAAGGCAATACTTCCGCCGATCAAAGTTCCGCAGATGAAGGACGGGACGTAAAAGAGCCACGAAAGACCTTCCTTACCCCAGAAAATCGTCATTACGGGATACGACATAATCGCGCCTATAATGCCCGTTCCGATGACCTCACCGAGAACTGCAAAAAGAAGCTTTCCCTTTGATGCGCGATATAAAAGCCCTGAAAAATATGCGCCGAAGATTGCGCCGGTAAGTGCGATGGGTGGGATGCCCATGGTAACCATTCTTATAACGCCGATTAAAAGTGCGCAGACGAGAGAGTACCACGGACCGAGCAGGACGGAACAGAGAATGTTTATAAAATGTGCCATCGGGCACATCCCTTCAACGCGAAGGATGGGGGAGATGACAACGCCGAGCGCAATCAGAACGGCGAGAAGAATGAGCCTTAAAAGATTCTGTTTGCTTTTCATTAAAAAATTCCTCTTTTCAATAAATTGATTTCAGGGGAAAATCCCCTGACGGTCGTGAATCAATTTTCACCTCTCACCCCGAAACACGAGTTCCCATCGCAAAAAATCTGAGATGTCAAGCGCTCCCTTGCCACCCGAAGTCTTGCCTCCTTTCGCAAATAAAAAAACGGATAACCCTTGCGGATTATCCGTTAAAAATCAAACTGTATGACTTCCTACGGCGGCATTATCCGCATCAGGTTATAGGGTCGAAGTTTGATTACTTCCTCTCAGCTGGCAAAACCAGCTCCCCTGTGTTTTTTGAATTTGAGTAAATTATACATCGCATTTGTTCATAATGCAAGAGTTTTTTGCGGGTTTTATTTATGAACCGTAAAACTGCCGTCGTTTCCGGTGAGTTTATAGTCGGCGACTGCCGAAAGCTCCCACATAAAGCCTACGTCGTGATGAATGAAGATGAAAGTATCAAATGCCTCGTCGAGCTTTTCTTCACACTCTTCTGCATATTTTCTGAAAATTTCATCGCCAGTTTTTAAGTACATAAGCCATAGCATTCCTGGCCAGAACGCTGTTGTCCACTCGGAGATGCTTCTGCCGACACCGTGGGGATCAAAGTATCCTTTACCGTGAAAGGTCATAGGAAAGTCGGATTTTATCTCGTCTGCCATAATTGAAACTTTTTTAACCACTCTGTCGAGAAAATCTGATGCAAAGCTTAAATCTTCTTTGGAAAACATAAAAACAACTCTCTCTTCGGATTGTTGTGATGATTATAACACAAATAAGTTTGAAAACAATAGAAAAAATTGCTGTAAAAATCGTTTTTTATATGATAAAATAGAAAAAAGAGGTGAGGTATATGCGACTTCTCATAGATGCGGACGGATGCCCTGTTGTTGATATTTGTCTGGGTGTTGTAAAGGATAAAAATATCGGGTGTCACATTTTCTGTGATACATCACACGAGTTTTCAAAGGATGGGGCGCAGGTGCACGTTGTTCCGAAAGGAGCAGACAGCGCGGATTTTGCGCTTGTGAATTTTATTGCAAAGGGCGATGTCGTCATAACCCAGGATTACGGACTTGCGTCAATGGCGCTCTCGAGGGGAGCATATGTCATAAATCAGGATGGTCTTGAATATACTGAATATAACATTGATGCGCTGCTTCTTGCCCGGCATACGGCGAAGAAAATCCGGAATGCAGGCGGGCGGTTAAAGGGAAACCCGAAGCGGACAAAGATGCAGGATGAAAACTTTAAAGAAAAACTTTTAGAGCTTCTTGAAAAAACTTCAAAAAACTGTTGACAAATAAAAAATGCGGTGGTATAATTTCGGTAAATTGAATTAAAGGCTGTGACGAAGACGGTTTCGTTTGATGTTTTCAGAGAGTCGGCGGTTGGTGTGAGCCGATAGCGGAGAGCGAGTTTAACCCATCACTTCTGAGCCGGAAGTCCGAAATCGAAAGAGAGTAGATGCTTCCCGAGTTTGCTGCGTGAGTGCATAGGAATTGTCTGATTCCGATGAGTGGTAGTGTTTTCACTACAATTTGAGTGGTACCGCGAGTGTTTATTACACCCGTCTCAAAGAAATTTGAGACGGGTTTATTTATTTTGAGACGGGTTTATTTGTTTTTATTTTTCAAAAAGGAGGAATCTAAAATGGCTACGGTCGAAACAAGAAAACTTATGGAGGTGGCATCACGAATTCGTGAGATGCGTGAGATTTTCGGGTTTACAGAAGTTGAGATGGCAGAGAAGACCGAAGTTTCAGTTGAAGAGTATGTTAAATATGAAGCGGGCGAGCTTGACTTCCCGTTTACATTCATACACAAGTGCACTCTTGCATTCGGCGTTGGAGTGAGCGACCTTCTTGAAGGAAAAAGTGCAAATCTCAGATCCTATACGGTTACAAGAAGCGGTGAGGGTCAGGAGACAGCGAAGGAAGAGGGCATAACCATCAAGAACCTTGCCCCGAATTTTAAAAACAAAATTGCAGAACCGTATTTTGTTCGTTATGAATACAACGCGGCTCTTCAGGATAAACCGATCCACCTCACAAAGCATTCAGGTCAGGAGTTTGACTATGTTGTCAGCGGTGAGCTCAAGGTTCAGGTAGGCGAGCATACAGAACTTCTTCGCGAGGGCGACAGCATCTATTATGACAGCTCAACACCACACGGTATGATTGCCGTCGGCGGTCGCGACTGCGTATTCTGTGCAGTTGTTCTTCCGGGAGAGGACACAAAGGAAGAGGCGGTCCGCGACAGCGTTGCATCGCTTCGCCCGTCAATGAAGCTTGTTTGCGAAGAGTTTGTTGATACAAAGGAAAGTGAACCGGGAGTTTTGGAGAGCGTAAGCTTTAAAAACACCGAAAAATTCAACTTCGGATATGACTGCGTTGATGCAGTTGCAGAAAAATATCCCGACAAGCTTGCGATGATCCACCTTGACAAAAACAAGGTTGAGCGCCGATATACCTTCAAGGATATCAAACGCGAATCTGCAAGATGTGCAAACTACTTCACATCTCTCGGAATCAAGCGCGGCGACAGGGTTATGCTCGTTCTTAAACGCCATTATCAGTTCTGGTTCTCTATGGTTGCGCTTCACAAAATCGGAGCAATTGCAATCCCTGCAACTCATCAGCTTAAAGAACACGATTTTGAATATCGCTTCAATGCGGCAAATGTTTCTGCAATCGTCTGCACGGTTGATGACGGTGTACCGGCAATAGTCAATAACACAGCGGAGAAGTGCCCTCAGCTCAAAACCTTCGTTTCGGTTGGCGGAAGTGTTGACGGATGGCATGATTTTGATGCTGAATACCCGATGTTCTCAAGTAATTTTGAAAGAGCAGCTGATTGCTCTGCGGGCGATGAACCGGCACTTATGTTCTTCTCATCCGGCACAACGGGAAATCCGAAAATGGTTCAGCACAAGCACACCTACGCTCTCGGTCATTTCGTAACCGCAAAGTACTGGCACTGCTGCGAGAGAGACGGTCTCCACCTCACGATTTCCGACACCGGCTGGGGTAAATCACTCTGGGGCAAGCTCTACGGTCAGTGGCTCTGTGAGGGTGCTGTGTTCGTATATGACTTTGACCGCTTTGATGCATCGGATATCCTTCCGATGTTTGCAAAATACAACATCACAACCTTCTGTGCACCTCCGACAATGCTCCGTATGATGATTAAAGAGGATCTTTCATGCTATGACCTCTCGTCAATTCATCATATGACGACAGCAGGAGAGGCACTCAATCCGGAAGTTTTCAAGCAGTTTGAAAAGGCAACAGGTCTTCAGATTATGGAAGGCTTTGGCCAGACTGAAACAACGCTTGCGATTGCAAACCTTTACGGAACGACTCCGAAGGTCGGCGCAATGGGAAAAGCATCTCCGCAGTATGACATCGATATAGTTGACCCCGACGGCAACCCTGTCAAAACAGGTGAGACGGGCGAAATCGTTGTCAGACTTGATAAGGGAACACCGGTCGGACTCTTCAGTTGCTATCTTGACGATGAAGAAAAGATGGAAGAGTGCATGCGCGGCGGTATGTACCATACGGGCGACACCGCATGGCGTGACGAGGACGGATATTTCTGGTATGTCAGCCGCATAGATGACGTCATCAAGTCATCGGGATACCGCATCGGTCCGTTTGAGATTGAGAGCGTCATCATGGAACTTCCGTATGTTCTTGAATGCGGCGTATCGGCTGCTCCCGACGAGGTTCGCGGTCAGATTGTAAAGGCAAGTATTGTTCTCACAAAGGGCACAGAGCCGACAGAGGAGCTTAAGAAGGAAATCCAGAATTACGTCAAGGAAAATACGGCTCCGTATAAGTATCCGCGCCTTGTTGTATTTCGTGACTCACTTCCGAAGACAATAAGCGGAAAAATACAGAGAAACAAGCTCTAAATACAGCAAAAACTGTTGACAATACTTGAAAGTTGGTATATAATAATTACAAATTATAAAAAGGCTTTGACGAAGAGTGCGCAGATATGGCGGGCGTTCAGAGAGATAGCGGTTGGTGCGAGCTATTGCATTGCGGTCTGCGGTTGTAGCTTCCGAGCTGAAAGGAAGAAAGCCGGTTTACGGTCAGTAGAACCTTTCCGTGATTGCTGCGTGAAGGCATAAGGCTTATTGGAGCCTGAGTGGTGCAACTTATGCACAATTTGAGTGGTACCGCGGGTGTATTGTTTTTCTCACTCGTCTCAAAGAATGTCAGCTTTGGGACGAGTGTTTTTCGTTCCGGAAGAAGGAGAGTTATGTTATGGAAAATATGACACAGCTTGATTTTAAAATTAAAGAAATGGCGGCGCGTATCCGCGAGCTTCGAGAGATTGAAGGCCTTTCGGTTGAAGAGATGGCGGAGAAAACAGGCGTTGAGCTTTCAGAATATCTTCGTTGTGAAAAGGGTGAGCACGACTTAAACTTCGCGTTTATTTACCGTTGTGCGGCAGTTCTTCGCGTAAACGTAACCGATATTATCGAAGGCTACAGCCCGACTCTTAAATCGTTTACGGTTACGCGTTCAGGTCTCGGTCAGAAGATAGGTCAGGCTCACGGTATGACTTACTACAACCTTGCCTATGCGTTTCAGAATCGAATCGCCGAGCCGCTTTACGTCAGGATTTCATATGACGACAGCATAAACGAGTCTGATATTGAGCTCACGTCACACGACGGTCAGGAGTGTGACATCATTGTTGAAGGTCATCTTATGGTGCAGATAGGGGAGCACCGCGAGATTCTCGGACCGGGCGACAGTATCTACTACGACAGTAACACACCCCACGGTATGATTGCGACAAACGGGGCAGACTGCGTTTTCTACGCAATCGTTCTCAATCCGTCAGGTGAGCCGATTCCGGAGCTTGCACCGACAAAGGCGATTTCTGACACACGCGAAATCAAGAAGGATACAAAAGAACGTATCTATCATAAATATATTGATGTCGAGGAGAACAAAAACGGAACTCCGACGTCAATTACATTCAAGAACACAGAAAAGTTCAACTTTGCGTTTGACCTTGTTGATGCTCTTGCAGAGCGTGAGCCGGATAAGCTTGCGATGCTTCATATTGACATCAACAAAGTAGTAAGACCGTTTACATTTACCGACATCAAGCGCGAGTCTGCAAGATGTGCAAACTACTTCAAGTCTCTCGGCATCAAGAAGGGCGACCGCGTAATGCTCGTCTTAAAGCGCCATTATCAGTTCTGGTTTGCGATGATCGGTCTTAACAAACTCGGCGCAATCGCAATTCCCGCTACAAATCAGCTTCAGGTTCACGACTTTGAATACCGCTTCCGGGCGGCAGGTGTAAACACCATCATCTGCACGGCTGACGGTGAAACTGCCGCACAGGTAGACGAGGCGGCAAAGACGTGTCCCGAGCTTGTAAATAAGCTTATAGTCAACGGTGAGCGCGAAGGATGGAGAAACTTTGACGAAGAGTTCAAGCTCTTCAGCTCACACTTTGAGAGAAGCGAGGATTCTCCGTGCGGAGATGACCTTCTCCTTATGTTCTTTACATCGGGAACAACGGGATATCCGAAGATTGCGGCACACAGCCACAAATATCCGCTCGGTCATTTCCACACAGCAAAATACTGGCACAATGTTGACCCCGACGGTCTCCACTTCACAATCTCCGACACGGGTTGGGCAAAGTCAATGTGGGGTAAGCTCTACGGTCAATGGCTCTGCGAGGCGGCAACGTTTGTTTACGACTTTGACCGCTTCGATGCAAAGGAAATTCTTCCGATGTTTGCAGAGCACAAGATAACAACCTTCTGTGCACCTCCGACAATGCTCCGCATGCTTGTTAAAGAAGACATTTCACAGTATGACTTCTCGTCCGTAAAGCATATGTCAACAGCGGGTGAGGCACTCAACCCCGAGGTTTACAGACAATTTGAAAAGGCAACGGGCCTCCAGATTATTGAAGGCTTCGGTCAGACGGAAAGCACGATGATCATCGGTAATATGGTCGGTGCTCCGCATAAGATCGGATCTATGGGTAAGCCTGCTCCGATTTACAAGGTTGAGCTCGTGAACGAAAAGGGTGAAGAGGTTGCAATCGGTGAGACGGGTGAAATCGTCGTAAATGTAAAAGACGGTATGCCATGCGGTCTCTTTACGGGATACTACCGCGATCAGGAGAAGACAGACGAAGTCCTCCACGATGGCTACTATCACACGGGCGACACCGCGTGGCGCGATGAAGACGGCTTCTATTGGTACGTCGGACGCGTTGATGACGTTATCAAGTCATCGGGATACCGCATCGGTCCGTTTGAAATCGAAAGTGTTATTATGGAGCTTCCGTATGTTCTTGAGTGCGGCGTATCAGCGGCTCCCGATGAGGTCCGCGGTCAGATAGTAAAGGCAAGTATCGTTCTCACAAAGGGAACTGAACCGACAGAAGAGCTCAAAAAAGAGATTCAGACATACGTCAAAGAGCACACGGCTCCGTATAAGTATCCGCGACTTGTCGTCTTCCGCGATTCACTTCCGAAGACGGTAAGCGGAAAGATTCAGAGAAATAAACTTTAATAAATTATATAAAGGAGAGAATCAAGATGTATAATTTTCCGGTAACAAAAACACAGAACCCGAAGCCGCATCCGCAGGATGAGTCAAAGCTCGCTTTCGGAAAGGTATTTACGGACCACATGTTCGTTATGAACTACACCGAAGGTAAGGGCTGGCACGACGGAAGAATTGTTCCTTACGAGAAACTCTCTCTTGACCCGTCAGCTATGGTCTTCCACTACGGACAGGAAATGTTTGAAGGTCTCAAGGCTTATAAGGGCCGCGACGGTAAGACTCGTCTTTTCAGACCTGATATGAACGCAAAGCGCACAAACGCTACAAACGAGCGTCTCTGCATTCCGGAGCTTCCGGAGGAGCTTTTTGTTGAAGCTTGTAAGGCAGTTGTAAAGGTTGATGAAGACTGGATTCCGACAGCTCCGGGCACATCACTCTACATCCGTCCGTTCATCATCGCAACAGACGAATTCCTCGGCGTTGCTCCGTCAAAGACATACCTCTTCATCATTATCCTCTCACCGTCAGGTGCATACTACGCAAGTGGTCTTGCTCCGGTTGGTATCTGGATTGAAGATGACTATGTAAGAGCTGTAAAGGGCGGTATGGGCTTTGCTAAGACAGGCGGCAACTACGCAGCAAGCCTTGCAGCACAGGTTAAGGCACACGACGAAGGATATTCACAGGTTCTCTGGCTTGACGGTGTTGAAAGAAAGTACATCGAAGAAGTTGGCGCTATGAACATCTTCTTCAAGATTGACGGAAAGATCGTTACTCCGATGCTCAACGGCAGCATTCTTCCGGGTATCACAAGAAATTCGGTAATCGAAGTCTGCAAGTCATGGGGATATGAGGTTGAAGAGAGAAGAATCAGCGTTGAAGAGCTTATTGATGCACAGAAGTCAGGAAAGCTTGAAGAGTGCTTCGGAACAGGTACTGCAGCTGTTATCTCTCCGGTCGGAAAGCTTCGCTATAAGGATGACGTTATGCTCATCAACGGCAACACAATCGGCGAAGTCAGCCAGAAGCTCTACGATACCATTACAGGCATCCAGTGGGGCGAATGTGAGGATAAGTTTAATTGGTCAGTAATAGTTTAAATAAAAGAATAACCCTTTTTTGCGGTCATTACGGCAGCGGAAAAACGAATATTGCAGTAAATTTTGCAATAGAGCTTGCAAAAAGGGGAGAGGCTGTCAGCATAGCCGATATTGATATTGTAAACCCGTATTTCAGAACGAAGGACAGTATTGACGAGCTCATAGCGGCAGGAGTAGACGTGGTTGCACTTCCGTTTGCAAACACAAGTGTCGATCTTCCCGCAATTCCGTCAGAGGTTTACGGTCTCATCCAGATGAGAGACAAGCGCGTTGTAATGGATATCGGCGGTGACGACAGAGGCGCATACGCGCTCGGCAGGTTTGCGGATAAGATAAAAGAAGAAAACAGCTTTGATATGGTTTTCGTTGTGAATTTCTACCGTCCGCTGACACCCGATGCAGAGTCGGCTCTCTCAATTATGCGTGAGATAGAAGCGGCGTCAAAGATTCCGTTTTCCTGCATAATCAACAACTCAAACATCGGTGAGGAGACGCGTGCAGACGACATCAGAAAGACGATTCCGCTTGCAGAGGAGCTCTCGGAATTGTCAGGGCTTCCGGTTGTCGGAGTTTCCGCAAAGAAGGAATTTGAAAGTGAACTTGGGCTTGAGAGCTTTCTGGCTCTCAACCTTCAGAAAAAAATATTTTAGAAGGAGATTGTTATGGCTAAGGTAACATTTGCGTCAGACATATGCAAGGGCTGCGGTCTTTGCGTAGGTGCATGTCCCAAGGGCATCATCACTCTTGCGACAGATAAGATCAATAAAAAGGGGCACTCTCCTGCAGAAATAACTGATCAGGAAAAGTGTATCGGTTGCGCTTTCTGTGCAACAATGTGCCCTGACTGTGTAATTACGGTAGAAAAGTGAGGTGTGTGAGAAATGGCAGAAAAAGTTTTGATGAAAGGTAACGAAGCTATCGCGGAAGCTGCAATTCGTGCAGGTTGCCGCCATTACTTCGGATATCCGATTACTCCGCAGACGGAAGTCGCGGCTTATATGGCAAAGAGAATGCCGAAAATCGGCGGAACATTCCTTCAGGCAGAAAGTGAAGTTTCCGCAATCAATATGGTATATGGTGTTGCAGGTGCAGGATTCCGTGTTATGACATCCTCATCAAGCCCCGGTATATCACTCAAGCAGGAGGGTATCTCCTACATAGCAGGTGCTGACCTTCCGGCACTTATCGTTAACGTTCAGCGCGGAGGCCCCGGTCTCGGCGGAATCCAGCCGTCTCAGTCTGACTATTTCCAGGCTACAAAGGGCGGCGGTCACGGTGACTATCACCTCATCGTTCTCACTCCCGAATCCGTTCAGGAAATGGCGGATATGACAGCTTTGGCATTCGACCTTGCCGATAAGTACAGAATGCCGGCAATGCTTCTTTGTGACGGTACAATGGGTCAGATGATGGAACCGGTTGAGCTTCCCGAGGAGCACGTAAACGTTATCGAAAAGCCCTGGGCGGTAAACGGCACAAAGGGCGAGCGTGAGCACAACATCATAAACTCACTCTACTTAAAACCCGAAATTCTCGAGGACAAGAACTTTGAGAGATACGAGAGATATAAGCTCATTGAAGAAACTGAAGCAAGACACGAAAGCTTTATGATGGACGATGCAGAAATCTGCGTTGCAGCATTCGGTATTGCGGCACGCGTTGCAAAGAACGCAGTTGTTGCAGCCCGCAAGGAAGGCATCAAGGTCGGTATGATCCGTCCGCTCACGGTATGGCCGTTCCCGAAGAAGGCATTTGCAGAAGCTGCAAAGCAGGTTAAGTCATTCATCAGCGTTGAGCTTTCAATGGGACAGATGATTGAAGATGTTGCACTTGCAACAGAATGCAAAAAGCCAGTTCACCTCTGCAACCGTTCAGGCGGTATGATTCCGACACCTGAACAGGTTCTTGAGATGATCAGAGAAATCAACGGAGGTAACAGATAATGGTAGTTTTTGAAAAACCGAAGAGCCTTACAAATGCTGAGCTTCATTACTGCCCGGGCTGTTGCCATGGTATCATCCACAGACTCGTAGCACAGGCACTTGATAAGCTTGATATTACAGGTAAAACAATCGGTGTTGCACCGGTTGGATGTGCTGTTATGGCATACGACTACTTCGCTTGCGATATGGTAGAGGCAGCTCACGGACGTGCTCCGGCAGTTGCAACAGGTCTCAAGCGCGCAATGCCCGATAACATCGTTTTCACATACCAGGGTGATGGCGACCTCGCATCAATCGGTATGGCAGAGACGGTTCACTCCGCAGCAAGAAACGAGAATATCACAATCATTTTCGTAAACAATGCAATTTACGGTATGACAGGCGGTCAGATGGCTCCGACTTCTCTTCCGGGTCAGGTTACACAGACATCTCCCTACGGCAGAGACGTAAACGTCGCAGGTTATCCGATCAGAGTTTCCGAGATGCTTGCAACACTTGACGGTCCGCAGTATATCGAGCGCGTTGCAGTCAATAACGTCAAGAACGTAAAGAAAGCTGAAAAGGCAATTCTCAAGGCTTTCGAAAACCAGGTCAACGGAAAGGGATTCTCATTTATCGAGGTTATCTCAACTTGTCCGACAAACTGGGGTATGACACCGCAGAAGTCTCTCGAGTGGGTTGAAGAGAATATGATTCCGTACTATCCGCTCGGAGTATACAAAGACAAGAGCGCCGAAAAGGAGGAAGCATAATATGACTACACAGTTGCTTTTAGCAGGCTTTGGTGGCCAGGGTATCCTCTTTGCAGGAAAGTTTCTCGCATATAAGGGCCTTTTGGAGGGCAGAAACTTAAGCTGGCTTCCGTCTTACGGTCCTGAAATGCGCGGTGGTACAGCAAACTGCAGCGTTATCTTAAGTGATGAGCCGGTCGGTTCACCGATCGTTTCAAATCCGGATATCCTTGTTGCAATGAACCTTCCGTCTCTCGATAAGTATGAAGACGCAGTTGTGCCGGGTGGCATGATTTTCGTTGACTCTACTCTCATTGAGCGTAAGGTAAAGAGAACTGACGTAAAGGTGTTCTACATCCCGTCAACGCAGCTTGCACAGCAGATGTCGGCACCGACTCTTGCAAATATGATTATGACAGGCAAGCTCATCCGCGAAAGCGGAATGGTTGAGAAGGAAAACATCGAAGATGCACTCAAGAAAGTCGTTTCGGCAAAGCGTGCAAACCTTCTCGAAATCAACCTCAAGGCAATCAATTGCGGAATGGAATACGAAGGCTAAAAATAAACTAAAAAGTCAAGCTTATAGCTTGACTTTTTGTTTTTTATGGGATAAGATGAATCCATAAATAAAGTAATTTTGGAGTTGAAAATATGCAGAATATAAGATGGGGAATAGCGGGTCCCGGCGGTATAGCAAAAAAGTTTGCAAAGACGGTTTCAAATGTCGAAGGTGCGACTCTTTCGGGTGTTGCATCAAGGAGTATTGAACGGGCAGAAAGCTTTGCAAAGGAATATAATATACCGAATGCGTTTGACGGCTATGAGGCTATGGCAAAATCACCCGATATTGATGCGGTATACGTTGCGACACCGCATTCTCACCACAAGAGTGTTGCGGAGATTTTTCTCCGTGAGGGAAAGCATGTTCTTTGCGAAAAACCGATTTGCGTAAACCGTCATCAGCTCAAGTCGCTTTCGGAGTGTGCAAAGAAAAACGGCGCGTTTCTCATGGAGGCTATGTGGCTTAAGTTTATGCCGATTATCACAAAGACGAGGGAGATAATTGATAGCGGTGCGATAGGGGAAATCGTAAGCATTGAAACAAATCAATGCGACAATGTGGCGATTCACGCACCGGAACATAACGTCTATAAAAATGATATGGCAGGCGGCGCGCTTCTTGATCTCGGAATCTACGGGCTTGAGTTTATCGCGTTCTTCTTCGGATATGAGCCTGAAGAAATAGTATCTGTGTGCAGGGTTGAAAAGGGTGTGGATGTGCAGACTATAGCTACACTTAAATTCCAAAACGGAAAGCTTGCGAGAATGATCACTTCAAATATCGTTACCGAGCCGTGCTTTGCAAATGTCTACGGTGCGAAGGGCTATATTTCGATCCCCGATTATGTCGGAGGAATAACGAAGCTTCATACATACATCGACGGAAAAGAAGAAGTGTTCGACGTTCCGCCAATTGGAAATGGTTTTGAAGAAGAGATTTATGAAGCTTGCAGGTGTATCCGTGAGGGTAAGCTTGAAAGTGATGTTCATCCGATAAAAGACAGCCTTGCGATACTTTCACAGATGGATACGATAAGACGGCAAAATGGCATAAAATATCCATTTGACGGAGAAGATAAGCTTTAAAAGGAGCGATTTTTGTGGCAGATATTTTTGGAGAGCTTGAGTTTCATTTAAAAATCAAAAAGGGCGACGTCGGTCGTTATGTAATCCTTTGCGGAGATCCGGGGAGAGTTCCGAAAATCGCCGCGTATCTTGAAAATGCAGAAAAGATAGCAGAAAACCGCGAATATACGATTTATACAGGCTATCTCTGCGGTGAAAGGGTTTCCGTTGCATCGACGGGCATAGGCGGGCCTTCTGCCGCGATTTGCGTTGAGGAGCTTATCCACTGCGGAAGTGATACGTTTATCCGCGTTGGAACAAGCGGAGGAATCCGCGAGGATGTCATAGGTGGAGATCTCGTTATTGCGACGAGTGCGGTAAGAGCCGAGGGCACAAGCCTTGAATACTTGCCCGAGGGATATCCTGCCGCCGCTGATTTTTCTGTTGTGCGCGCGCTTTCTGATGAGGCGGAAGAGCTTTGCGACATGAGCTTCGGAAACTCATATCACGTCGGTGTTGTGCAGAGCAAGGATTCATTCTATGGTGAAACAAATCCCGAAACAATGCCTGTTTCGGATATGCTTTTAAAGAAATGGGAGGCATACACACGCCTTGGTTGTCTCACTTCCGAGATGGAGTGTGCCGCAATCTTTTCGGTTGCGCTGACGCGCGGAGTCCGTGCAGGTGCCGTTCTTCTTTCGATATGGAATGTCGAGAGAACAAACAAAGGACTTGAAAGCCCTGTAAATACGGACACCGACCGCGCAATCAGATGCGCAATCGGTGCAATAAAAAGACTTATAGAAAAAGATGCAAAGAATTAATTCTTTGCATCTTTTTTGTTTATATGATTCTTTATGGCGTCAAACGTTTCATCACTTAGGTGATGCTCCATCTTGCAGGCATCTTCTGAAGCGGTTTCTTTGCTTACGCCTATGCCTTCGAGAAAGGTTGTAAGGATGGTGTGTCTTTCATATATCTTGGCAGCGACCTCGCGGCCAATGTCGGTAAGTGTGATAAAACCGTCACCGTCAACGGTGATATAACCTCCGTTTTTCAAAAGACCGACGGCACGGCTGACACTTGGTTTTGAGTATCCCATATGATCTACAATATCAATTGAACGAAAGTTCTTTTTGCTTTCGGAAAGAATCAGAATAGTTTCAAGATACATCTCGCCGGATTCAAGAAGCGGCACGAAAAACACCTCCTTTTAGTATCATTATAATTAGAATATCATACGTAGGGGAATTTTTCAAGAAAAAATGAAAAATTCGTCTTGACAAACAAATGAAGGTGTGTTAATCTTGTAGTTAGCAAAGACTAACTACTGCTTGTCGAAACGAAGGGATGGAAAAGATGACACTTGATACGTTGAAAATCGGTGAAAGTGCAATAATAAAAAGTGTGGGCGGAGAGAAGTCTCTCCGTCTTCGTCTGCTTGATATGGGTTTGATTCCGAAAACCCGTGTTACGCTCATAAAAGTAGCTCCGATGGGGGATCCTATGGAGCTTCGCGTAAGGGGATATGAGCTTACTCTCCGCGCAGAGGATGCGAAAAAGATAGAAGTGGAGGGTGAAAAACAGTGATTTTTGCGCTTGCAGGAAACCAGAACTGCGGAAAAACAACGCTTTTTAATGTGCTGACAGGCTCAAATCAGCACGTCGGAAACTTTCCGGGCGTTACGGTAGAGCACAAAAGCGGAGAAATCCGTGGTCAGAAAAACTGCACGGTTGTTGATTTGCCGGGTATATATTCGCTCCGTACATATACGCAGGAGGAAATAGTCGCGCGTGACTTTCTCTTAAACGAAAAGCCTGATGCCATAATAAACATTGTTGATGCAACAAATATCGAGAGAAACTTATATCTCACGCTTCAGCTTTTAGAGCTTCGTGTTCCGATGGTGCTTGCTCTTAATATGATGGACGAGGTCAGAAAAAACAACGGTTCAATTGATCTTGCGAAGATGAGCGAGGCTCTCGGTATTCCGATAGTTCCGATCTCTGCGGCAAAGGGCGAGGGCGTATCCGAGCTTATTCATCAGGCGATAGAAACAGCAAAGAACCGCGAGGTGCCGAAGGTTTATGACTTCTGCGGCGCACAGTCGCCGGTTCACCGTTGTATTCATGCAGTTGCCCACGTTATCGAAGACCACGCCGAAAAAATCGGAATGGCGCAGAGATTCTGCATATCAAAGCTCATAGAGGGTGATGAGGATCTTGAGTCGCGCCTTGACCTTCACGCAAACGAGAAGGAACTCATAGAGCACTGTGTGGTCGAAATGGAAGGCGAAACGGGGCTTGAAAGAAACGGAGCTATTGCCGATATGCGCTACACCTTTATCGAAAAAGTGGTATCAATAGCTGTTGTAAAGGGTGGTGAGAGCCGCGAGCATATGCGCTCGGTAAAGCTTGACAGGCTGCTTACGGGAAAATTCACCGCAATGCCCGTTTTCATAGGTATTATTGCGCTTGTCTTCTGGCTTACATTCGGAGTTATAGGAACATACCTTTCAGACCTCCTTGCAGGAGGAATAGATTACCTTGCATCTATGTGTTCGACATTCCTTGAAAATTACGGTATAAATCCTGTAATCCACAGCTTTATCATCGACGGTGTGTTCGCGGGAGTAGGAAGTGTTCTGTCGTTTCTTCCGCTTATCGTTACGCTGTTTTTCTTTCTCTCGATTCTCGAGGATACGGGATATATGGCGCGTGTTGCGTTCTTTATGGACAAACCGCTCCGCAAGGTTGGTCTTTCGGGAAAAAGCTTTGTTCCGATGCTTATAGGATTTGGTTGTACCGTACCTGCGATTATGGCAACTCGCACGGTTTCGTCAGACCGCGACAGAAAAATGACGATGCTTCTGACTCCGTTTATGAGCTGCTCGGCAAAAATTCCTATTTATGCAGTATTCGCAGCGGCATTCTTTCCGGGGCACAGCGCACTTGTTATGACAGGGCTTTATCTTTTCGGTATTGTGCTTGCAATCTTGTTTGCGCTCATTCTCAAAACAACAACGTTCCGCGGAAAGCCGGTTCCGTTTGTTATGGAGCTTCCGAATTACAGAATGCCGTCTTTAAAAAGTGTGTCGCTTCTTCTCTGGGAAAAGGCACGCGACTTTATAGAGCGCGCATTCACGATAATCTTTTTTGGTACCATTATAATCTGGTTTTTGCAGACATTTGACACTCGTCTCAATCTCGTTTCTGACAGTGCAGACAGCCTTCTCGCAATTGTAGGGCGCGCAATCGCTCCGATTTTCAGACCGCTTGGGTTTGAAGACTGGCGCGTTGCAACATCGCTCATTTCGGGCTTTACTGCAAAGGAGGCGGTAGTTTCGACGCTCTCCGTTCTTTTAGGTACGGGAATGTCAAACCTTCCGTCAGCGCTCTCATCACTTTTCACTCCGCTTTCATCAATAAGCTTCCTTGTGTTTACGCTTCTCTACACTCCGTGTGTCGCGGCGATTGCGACATTCAGGCGCGAGCTTAAGAGCCTTCCGGCAACACTTGGCGTGATAGTTCTGCAGTGTGCAATCGCATGGGGGGTTGCGTGGGTTGTCTACGTAATCGGAGGACTTATCATATGAACGTTTTGGATTTTGTAATTCTTGCCGTATGTGCCGTTCTGATATTCTTTGCGGTGCGTCTTGCGCTAAAGAGAAAAAAGAGCGGGAAATGCTGCTCCGGAAACTGCACATCGTGCAATAAATGCAAATAGAAAAAGCAGAAGTTTACAATGTAAACTTCTGCTTGATTTTTTTAGAGAACGAAAACGCCGTCTATCATATGTTCTTCAAAGCACTGTGTCCAGTAGTATTCAGCGAAGAAAAGCTGATGGTCATAATATCTTTCAAATTCTGCCTCGCGCTTTCCGCATTCAATTCGCGCTTTTTCTAAAAGCTCTTTTGCGTGCTCGAGATTTCCGCTTGCCTTTTCAGCTATCCAGTCGGAAATCATATCGCAGAAGTCTGCATGGAACGAAAGAAGCCTGAGAGCCATCGTCTGAACGCGGTATTCCGATTCGTAGTTTGCGTCAATGATCGCTCTGCCTTCTTTTGTGATATTGCGGATGTTTTTAATCTGCGGCACCATATCGGGATCAGCGTGTCCCTTCTCGCGTTTTGGAGCTTCATCGCGTGAGAAGAAGTCAAACGGGAGCGCATCGTAGAGCTTTCTAAGGTAATCACGCAGGTCTCTCCAGTTATTGCCGTAGATGTGTGAGAGGTAATCTTCTTCAATCTCCTCATATGAAAGGGAGGTGTCAAAAAGCGTTCTTGCATATGTATAGAACGAAAGACCGCTCGGGAAGAATGAACGCTGGCTACCGTCCTGAATTATGCCGTTAACGCCGTTTTCTTTGTAGTTCTTGACGTCCTCGTTGAGAAGTCGCGCCTGCATAAGACCTGAGAGGTCATAGCACTGATGTCTCCAGAAATGATATTCGTATGCGACGTTTGCGCCCTTCCAGGTCTTTCTCCACTCGTCAAAATAGTCAAAGCTTGATGCAAGGTCGGACGGGAATCGGTTGTTGTTTCGCTTGTATGGGAGAATCTCCGTGTTTCCGCGACCGTCCGGCATTGAATATGCGTAGCTTCTGAAGATCGGAGCAAAGAGCATTGTAAATCTCTTCGGATTTTTGATTGTCTCGCTCTCGGGAGCAAATGTCGTGTCAACATATGAAATAAAGACTATGCGTGTGTCAAGTCCTGCCTTGGAGAGCTTTTCGTCAATCTCATTAAGAAGAATGACATACCAGTCAGACGGAGTTTTCTTTACACACTCTTCACATTCACAATGGTTGTTGTCAAGGTCTGCAAGCCATACGTGGAGATAGTCAACGTTTGAATGCTTTTTTGAATATTCAACAACGTAATCGGCAACAAGGGCACGCGCTTCGGCGTTTGACATACAGAAGTTTGTCCACGACGGATGATCCTTGTAGAGCTTTCGCTCTCCGTTCATCATAGCAACAAAACTTCTCTGCTTGTCTGTAAGACGCTCATCAAGAATTTCGCCTTCTTTTTTTGATCTTCCCCAGGAAAAGAGGATTCCGAAAGGCTCGCAGGTAAAACCGTGACCGATGTCGTGAAACTGCATACCGCGCTTTGAAAGTTCTGCCTCGCATTGACGCTTCCACTGAACTATCTGATTGTCGGAAACAGGTTCGGGGCGACGGTTTTCTGTGTTCTTGTCGTGGTTGTAGTAATCCTTATAGTAGCCCGGAACAAAAAATTCCATCATAAATACGTTCATACCGACTTTCGGCATAAAGTCGATAACTTCAAGCATATCATACTGAATTTCAGCACCCTCATTACACTGACCGCGGTAACGGCAGGACGGTGCAAAACGGTATTTTACGGGTTTTATATCCTGCATCGGGATGTATTCACCGTCAACACCCGGAAAGAGCCAGCGGCAACCGTTCTGGCGGAAATATTCGTAAACCGCAAGCAGAACGGAACGCGGATTGTCGCCTGCGATAATGCCGCCGTTTTTGTCGCAGTCGATGTATAAAATATCGTCAAGCTCGGGCTCCTCAACGTCTGAAACGTCAAGATCGAAATCCTGCATCAGACCGAGGCGGAAACCGTCCTTTGCGTCGGGAGCATAAGCGACGGGAACATCACCGCCTTCGGGCATCATCATACGGAGATATTTGCGGAGCTCTTCTGCAGCAAAATCAATGGTTGTGTTTGATGTGATCTTGTTAATGTAAAGCATTTTTATTAATCCTTTCAGATATAGTTTTAAAGAACAAAAACACCGTCAACCATATGTTCTTCAAAGTGGTGTGCCCAGTAATATTCAGCAAAGAAAAGCTGATGGTCATAGTATCTTTCAAACTCCGCTTCGTGCTTTCCGCATTCAATGCGCGCTTTTTCTAAAAGCTTTTCTGCACGCTCAAGGTTTCCGCTTGCCTTTTCAGCCATCCAGTCAGAAATCATATCGCAGAAGTCTGCGTGGAATGAAAGAAGCTTGAGAGCCATCGTCTGAACGCGGTATTCCGATTCGTAGTTTGCGTCGATAATCGCTCTGCCTTCTTTTGTAATGTTACGGATGTTTTTAATCTGCGGAACCATATCGGGATCAGCGTGTCCCTTTTCGCTCTTCGGAGCTTCATCGCGCGAGAAGAAGTCAAACGGGAGCGCGTCATAGAGCTTTTTGAGGTAATCGCGCAGGTCTCTCCAGTTTTTGCCGTAGATATGTGAGAGGTAGTCTTCTTCAATCTCCTCGTATGAAAGGGATGTGTCAAAAAGCGTTCTTGCATATGTGTAGAACGAAAGACCGCTCGGAAAGAATGAACGCTGGCTTGCACATTGGATAACTCCGTTTACGGCGTTTGCCTTGTAGTTCTTAACGTCCTCGTTGAGAAGTCGCGCCTGCATAAGACCTGAGAGGTCGTAGCACTGATGTCTCCAGAAGTGATATTCATATGCAACGTTTGCGCCCTTCCACGTCTTTTTCCACTCATCAAGATAATCAAGGCTTGATGCAAGGTCGGACGGGAAGCGGTTTTTGTTTCGCTTATATGGCACAATCTCTGTCTTTCCGCGACCGTCCGGCATTGAATATGCGTAGCTTCTGAAAATCGGGGCAAAGAGAAGAAGGAATCTGTCGGGGTTTTTGATTACTTCAGACTGTGGTGCAAATGTTGTATCTACATATGAAATAAAGACTATGCGTGTGTCAAGTCCTGCTTCGGTGAGCTTTTCGTCAATCTCGTTGAGAAGAATGACGTACCAGTCAGACGGAGTTTTCTTTACACACTCCTCGCATTCACAATGGTTGTTGTCAAGGTCAGCGAGCCAAAGGTGGAGATAGTCGACGTTTGAGTGATTTCGTGAATACTCAACAACATAGTCGACAACAAGTGAGCGCGCTTCGGGATTTGACATACAGAAGTTTGTCCACGATGGCTGATCCTTGTAGAGCTTTCTCTCACCATTCATCATGGCAACAAAGCTTCTTTGTTTGTCGGTGAGGCGGGAGTCGAGAGTTTTTCCATCTTCGCGTTTCTGGAAAGAACCTATGCCGAAAGGTTCACATGTAAAGCCGTGGCCGATGTCGTGAAACATCATATTGCGCTTTGAAAGCTCAGCTTCGCATGCGCGTTTCCATTGCATTGCCTGATTATCTGAAATCGGCTCGGGACGTCTGTTTTCTTCATTTTTAAGATGGTTGTAATATATAGAATAAAAGTATGTGGGGAGAAGAAATTGCGTCTGGAATGTATTCATGCCGACCTTTGGCATAAAGTCGATAACTTCGAGTATGTCATACTGGATTTTTGAGCCCTCGTCGCATTGACCGCGGTAGCGGCAGGAGGGCACAAAACGGCATTTTACGGGCTTTATATCCTGCATCGGAATGTATTCGCCGTCAACACCCGGAAAGAGCCAGCGGCAACCGTTTCGGCGGAAATATTCGTAAACTGCAAGCAGAACGGAGCGCGGATTGTTGCCCGCGATAATGCCGCCGTCATCATTGCAGTCGATATATAAGATATCGTCAAGCTCGCAATCTTCTACGTCTGAAACGTCGAGAGAAAAATCCTGCATCAGACCAAGGCGGAAACCGTCTTTTGCGTCGGGTGCATACGAGACGGGAACATCGCCGCCTTCGGGCATCATCATACGGAGATATTTGCGGAGCTCTTCTGCAGCAAAATCAATGGTTGTGTTTGATGTGATTTTGTTAATGTAAAGCATCTTATCGCCCCTTGATATTCAAAGATTATATTACGATTTTATCATCCGGAAAAGTGTTTGTCAACAACGGTTTCGCATCAAAAATATTGACAAGAGAGAGACGGTGTGATATACTCTATGCAACCGATTGCACGAAAGGAGGGCGACTATGCCTGACGTAACAATTTACACACTTGCAGAAGAGCTCAATATGTCTCCGTCGATGGTGAGCCGCGCCTTCAATCCCGATGCGAGAATAAACGAAGAAAAACGAAAAACCGTACTTCGTGCGGCAGAAAAATACAACTTTTCTCCTAATAAATTTGCATCGCGGCTTTCTCTGAAACCTGTAAAAATCGGGGTGCTTCTCAACAGTAATTTTGAAGTAAATACGAAAAAAATGCTTGCAGGCGTTGATGAGGCGTACAGCCGCCTGAAAGACTATAAAATCAATTATGATATCACGGTTTTAAATCACGATATACACAAATTTGAAGATTACGTTTCTGCGATAGAAAAATACAAGTCATACGACGGTGTTTGCCTTGCGGGATTCAGCGCTGAGAGATATACTCCTCTTGTGAATGAGCTTTATAAATCAAATCCGAATATTGCGCAGGTGCAGGCAACAAACAGAAATGTTGAGTTTCTGATTGAGTCGCGTCATAACGAAGAGGTGGCATCATCTCTTGCGGCAGAGTTTCTCGGAAACTGCCTGAGACAGAGCGAGAGAAAGAACGTTCTTTTGTTTACGGGAAATCGCGAAAGTGCGCTTCATGCTGTTGCAGAAAAGGCGTTTTTTGCAGCTTGCAAAGAGCATGGAATGACGGTTATCGACAGCATTGATATGAAGGATAACGAAAAATATCTTTCGGAAATATTGCCGTCTGTTTTTGCAAAAAACAAAGACACGGCAGACGCAATCTACATAACAAGCGGTTTTTCTCTATCGCTTTGCAGGTACCTTGAAGAAAATGAAATAAGCATTCCGTTTGTCGCATTTGACGTATACGATGAAATCAAAAAGTATATGGAAAAGGGAATTATATCTGCGGCGATTTCGCAGAATGTAACAAAGCAGATGGAAACAGCTTTTGAAAAGCTTGCGCGATATATCATAGCGGGGGAGGAGTGCGAAAAGACGGTTTTTACCGACGTTCAGCTCGTTTTAAAAAGCAATATTCATCAGTTCGAGTAAAAAAATTTATGCGTTGTGCAACCGATTGCACGGAAAGGAAGATGAAAAATGAAACACAATTTCAGCTTTAAATATGACGGGAAAGAAATAACCGCCGCGTCTTTAAACGCAGGCGTCTGCGAGGTTTCAAAAGACGTTTTTGTAACACTCACGGAAAGGAAGATTGAAGGATATGACGCGAGCGAATGGCTCCTCTATTTTGAAAACAAGTCAGACAGGATAAGTGGAATATTCTCCGATATTCTCGACTGCGACACGCTCTTTCCGCTTACCTATCCGCGCCCGAGAAGGAACGGATATGTTCCGGTTGACGGTGATGCCTGTGTTATAACAATGAACGGCATCGGAAACTGCAAGTATTACTGGAATGACGATAAGGTAAGTGCACGCGAATTTGCGCTCAACAAAGAATACCTCGACAACTGCGTTGTTGAAAATACAAAGACATTTGAGAACATCAGAGGTCTTTCGAGCAACGAGCTTATGCCGTTTTTTGACGTAACGGCAAACGGCGAGGGATACTTTGTCGCAATCGGATGGACAGGCAGCTGGAGAGCAACGTTTGTAAAGTGCGATGACGGCATCCGCGCAAAAATGGGACTGCAGGAGACAAAATTCTATCTTGAACCGGGGGAGAAAATCCGAACAGCTTCGATTATGGTTCTTAAGTATGAAAAGGGCGAGGATAAGTACAATAAGATCCGCCGCTTTATAAAGGAGAACTACTCACACAAAGCAGCTTTCCCGGAAAAGAAAGACGGTGTTATGGCGTATTCTGTCTGGGGAGGGCTTCCGAGCAAAATGCAGGTTGAGAGACTTGCTGAGTTTAAAAAGTCGGGTGCAAAGTTTGAGGAGTACTGGATAGATGCCGCGTGGTACGGCAACTGTCAGAAGTGCGAGGAAGAGTTCAGCGGCGACTGGGGAGACCACACAGGCGAATGGACTCCTAACCCGAAAGTGCATCCGAATGAGCTTATGGACGTAAAAGCCGCGGCTGAGGATGCAGGACTTCGCTTTATGCTCTGGCTTGAGCCTGAGCGCGCAATAACGGGAACTCGCGTTGTGAAGGAGCACCCCGAATGGTTTATAACTCTTCCGGATAACACATCAAATATGCTCTGGTACGGAAACGAAGAAGCCCTTGAATATACCTGCAAGCTTCTTTCTGAAAAAGTTGAGAAGTATAATCTTTCAGTCTACCGCCAGGACTTTAATGTGCAGATTGAGGACTACTGCAAGCAGAACGATGCTGAAAACCGCATCGGTATAACTGAAATCAAGCACATTATGGGTATGTATCGTGTCTGGGATTACTTGCTCTCGAAGTATCCTCACCTTATAATCGACAACTGCTGTGGCGGCGGAAGACGTATTGATATCGAGACTCTCCGACGATCAATCCCTGTTTGCAGAACGGATTTTCAGGTAACCTTCAACACAAACCCCGAGGCTTTGCAGGTACAGACAACAAATATCTCAAAATACTTCCCGTTTAACGGTTGCCAGTATCGAAACAGCGGTGATACATACGTTGCACGAAGCTCATACTCATCAAGCTGGGCGTGCTCTCCGTACGGATGTGTGTTCCAGGAAATGGATGACGAGAAGTTTGCGTGGCTCAAGACTGTTTCGGAGGAATACAGACGTATCCGCAGGTACTTCTCCGAGGATTACTATAATCACGCGTCCTGCACTTTTGACGATACCGGCTGGACAGTATGGCAGTACCACGATCCGAAGGATCAGAGTGGTATTATTATGGCATTCCGTCGTTCAAATTGCGTGTTTGATACGATTCCGGTAAACCTTTGCGGGCTTGTTGACGGCAAGAAATATGATGTTTTGAATATCGACACAGAGGAAGCTTTTGAAATCACGGATTCACTCGAAATAACACTTCCCGAAAAACGCTCAAGCGTAATTTTTGAGTACAAGATGAAATAACAAAAGCCTGCAGAGAAGAGGTGTATTTATGAAACCGCAATTTTGCTTTAAGTATGACGGAAAAGTTATCGATTATAATTCACCGCATTCAAAAAATGGAGTGTATGAGGTTACAAAAGGAGTATATGTAACACTCTCGCAGAAGAATTATGATGATTTTGATGCGACGGAATGGGTTTTGTTTTTTGAAAACAAATCCGACAAGATAAGCGGCATTTTTTCTGATATTGCAGATTGCGCTGCATGTTTTTCTCTCGAGCACCCAAAATCTCCGAATCCCGGATTTATGCCGAAAGAGGGAGATGCCTGTGTCATTACGATGACAGGTGTAATAAAATGCGAAAACTATTGGGATAACGATAAAAAGAGTGCTGAAGAATTTGCGTTCAATTTTGAATATCTCGATAAATGTCCCGAACAGACAAAAACCTTTGCGAATATAAAAGGACTTTCAAGCAACGAGATAATGCCGTTTTTTGACGTTACCTCACAGGGTGACGGTTATTTCACGGCAATCGGTTGGTCAGGTTCGTGGAAGGCGGAGTTTAAAAAGACAGATTGCGGCATCAACATGCGCGCAGGTCTTTCAAAAGCTGAATTTTACCTTGAACCCGGTGAGCAGGTTCGCACAGCTTCAATTCTTGTTATGAGGTATCAGAAGGGCGAAGACAAACATAACAAAATAAGGAGCCTTATCAAAAAGTATTATTCGCATAAGTCATCATTTCCCGAAAAGGCAGACGGAGTTATGGCATATGAAATGTGGGGAGGGCTTCCGAGTGCGGAGATGAAAAAACGCCTCGGTGAGTTTTCGTCCCACGGAATAAAGTTTGATAAGTTCTGGGTTGATGCCGCGTGGTACGGTAACTGCAAAAAATGCGAAGAGGCATTCAGCGGTGACTGGGGTGAGCATACGGGCGAGTGGACACCGAATCCGAAGGTGCATCCGGGCGGACTTGCGGATGTTGTTGACTGTGCAAAAGACGCAGGGATGGATTTTATGCTGTGGATAGAACCTGAAAGGGCAATTACCGGAACACGCGTTGTAAAAGAACATCCCGAATGGTTTATCACGCTTCCTGATAACACATCAAATATGCTCTGGTACGGAAATGAGGACGCACTTGAATATACAAAAAAGCTTCTTTGCGATTGCATAGAAAAATACAGTATGTCATGTTACCGTCAGGACTTCAACGTTCAGCTCGAGGATTACTGCATTGAAAATGACAAGGGCGGAAGAATCGGCATAACCGAAATCAAACACGTTATGGGTATGTATAAGCTCTGGGATTATCTCCTTGAGAAATATCCGCACCTTATAATCGACAACTGCTGCGGTGGCGGAAGAAGAATTGATATAGAAACACTCCGACGCTCAACTCCGGTGCTCCGAACAGATTATCAATGCAACTTCAACCCGAATCCCGAGGTCTATCAGGTGCACAACACAAATATTTCGGCATACTTTCCGTACACAGGTTGCGGACAGAAGGTAAAGGGCGATACTTATGCGGTAAGAAGCTCATATTCAACAAGTTGGAGCGCGATGTTTTACAGCACGATTTTTCAGAGCATGACCGAAGAGGATTTTTCGTGGACAAAGAAAATTTCAGAGGAATATATGCGCATTCGCAGATATTTTTCAACGGATTTTTACAACCACGGGTCAAATGTGCTTGATGACACTTCGTGGACTGTCTGGCAGTATCACGATGCGGAAAGTCAGAGCGGAATCGTTATGGCATTCAGACGCGAAAACTCTCCGTTTGAGGAAATTAAAATAAATCTTCGGGGAGTTGACAACGGAAAGAAGTATGAAGTGTCAAATCTTGATACTGAAGAGAATTTTGAAGTTTCGGATTTATTAAGAATATGCCTTTCTGAAAAACGTTCAAGTGTAATTCTTGAATACAGAGTGAAATAAGGAGAACAAAGATGATTGCTTTACAGATTCTGACTTCAATATCGTCAATGGTTGTGCAAAACTGTGTTTATAACGTGGTTTGCAAAAAAGAACTGCCCACAAATGACCATATAAGCAGATTTAATATGATTACATATTTTTTGTGTGCAATTCTTTTCGGTATCGGCATTATAGGAGGCAGTATATCTCCGTACACCGTGCTTTTGGGGCTTCTCTACGGAGCTGTTACGGCTCTTGCGATTGCATATAAGATGCTTTCGCTTTCAGCAGGTCCGCTCAATATAACGCTTCTTATTACATCGTCTTCGATGATAATTCCGACGATGTCGGGCGTATTTTTCGGCGAAGAATTTTCGCTTGCAAAGCTCATAGCTGTTATTGTCCTCATTTTTTTCATTTACCTTTCTCTTGGTCGCGGCGGCGATGGAAAGATAAATAAGAAGTGGATTATATATTGTTTGCTTTGCTTTATAACATCGGGTGCCGGTGGTGTTATTCAAAAAATTCATCAGAGTTCAGCATTTAAAGGTGAGACAAACGGTTTTCTTCTTGCGGCGTTTGCCTGTTCTATTGTTTATAGCAGAATAAGGTCAAAAAAGACATTCAAAGAGCTTAAGTTTACAAAGAAACACGTCTTATTTGCTCTTGTCTGCGGACTTTGTACATATGCAATGAATGTTATAAATCTTCGTCTTACGGGGCTTTTGCCGAGTCAGCTTTTCTTTCCGCTGGTAAACGGAAGTGCAATTTTTTTAGGATTTTTAACGTCATGGCTTGTTTTCAAAGAACGACTTTCAAAGAGACAGATTATCGGTATTTGCGGAGGCTTCCTGTCGCTTCTTGCAGTGTGCGTAGTTAAGTGAAAAACAGAAAAACCCATGCATCACGTTTCGGGATGCATGGGTTTATGTTTGATTTATTTTTTATGAGAATCGTCGTTCGGCAGTTTGTTTTTGATAAAGTCAAAATATCCCCAGTCATAAAACTGTTTTATAAGTGCAACGACGATGGGAGTAAACATTCCGATTATTCCGAAAACCTTAAGACCAATGTAGATGCACAAAAGAGTTATAAGCGGGTGAAGTCCTATATGCTCACCGACGACCTTCGGCTCGATGAGATTTCTCACTATCGTGACAACTGCATAGATTATTGCAAGACCTATTGCGAGAAAATAATTTCCGGAGAAAAGGGAAACAACCGCCCACGGCATAAGTATCCAGCCTGTGCCGAGAATCGGGAGCGCGTCAATAATCGCAACAACTGCGGCGATGAGTATCGCGTTTTTTATCCGGAGGATACAAAGACCGATAGAAAGCTCAACAAAGGTGATGCAAATGAGAACCATAACCGCGCGGAGGTATGAGAGCAGGGTTTCTGAAAGCTGACGCTTGAAGAAACGGTAGCGGGATTTCCATTTGTCGTTTGCGGCATCGGAAATCGACTTTTTGAGCTTTTCAAAATCGGAGCTGAAAAAGAAGGTCGAAGCGATTGCCGCGATGATAAAGATAAGAATTGACGGAAGGACAGACGCAAAGTCTGCTGCATAGGAAACTATCGGGGAAATGAGCTTCTGGAGTGCTCCCACAAGCTCTGACAGCCAGCCTTCTATGTTAGTATATATAAATCCCTGAACACCAAGCGGAAGGTTTGATAAAATGCTTGTAAAGGAGGCGTTGAGCTCGTTGACTGTAAGGTCGATGTCAAGCGTGCGCAGTTTTTCAAAAAGCAAAACAATCGTATGAATCAGGCGTGAAGTTGCAAAGTAGAGAAGCGTTCCTATGATTACGTAAAAGAGCAACGTGAAGATAATGCTTGCAAGCGGTCTTGGAAAATGCAGCTTCTTTTCAAAAAATGCAACGGGCTTTTCGATAATCCGTGAAAAAATGAAAGCAAGAATAAACGGAGCAAGCCATGGAAGTGCGTATTTAAAACTAAACCAAAGACCAAACAGCGCAAGCGCGGTGTAAAAAATATAAAGTAGTATGCGAATATGCTTATTTCCGGTCATAGAGATCACCTGCCTTTTGAGTATATTATATATCAATATATACAGAAATAAAAGTTTTTTTTCACATATTGACAAAAAAATAAAAATTCAGAAAAAAAGCATTTTTATACTTGAATTATATGCTGATGTGTGATATCATAGTATCCGTGCTGGAAAAACAAATGACCGCGAGGGAGGGATGTTCGTGAAGGATAATCACAAATACTATATAGTTCAGGACACGGCTCTTCCCGAGGTTCTCATAAAGTGCGTAAAGGCAAAGGAGTACCTCTCGTCAGGTCGGGCAAGAACGGTTGAAGAAGCGGCCTCACAGGCATCGCTCAGCCGGAGTGCTTTTTATAAATATAAGGATCTGATTTCTCCGTTTAACGCGATGTCGCTCGGACATATCATCACATTTTCGATGATTCTGCGCGATGAGCCGGGAGTTTTGTCGAGGATTCTTGCACATTTCGCATCGTACAGCGCAAACATCCTCACGATTTATCAGACGATTCCGAGCGGCGGCAGAGCTCCGGTTACGATTTCTGCCGAAACGCAGGATATGAGCACGGATATAGATATGTTTATTGTGCGCGCACGCGAGATAGAAGGGGTTATCTCCTTTAATCCGCTTGCAGGTCAGTAAACGCTATTACATAAAGGGAGATATACTATGAAAAAGATTGCAGTTTTAGGGTACGGTACGGTCGGATCGGGGGTTGTAGAACTTTTTGAGCAGAATAAAGATTCGATTGCAAATCACCTCGGCGAGGAGATTGAAGTAAAATATATCGTAGACATCCGCGATTTCTCTTCAGACAAAAATGCGAAAAAGTTTGTAAAGGACTTTTCGATAATTGAAAACGATTCTGAAATTTCCGTAGTGGTTGAAACTATCGGAGGTCTTAACCCGGCATACGATTTCACAAAGCGCGCGCTTCTCTCCGGAAAGAGTGTTGTAACTTCAAATAAAGAGCTTGTTGCAACACACGGCGCAGAATTTTTTGAAATTGCAAAGGACAAAGACGTAAGCTATCTCTTTGAAGCCTCGGTCGGCGGCGGAATCCCCGTAATCCGTCCGATAGCGCAATGTCTTGCCGCAAACAAGATCGACGAGATTTACGGAATATTGAACGGCACAACAAATTACATTCTTACGCGTATGATAAAGGCGGGGCTTACTTTTGAGAAGGCTCTTGCAGAGGCTCAGGAGCTCGGCTATGCAGAGCGCGACCCGAGCGCAGATATCGAAGGACACGATGCGTGCCGAAAAATCTGCATCCTTGCATCCCTCGCTTTCGGAACGCACATTTCTCCGGCAAACATTCCGACGGAGGGAATCACCAAGGTAACACTTGATGACGTGAACCTTGCGGGCAAGGCAGGAAAGGTCATTCGCCTTTTAGGTCGCACCGTTCTCTCAGACGATGGCAAGGTTTATGCATATGTAGGTCCGCATCTTGTTGATAAATCCTCTCCGATTGCAGCTGTTGAAGATGTTTTCAATGCCATTATGGTTCACGGAAATATGGTAGGAAACACTATGTTCTACGGTCCGGGTGCAGGAAAGTTCCCGACAGCAAGCGCAGTTTGTGCAGACGTCATCGATGCGATAAAGCATATCGGTACGAAAAAGTACATCGGCTGGAAGCCAGAGCGCGAAGGCTCACTTGCGGATATGGGCAAGCTTCAGTCGAAGTTCTACGTTCACGTTGACGGCGAAAACGTTAGAAGTGCGGTAACACAGGTGTTTGGTGCTGTTGAGTTTATAAGTGATGAGCTTGCAACAGCGTTCATCACAGAAAAACTTTGCGAAAAGGACTTCGCAACGAAGCTTCAGACACTTTCTGAGAGATGCGACGTTCTTTCATCCATGCGCGTTCTCGGATAGAATATTATAAAGTAAATTTTTCTGAAAGGAAGAAACATAAATGAGTCTTATAGTACAGAAGTTCGGTGGCTCGTCTGTTGCGGATACTGAACGTTTATTCAACGTTGCAGATATCGTAACAAGCACATATGCCGCAGGCAACGACGTTGTGGTTGTTGTATCTGCACAGGGCGACACGACAGATGACCTCATCGAAAAGGCAAAAGAGATTAACCCCAACCCTTCAAAGCGAGAGATGGACGTTCTCCTTGCAAACGGCGAGCAGATTTCAATTTCGCTCCTTGCAATGGCAATTGAAAAGCTCGGTTACCCTGTAATCTCTCTCACAGGCTGGCAGGCAGGAATCCAGACAGGCATGAACTACGGTTCAGCACGAATCAAGAAGATTGAGACCGAGCGTCTTAAGCTTGAGATTTCAAAGCGCAGAATCGTTATCGTTGCAGGTTTCCAGGGTATCAACAAGTTCGAAGACATCACAACTCTCGGACGCGGCGGTTCTGACACAACAGCAGTTGCTCTTGCGGCAGCTCTCGGCGCAGACCTCTGCCAGATTTATACAGACGTTGACGGTGTCTATACTGCAGACCCGAGAAAGATTCCGACAGCAAAGAAGCTTGACGAAATTACTTATGACGAAATGCTTGAGCTCGCATCACTCGGTGCACAGGTTCTTCACAACCGTTCAGTTGAAATGGGCAAGCGTTTTAATGTTGATATGGAGGTTATCTCCAGCTTTACCCGCAATCCGGGCACAAAAATTAAGGAGGCACATAAAGTGGAAAAAATGAATGTAAGCGGCGTTGCACGCGATATGGATATAGCACAGATTTCTCTCGTAAACATGGCAGATGCTCCGGGCATTGCCTATAAGGTATTCTCGCTCCTCGCAAACAAGGGCGTAAACGTAGATATCATTCTTCAGTCAATCGGCAGACAGGGCAACAAGGACATCGCATTTACCGTTCCGTCTTCTTCTCTTGAACTTGCAAAGTCAGTTCTTGAAAACGGCAAGGAAGACCTTGGCTTTGAGTCTATAGCAGTCCGCGAAGACCTTTGCAAGCTCTCAATCGTAGGTGCAGGTATGGTTAACAACCCGGGCGTTGCAGCTATGATGTTTGAAGCTCTTTCAGCAGCTAACGTAAACATCGATATGATTTCAACAAGTGAAATCAAGGTTTCTGTTCTTATCAAGAAGGATGAGTCAGAACGTGCAATGCGCGCAGTTCACGACAAGTTCTTTTAATAGTTGAGAATTTAAAAAGCAGGTGCTTATCGCACCTGCTTTTTTGTTATTGATTTCTTACCTTTATCAAAAGTGCGCGACCACGGGCAACCGAAACTTCGGCCTTCTCTCCTTTGAGGGGTTCGTTGCTTATGCCGTATTGATAATCGGGTGAAATATCTGCATTCTCAAGAGGGAAAAGCGCACTCTTTATTGTAATTCCTTTCGCGCTTCCGTCGGAATTGATTACGGAAAAATAAGAAAAATCGTCTGTTATGTATTTTGGAGCAGCATCAACAATTTCCATTTCGGAGTAGTCGTCAACGAGTTTGCCGCTGCAGCCGTTTGAGTGGAGCACATGAAGAATTGAAATGTTTCCGAGAGTATGGTCAAGGCGTCCGCCGGCTGCTCCGATGAGGAGAAAATCCGAAAAGCCGCGTGAGAGCGCAAGCTTTGCGGCAAAGAAGGTGTCGGTGTCATCCTTCTCTCTGGGAAGCGTTATCGTCTCGCAGGGGAGTGTGGGTGTCGGGTGAGAATCGAAATCTCCTACTATAAGAGACGGAGACACACCGAGCTTTTCCATATGAAAAAGACCACTGTCGCAGAAAATATAAAAATCATCGTCATAAAGGTAGTTTTTTATGGCAGAATAATCTTTTATTTCCGCACCGCCTACTATTACACATCTCTTCATAAAGTCATTCTCTCCTCGGGTTTTATGAATATATTATAACCGACACGTAAATTTATTGCAATGAAAATTTCGGATGCTTGTCATATCCTGAGCGGATGAGAAATATACTTAAACAGAAAATTAAAAAGGAGAGAGTGAAATGGAGCTTTTGCTTGATAAGAAGAAAAGTGAATATATGCATTGCTTTGACAAGGGCAGTGCGATCCATGAAGAGGCGACCGAAATAATAGTTTCTGACAAGAGTCCGGATATTCAACGCATAGTAAAAGGTGTTGGAAACGCATTTATAAAGAGCAAGGATGTAAGGGATGGCAGGATTTCTGTTGAGGGAACTATTAAAGGTGTTGTACTTTACATCGCGAGCGAGGAGAAGTGCCCAAGAAAGCTTGACGTTTCGATGCCGTTTTTTCACACATTCGAGTCAGATGGAGTAACCTCCGATTCAAAGGTGCTCATAAAAGCTGTTATGCGCTCTTTTGATGTGCGTGAAATGAATCCGAGAAAGGTGTCTGTGCGTGCAAGTGTTGAACTTGCATACCGCGCATACAACATCTGTGAGGAGGAAATCTGCAGAGGTGTTATTGATGCCGAAAAGCACGGCGTAGAAGAAAAGCATACAACCATAGATAATTATCGCCCGATAATGATCAAAGAGAAGAGCTTTTCGGTGAATGATGATATTGAGCTTTCGGGAAAAGACACAGAGCTTTCAGGTATTCTCGCAAGCGGAGTGATGCTTCTTCCGGGTGAGACGAAGGTGATAGGCAACAAGGCTATAGCAAAGGGCGTTTGCGAAGTAAATTATATCTACACGACCGAAGACGGAGTTTTGCACAGTGCAGAGCACGAGCTTCCGTTTTCTCACATACTTGATATCGAAGGTATGGAAGACGGTCACAATCTTGAAATTTCTCTCAAAGCATCAGGCTATGATCTTGATGTTTCATACGACGCATCGGGAAAAGCTCGCTATATAACAGTAAGCGTTACTGCCGATATGAGCGCGCTTGTTTTTGAGAGAACGGAAATGAAAGCACTCTGTGATGCATACAGCACATCCTGTGATGCAGAAGTAAGCCGTATGGAATTTAGGAGTGCGCGGTATATCGACAAAACAGAAAAGAGAGTTCCGCATTCCGAAACGTTGCAGCTGCAAAACGGAGTTAAAAAAGTGCTTGGTGTTTCGGTTTTGCCTCAGCTTCCCGTACGCCGTCGCGAAAACGGAAGCGAGGTCGTCTCGGCTGACGTTGCAATCTCGGTGATGTATATCAGTGAAGATGATTTACTTTACACCGATTCCCGACGCGCGTGTGTCGTGTGTCCTGTCGAAATTAAGGAAAACAGAGACTATGCGGTCACAACATCGGTTCGCGGGAAGGGATATTCGCAGGGGAACGATAAGGAACTGAACGTCAGATTTTTTGCGGACTTTGAAGTGATCGAAACTGAAAACGAAAACACGGAGATTGTCTTAAAAATTGAGGCTGAAGAGGAGTGCGCGGACAAGAAAGCTAAATCTCCGAGCATCTGCGTGATGAGAGTATCCGAAAAGCGCGACATCTGGAGTATTGCGAAAGAACACAGAACGCGTGCGGATGAGATTTGCCTTGCGAACGGAATCGAAAACGAAGATTATGCGGATAAGGGAAGAGTGTTGCTCATTCCGAAATGCAGATAAAAAAAGCCGATGCGTCTTGCGCATCGGCTTATACTTTTAAATTAAAGATCGAGCTTTAAATCGTTTTCTTTTATCCATCCGAGCTTTCGGCAGAGAAGACCGAGAACGGCGCAGATAACAGCAGGGAGAATAAAGTGGCAAAGGAGCATTGATATCCATTGATATGCGCCAACCGCAATACCGTCGCTTACCCATCCTGTGTATGTACCTATCTGACCGACGAGACCGCAGGTTCCCATACCGGATGAAACGGGAGCACCGTTCATTTCAAGCTTAAAGAGGCAGGTTGAAATCGGACCCATAATTGCGGATGTGAGAATAGGTGCTATCCAGATCTTCGGATTCTTGACGATGTTGCCCATCTGGAGCATACTTGTTCCAAGTCCCTGTGCGGCGATTCCGCCCCAGCCGTTTTCACGGAAGCTCATAAGTGCAAAACCGACCATCTGTGCACAGCAGCCTGCAAGAGCCGCGCCGCCTGCAAGACCGGTAAGTGAAAGACCTGCGCAGATAGCGGCACTTGAGATGGGGAGAGTGAGCGCGATGCCGACAACTGCGGAGACAATAATTCCCATAAGGAATGGGTGGAGAGTTGTTGCATACATAATAAGCTCACCGAGGGATTTTGCGGCAATTCCGATAGGTTCGGCTATGACCATCGCAACGAGAATACCTGAGCAGATAGTAACGATCGGTGTAACGATAATATCAAGCTTTGTTTCCTTACTTACGACCTTTCCGAGCTCTGCGGCAATTATCGTAATGATAAGGACTGCAAATGCGCCACCCGCACCACCAAGCTCGTTTGCCGCAACACCTACGGAAGTGAGCGAGAAAAGGACGAGCGGAGGAGCTTTGAGAGCATAGCCGATGGCGATTGCCATCGCGGCACCCTGCGCGCCTTTTGCAAAGTTTCCGACGGTGACGAGTGTCTCAATTCCAAACTGCTGACCGATGGTCGAGATGATCGTGCCGATGAGAAGTGATGCAAAAAGACCTTGAGCCATAGCTCCAAGCGCATCTATAAAATAGCGTTTGAGCGAAAACTCAATGTCCTTCCGTTTTAAAAAAGCTGATATTTTCTTCACAGAAAAGACCTCCTAAGTTTGTCGAAAAAACGACTTGATTTTAATGAATATTTTACCACAAATTCATTGGATGTCAATAAATTTGGTTGATTTTTTAAAGCATATTTAATATAATTAAATATATATTATGCAGATTTAAGGTTGAGGTGGAACAATGAAAAATGAAAAGAAAAAGCAGAGTCTGATATATTTGCTGACGATTATATTCTCAATCATCTTTGTTCTTGTCGGAAGCTTTGTGTGCAAGCCTGATTCTTTTGATGAGGGCGGAGAGATTTATTACAGGGCAGAGGTTTTGTCTGTCGGAGATGTCGAGGAAACCGAATACAGCCTTGATGATGGGGAAACTATGGTTACATATAAGAGGATAGTGTTTGATGCGCTTGTGAAAAACGGACCGTACAAGGGTGATACCATCGAAGTTGTTCAGGATGTTGACAATATGTATGCGTATCAGCCGCGCGACGTAAAGACAGGCGATAAGATTCTTATTTCGCGTCCCGGATATGACCTTGCCGACGATTCGATTGAGTGGATATTTATTGAGCACAACCGCGTCGGAAAGATAGCTTTTCTTGTCATTGCATTCCTGCTTTTGATCCTAATCATCGGAAGACGAAAGGGTGTGGCGACGATAGTTTCGCTCATCTTCACCGTGCTTGCAATATTTATGGTGTATGTTCCGTCTATCCTTAAGGGATATAATATTTACGTTATGACGATGATAATAAGCGTCTTCACGATATTTATGAGCCTTATCCTGATTGCGGGTTGGGAGAAGAAAACCGCCTGCGCGATATTCGGAAATACAATGGGCGTCGTGATTTCGGGTATTCTCACAATCGTTGTAAGTCGCGCGTGGGCACTTACGGGTATGATAGATCAGGACTATGTTCTCCTTACTCTTATGGATACACCTGTTGATCTTCTTGCGCTCATCTGGGGTGGTGTTGTCATCGGCGCGCTCGGCGCGATTATGGACGTTGCGATGTCTATCGCATCAGCTATGAATGAATTAAACGAAGAAATGAGAGATAAATCGTTTGGAAGAATGCTTCGCTCGGGAATGAACATCGGTCGCGACGCGATAGGAACAATGACGAATACGCTCATCCTCGCATATATCGGCGGTGCGCTTGCAACGGTGCTTTTGCTTGTTGCATACAACAAGAATCTATACTATCTCTTTAATATGGAGATGATAATGGCTGAAATCCTCTCTGCCGTCGTCGGAAGCATCGGTATCCTCGCGGCAGTCCCCGCAACGGCGCTCTTCTCGGCGTATATATTCAATAGAGATAAAAAAGAAGATATGTAAAAAACGGTGTGCCAAGTGGCACACCGTTTTTCTATATCTTTTCAATTATTTCAAGAAGCTCTTTTGCGTCTTTTGCAATATGTGTTGCGCCGGCCTCTTTTAAGGTGCCTTCGTCGCGGAATCCCCACGAAACCGAGATGCAGGGGATGCCCGAATTGTTCGCCGTTGTGATGTCAACTTCCGAATCGCCTATGTAAACTGCAGAGTCGACTTCTTCGCCAAGCTTCTCTATTGCATAATGCACCATATCGGGGGCCGGTTTTTTGGGGAGAAAGTCACAGTTTCCGAGTGTAAAGTCGCAAACGTCGGAAAAGTACTTTTTAAAGAGTCCCTGAACTGCATCGTCGTGCTTGTTTGAGACTATTGCAAGCTTACAGCCCTTTTTCTTCAAGGTGTAAAGCAGCTCAATCATACCGTCATACGGGGCAGTTTTGTTTGTTTTATTCGTTTCATAATGCGCTTTGAAATCCGCGAGAGTTTTTTCGATTGTCTCGTCATTTGCGCCGTCGGGAAGCGAGCGAATAATAAGATTTCGCGCACCGTTTCCGACAAACGTTCTGATTTCTTCAAGCGAGCGACAAGGAAATCCGCCTTTCTTAAGTGCAACATTTACGCTGTCGCGAAGATCATCGAGTGTGTTTAAAATAGTACCATCAAGGTCTAAAATAATTGTTTTTCTGTTCATAAGTAAGTGAAGACTCCGTTATGGTTTTGAATATGTTTTGCAAAATGCTTTGATTATACACTCTTCGCATTTCGGTTTTGCCGCCGAGCAGACAGCGCGTCCGTGGTGGACGAAACGGTGGCAGAGATCGTTCTGTTCATCCGGAGGAACAATCTCCTTCAATTGAAATTCAACGTGCTTCGGGTCTTTTGACGTGCAAAGTCCGAGCCTGTTTGAAATGCGGATACAATGGGTGTCCGCAACGACGGCGGGTTTTTTGAAGATGTCGCCGAGAATTAAGTTCGCAGTCTTTCTGCCAACACCCGGAAGAGATAAAAGCTCTTCCATGGTATCGGGGACAACACCGCCAAATTTTTCGATCAGCATATTTGCAGATGCGCGGATATCACGCGCCTTCATTCTGAAAACTCCGCAGGGATGAACTATCCGCTCAAGATCCTCAATATCGCAATTTGCGATAGATGAAAGCGACGGGTATTTTGCAAAAAGTTCTTTCGTAACAATGTTTACGCGCGCGTCAGTGCACTGTGCGGAAAGCCGTGTCGCAAAGAGGAGCTGATACGGTTCTTCGTATGTCAGCGAGCATTCGGCGAGAGGGTATTCCTTCTTAAGCCCCTCAACGATGCCGCAAACTCTTTCTTTAAGCCTCATATCAATACCTTTATTCTTCTTCTGCGGATTCTTCTTTCGGATTGTTCAACTTGTTTTTCTTGTTTGCAAGAAAATATCCGAATGAAACGAATGCCGCACCTAAAAATGCAAGGAATCCGAAAAATTTAAAAATGAAAGAGAAGAATTTTTTCATGGTATGTACCTCAATATCCTTTCACTGAATCGTCGAGTGAGTCATCGTTTTTAACCCAGTCATCTACAAGAGTTATCGTGTATTCTGTCGGAGTGTTGCGGATAACAACACGCTCAATGCCCGCATTGATTATAAGGCGTTTGCACATTGCACAGGAGGATGCGTTTTCAACAAGCTCACCCGTCTTCATATCGCGACCGACAAGATAGAGAGTTGAACCGAGCATTTCAGAGCGAGGTGCCGCGATGATGGCGTTTGCCTCTGCGTGAACGCTGCGGCAAAGTTCGTAACGCTCGCCACGAGGAATTCCGAGTTGCTCGCGGCGGCAGAAGCCGAGGTCCGAGCAGTTGCATCGTCCGCGCGGTGCACCTGTGTATCCTGTTGAGATTATTGAATCGTGGCGGACAATTATTGCGCCGAAATTTCTGCGAAGGCATGTGCCGCGTTCAAGCACGGTTTCTGCGATGTCGAGATAGTAGTTGAATTTGTCTGTTCTTTGCATATAAAACACCTCTTTTAATTGGTTTTGATTTTTCCGTCTGAAATTTCCATAATGCGTGATGCGCGATTTGCTACTTTCATATCGTGCGTAATCAGAATTATTGTTGTTCCGCCCAGATGAAGCTCCGACAAGATTGAGAGGATTTCTTCTCCCGATGCCGAGTCGAGATTGCCTGTCGGTTCGTCTGCAAGGATGACGGACGGCTTTTGCGAAATGGCACGCGCTATTGCAACGCGCTGTTGCTGACCGCCCGAGAGCTCACACGGTCGGTGAGAAATGCGCTCCGAGAGTCCTACCCGACAAAGTGCATCCTTTGCGATGTCGTGCCTTTTGCCTTCGGGGATTTTTGCATACATCATCGGAAGCTCAACATTTTCAAGCGCCGTCATTTTATCAAGGAGATTGAATCCCTGAAAGATGAATCCGATTTTTCTGTTACGGATTTTTGAAAGCTGTGATTTTGAGAGGTTTGAAACATCCCTGTTATCAAGCTTGTATGTTCCGCTTGTAGGGCGGTCAAGACAACCGAGAATGTTCATAAGTGTGCTCTTTCCCGAGCCTGATGAGCCGACTATTGCAATAAACTCACCTTTTTCTACGCGGAAGCTGATGTTTTTAAGAGCCGAAACCTCAACTGACGCCGTTTTATAAATCTTCGAGAGATTTGAAATTTCAATCAAAACTCTGTCTCCTGTCATTATATTATAATGATAGTTTTGCCTCGGGGTGCAAAGATTTATACGTTTGATTTGATGTTCGGTTTAAATCCGAAGCCGAGAACCTCGTGTGTGCTCATAACTATCATAAAAGCATCGTTGTCAGCCTCACGGACGAGGTCCTTGAGTGCGCCGATCTGATTCGGGTTTATCGCACACATAAGCATTTTTCTCGGTTGATTTGTGTATGCGCCCTCGCCTGTAAGGATGGTTGCACCGTGACCAATCTTTTCAATGACAAGGCGTCCGAGCTCCGGTGCCTTATCGCTTATGATGTACGCAAGCTTGTCTGTTGTGAAGCCGTAGAGAATACCGTCTGTTGCGATTGATGCGGCATACATTTTGATGATTGCATAAAGAACGCTGTTTACATTTCTGAAGGCAAAAGCTGAAATAAGAACGATTATCGCATCCGTTATAAGAACGAGCCGACCGATAGACATACCCGTAAACTTCTGCTTTGCAACGATACCTACGATGTCAGAGCCTGCAGTTGAGCCGCCACGGAGAAAAACGAGACCGAGGCCGAGCCCTGTGCCGAGACCGCCGTAAATCGAGCAGAGGAGAGGATCTGTGGAGAGTGGCGGAAGCCATTCTGTGAGATACATAACGACGGAGAGGGAAATTGAAGCAAAAATCGTTTTTGCCATAAAGCGACCGCCGATTCTGACCGTTCCGAGAACGAGAAACGGAATGTTTACAAGCAAGGTGAGAAGACCCATTGAAAGCTTTGGGAAGAAGTAGTTGAAGACCATTGAGATACCCGTTATGCCGCCCATTGCAATCTGCGTATCTGAATTTTTGATAAAGAGGTTGAATGAGATTGCAAACAGCGCCGCACCTATAAATGATATGACATAGTCGATAATTGTTTTTCTGATGTTTTTGTTCATTTATATTGTCTCTCCCGTGAAAAAATGTTATAATGTGTAAAGTGGTGTTTGCCGGTTGATGCAAACTTGTATTTACATCGCGATATCCCACTATTATACTATAATATTCTTATATTATAATATCACGTTATTCACATTCTTTCAAGATTAAGGAGCAGAAAAATGAAAGTAAAAGTAGAAAAAGCGTATAACAACGGTGCAGTGTTGAATGATACCGTAATCGAAATCGAAAACGGAAGATTTTCGGGATTTTCGTCGGGAGAAGATTTTGATCTTGACCTTGGTGCATATAAGGTCTTTCCCGGTTTTATAGATATGCACACTCACGGCGGATACTCGATAGAGGCAGTTTCGGCATCATTTGATGAGCTTGACACTCTCTCGAAGTATTATGCGTCGTGCGGCGCGGCAGAGTTCTGCGCGACAACCGTTACGGAGTCGATAGATAATCTTGTCAAGGCAGAAAAAAGGATAGTAAAGCGAATGGCCGCCGGCACAAGCGGCGCTCACATCGCAGGCATCTATCTTGAGGGGCCGTTCTTGTCGCACGCATTTCGCGGAGCACACGAGGAAAGTCTCTTGAAGACTCCGACAAAGGAGGATATAAAGCGTCTTATTGATGCAGGCGAAGGAAACTTGCGTGTCGTTTCGATAGCTCCCGAAATTGAGGGTGCGGAAGACGCGATAAAATACCTTACGGAAAACGGAATAAAGGTCTCACTCGGACATTCGGGCGCGACGGAAGAAGAGGCAAACCGCGGCTTTTCTGCCGGCGGAAGTATTGCGATACATACATATAATGCGATGAAGGGCTTGAATCACAGAGAGCCGGGAATGCTCGGTGCAAGTCTCGCGAGAGACGACGTCTTTGGCGAAATTATATGCGATTTTCTCCACGTTGCCCCCACACCGATAAAAATCGCCCTTCGCTGCAAGGGAAAGGACAAGATCGTTTTCATAACCGACTCGATTGTTACGGCAGGACTTCCTGACGGAAACTATATGTCGGGCGCACTTCCCGTCGTCGTAAAGGACGGTGTTGCAAGAGCTGAAAACGGAGCACTTGCAGGCTCATCAATCGCAATAAACCGCGCTTTTGCAAATGTTGTAAAAACTATCGGAGTGCCGGTTGAGGATGCAATGCTCGGAGTTACGAAGAATCCGGCAGAGGCACTCGGTCTTTATGACGAAATCGGTTCAATTGAGAAGGGGAAACGCGCGCACCTTACCGTGCTTGATGATAATTTCAATGTCGTTATGACAATCGTAGACGGAAAGGTTGTTTATAAAAACGTATAAGATACTTTTTTGTTGACAAAGATATATTTTAAGGAATATAATATATAAATGATATTGAAAAAATAAGGCAGGTGAGAATAATGGACGCAGGCGGTAGTAGGAGCACATATGACGGGCGAAGTTTATACGGCGCGAAGCGTCTGTTATTTTAACTTGCGATAGATTTCTTCGCAGGTCTTTGCCCCTTTTTGTGTGCCTTTGCTTCCTAAAAACAATAAAGGAGGAAAGGAATTATGGGAGAGACAACTGCTGCATTTGAAAAATCAATACTCACTCTTCTCGAGGAGAGAAAGTTCTCTACCTTGAGAGATGTTCTCAACACGATTGCTCCGGCGGATATTGCAATCATTCTTGATGAGATTCCGAGAGACCGTATGCCACTTGTTTTCAGGCTTCTTTCAAAGGAGCTTGCCGCAGAAACCTTTGTTGAGATGGACACGGACCTCCAGGAGATGCTCATAAAGGGCTTTTCCGACAGCGAGCTTAAAGAGGTTGTTGACGAGCTTTATGTTGACGATGCCGTTGACATTGTCGAAGAGATGCCGGCGAACGTCGTTCGTCGAATTCTTCGTCAGGCAGATCCGGATATGAGAAAGATGATTAATGAAATCCTCAAGTATCCCGACGATTCTGCAGGAAGCATCATGACGACGGAGTACGTCAACTTCAGACCTGACCTCACGGTTTCTGAAGCTATAAAAAACCTCAGACGCTCGGGTGTTGACAAAGAAACAATTTATACATGTTACGTTACCGAAAAAGACAGAAAGCTTATCGGTATTGTTACTGTGCGTCGCATTCTTATGGCGGATGACGATGCCGAGATACGCGACATCATGGAAGAAAATGTCATCAGCGTAAACACTATGGACGACAGGGAAGACGTTGCAAATCAGTTTGCAAAGTACGGTCTGCTTGCTCTTCCGGTCGTTGACCGCGAAGACCGTCTTGTAGGTATCGTTACAATCGACGATGCTATCGAAGTTATCCGTGAAGAGGCGACGGAGGATATCGAGAAGATGGCTGCTATCACGCCGTCGGATAAGCCGTATCTCAAAACAAGTGCATTTGAGCTGTGGCTTGCAAGAATTCCGTGGCTTTTGCTTCTTATGCTTTCGTCGACGTTTACGGAGCATATCATAACTCACTTTGAGTCGGCTCTTCTCACAACGGGGATTTTAGCCGCATACATCCCGATGCTTATGGGTACGGGCGGTAACTCCGGCAGTCAGTCATCTGTTGCGCTTATCAGAAGCCTCTCGCTTGATGAAGTTGAGTTTTCTGATATTTTCAGAGTGCAATGGAAGGAAATTCGCGTTGCACTTCTCTGTGGTATAACGCTTGCGGCGGCGAATTTCCTAAAGCTTATGTTCCTTGACGCGGTGGGACTTCCGATTGCGCTTGTTGTATCAATCGCGCTTGCACTTACTGTCTTGTGTGCAAAGTTTGTAGGTTGTTCACTTCCGATTTTGTCAAAGAAATTCGGGCTTGACCCTGCAGTTATGGCGAGCCCGTTTATCACGACAATTGTTGACTCTTTATCTCTTCTTATTTATTTCTACATTGCATCATTGGTACTTTAAAAAGAGGACAGGAAAAAATATCCTGTCTTCTTGTTTTTTCAAAAGAATCATGCTATAATCTTATTCGATTAAAAATTTGGAGGTTTGTTATGATTCCTGCACTTATTATTTTTATCATTATGTATGTGCTTATGCTTACACTGCAGCAAATCAGACCGTACATAGCACTTGGTGGAGCGGTTGTGTTTATTGCTCTTGGATTGTTCGGTGTCTATGATTTCTCGTTCCTTCAGGCGCTCGGAGCGGTAGACTACAATGTTCTTCTCATGATAGCGGGAACAATGGGAATCGTAACACTCTTTATCGACAGTAAAATGCCGGCGCGCCTTTCGGAAATCCTTATAACAAAGGTGCCGAATGCGATGTGGGCAATTGCAATACTTTCGCTTTTTGCGGGTATAATTTCTGCATTTGTTGATAACGTTGCAACAGTTCTTATGGTTGCACCCGTTGGTCTTGCTATTGCAAAAAAGCTCAATTTCTCACCTGTTCCGATGATAATTTCAATTGCTGTTTCATCAAACCTTCAAGGTGCGGCAACGCTCGTTGGTGATACGACAAGTATTCTCCTCGGTGGCTTTGCAGATATGAACTTCCTTGAGTTTTTCTGGATGGAAGGAAAACCGGGTATATTCTGGGGTGTAGAGCTTGGCGCAATAGTTTCGCTTTTTGTTCTTCTCTTTATTTTCCGCAAGGAAAAGCAGAAAATTTCAGCAGTTGTCGAAACTGAAGTTACGGATTATTTCCCGTCAGTTCTCATGATTGCTACTGTTGTGTTCCTTATTATTGCTTCGTTTATACCCGAGCCGCAGAATCCGGTTCTTAAAACGATTTATGATCTTCGTAGCGGACTTATCTGCGTAGCACTTTGCGTAATCGGGGTCATTCGCCACTGCATAAAGTCAAAGTCAGGCAGGATGGTTGGTCAGGTTTTGCGAGATCTCGATCGCGATACGCTTCTGCTTCTTTTTGGATTATTCATCGTTATCGAAGGAATCAAGAGTGCCGGCGTAATTGATGCAATAGCAGATCTCTTCTATCTTGTTGCGGGCGATAATTCATTTATGCTTTATACGTTGATAGTCTTTGCATCCGTCATTCTCTCGGCATTTATTGACAATATTCCGTATGTTGCAACGATGCTTCCGGTTGTTCAGAGTATTGCACTTTTGATGAATAACGGCGCAGGAGTTGACCCCAACGTATTCTACTTTGGTCTCCTTACCGGCGCTACACTCGGAGGAAACCTCACTCCGATCGGCGCATCCGCTAACATAACTGCTATCGGAATTTTGCGCAAAAACGGAGAGACAGTAAAATCAAGCGACTTCTTCAAAATCGGTATCCCGTTTACACTTGCGGCAGTACTTGCAGGATATGTATATATCTGGCTTGTCTGGGGTGTTTAAGAAAAAATAAAATCTCCTGATGCAAAATTGCATCAGGAGATTTTTTGTTTAAAGAATAACAGGCTGAATCTGGGATTTTGCGAGAGCAAACTTTAGTGTGTCGCCGATTTTTGTCATATCGGAAACGAGAGAAGTAGGCTTTCCTACCGCATCATCCTGACCGTAAGGAACGAGAAATACGTTTTTGGTAGATGATAAAACTCCGATGTTTTTCATATTCATCGCAAGTCCGTCGTTTGTAGAAACAGCAATAACAAGAGGGCGTCCGTTTCGAAGGTGCGCCTTTGCCGCCATTGTAACGGATGTGTCGCATATTCCGCATGCAAGCTTTGCAATGGTATTTCCGGTGCACGGCGCGATTACAAGTGCATCAAGGAGCTTTTTCGGTCCGATTGGCTCGGCGTCGTGTATGGTGTGAATTATCTTCTTACCGCAGATTTCTTCTATCTCTCGGATAAAGTCTTCTGCCTTTCCGAAGCGGGTGTCTGTGCTGTATGCAAACTCTGACATTATGGGAAGTATGTCATATCCGCTTTCCTTAAGTTTTCTTATTTCGGGAACGACTTTTGAAAATGTGCAGAACGAGCCGCACATACAGAAGCCGACCGCAAAGCTTCCCATTGATTATTTCCCCCATTCGTTGAGAATATTGTAAACAGTGCTGCGCAGGCTCTTTGCCGCAGTCAGAGGAGCAACCTTGCCGGGAAGCGAGAGTGCATGGCAGGTGCGGAGTGAGAGCGTGGATGCCGCATCAAAATCGACGCCGCCCGGAAGTGCGGCAAGGTCGCAGATGAGTGCATCGGAACGGACATTGGAAAGCGCATCCCTGTCGAGGATAAGGGACGGGATTGTGTTGAATATTATATCAAATCCGGAAAGTGATGTATTTATCTCCGAGGTCAGTATGGGTTTGTAACCGTAAGCAGAAATCCACGCGATATCGCCCGATTTTCTGGCAGAAACGGTAACGTCCGCACCGAGTCCTTTGAGATATGCCGAAAGAAGCTTTCCAATATGTCCGTAACCGAGGATAAGACAACGTGATGAGTTGAGAGTGGTCTTTTGAAGCTCCATAGCACACGCGATTGCGCCCTCGGCAGTCGGAACAGAATTCATAACGGTGAAATCCTCTCTCTCAAGACAGTCAAAAAGCCGTATTCCGCATCTTCCTGCCATTTCAAAAAGCGAGTTGTCAAGCTTGCCGCCGATAACCGTCTGGCCTATGGGGAAGAGCGAGAACATATCCTCTATTTTTATTTTGATGTCTGAAAGCGGGGCGTTGAGAAAGCCCTTGCCCGACTTTGCGGGAAGCGGCAGAACAACACAGTCAACATTTTTTGAAAGATCCGAGATGTCGGTTATCGGGATTATGTTCTCACCGACATCCGCTTTTTCAAGTGCATATGCAAAAACGCGATGTCCGTCTGCGGAAAGAAGTCCGGCGAGTGTTGCCTGGCGCATGTCTCCGCCGACAATTGCAAAATCGAGTTTTTTCTTCATAATATAAAAGTCATCCTTTCCTGCGCAGGTCTGTCTGGAATTTTAACTCCGTTACAGTATATTATGGAAAGGATGAAAATGTGAAAACAGCACCGCCGTACGGCGATGCTGTTTTTGTATGTATTAAAAAATGAGGAAATATGAAATAACCAAAAGTCCGAGAACGATTCGGTACCAGCCGAATACCTTGAAGTCGTGGCGTCTTACGTAGTTTACAAGGAACTTTACGGAGATAAGCGAAACTACATATGCAACAACCATTGCGAGGATGAGCAAAAACCACTCGCTTGTCGCAAGGATATAGTCGTTTGTAACAATTTTGAGGAAGCTTACGCCAAACATAACCGGAATTGCGAGAAAGAATGAAAACTCGGCACTTGCGGCTCTTGAGCATCCGAGAATCATTGCTCCGAGAATTGTTGCGCCTGAACGGGATGTTCCCGGGATTATCGAAAGAACCTGAAAAAGACCGATAAAGAGTGCTGTCTTATAGGTCATCTCACTCACGGAGGATATCTGCTCACTCTTGCGGAGCTTCTCTGCAAAGAGAAAACCTATGCCGTAAATGATGAGCATTAGGCTTACGACGAGTGGTGTTGAGATTTTGTCCATCGCGTCGTTGAAGAGAAGTCCGAGTACGGCGGCAGGGATGCAGGCAACAATAACCTTAAGCCACATCTGCCAGGTATCCTTTTTTTCTTCAATTGTTTTTGACGGTGAAAAGGGATTCAGCTTTTTAAAATAAAGCGTTGCGATAGCTAAAATCGCACCAAGCTGAATTACATAGAGAAAAATCTGTGAGTTGAAGAAATGCGTATCGTCAATGCCGAGAAATTCGTTTAGAAGAATCATATGCCCTGTACTGCTTATCGGCAACCACTCCGTGATACCCTCGACGATACCGAGCAAAATTGCTCTTATAATATCCATAATTATCAGCTCCTGTTATTTTTTGTGATGCTTTTATCGATTTTTGAAAACGCCTTTAAAACAAACCATAGAATAACAATTTCAAAGGGGAGGAGAATGATGTTTTTATAAAAATGTTCTGCCATAATCACAGCATATCCCTTTGATGAGTAAAGGCTTGCAAGCCAGTAGGCGTTTAAGAATACGTTTATAAAGATATTTATGATGGTGCGTGATGCAATTATTCTCCATATCCGGATTTCTTTTTTGTAGAAAAAGAGCGCGAACACTATGCAGGTCAGCATTTTTGAAATCGCAAAGCCCGGATGATACGCGCCCATAGGCTTTATCAGGTATCCTATGATGTCACAGGCAAAAGCGGCAAGCGATGCGGGAATGATTCCGAAACGGTAGCCTAAAATGCCGAGTGCAAGAAACGCAACGGAAAATTTCTGCGTTGAGATAGTGAAAACCGAAACTGAATCGAGCGCAACATAGAGCGCGATAAGTGCGGCGCACATAACGAGTGAATGAGTCGATTTGAGTTCTTTTGCAGAGTCCTTGAGATGAATGTGCATAAATATATCCCCCTTGTGGAAATTTGTTACCACAAAGAGGACAGTTTGCCGATATCTCGAAGCAGCGGGATGCGAAAACATCACGGTAACGCAAGGTATTTGCGTAATTCGTCCGCACGACAACTCCCCGTCCGCACGGCACTTGCCCGATGTTTTCTACTCTGCCTTTTTGTGATATAGAAAGTATATCACATATAAAAAAATAAGGCAACAAAAAGTTTCCTTTTTGTTGCCTTGAGAGGTTTGAGTTATTTGCCTTCTTTGAGGAGATCGCGGATTTCGGCAAGAAGCTTTTCTTCTGCGCTCGGCTCGGGATCTGCGACCGGTGCCGGCTCCTCTTCTTTTTTGCGGTGGAGCTTGTTGATAACTTTAACAACAACGAAGAGACAGAATGCGATGATGAAGAAGCTGATTATGCTGTTGATGAAGTTGCCGTATGTGATGGCGTTTACGATAACTTCGCCGTCGTCTGCAACTGTTTCGGAAAGCTTGAGAGCATAGCTTGAAAAATCGATGCCGCCGATGATCCAGCCGATAAACGGCATTATAACGTCTTTTACAAGAGAATCAATGATACCCTTGAATGCACCGCCTACGACAACACCTATTGCCATATCAATGACATTTCCACGTGAAATAAACTCTTTGAATTCTTCGATAAATTTAACTTTTTTCATTTCTTTATCCCCTTATTTTTATTTGTCTGTAATAGTTTCTTTTAAAGAGCCTGCAAGCCCTGCAAGTCCCTGAATGTCTGACGGAATAATGAGCTTTGTTGCATTGCCGTCCGCAACTGCCTGGAAAGCCTCTAAAGCCTTGAGTTTGATTACGGAATCGCTCGGGTTTGCTTCATTAATGAGTGCGATTGCGCGTGCAACAGCTTCCTGAGTTTTGAGGATCGCTGCTGCCTGACCCTCTGCTTCGAGAATCTGTTTTTCCTTTTCGCCTTCGGCATCAAGGATTTTTGACTGCTTCTCAGCGTCTGCACGGAGAATGCGCGCCTGCTTTTCACCCTCAGCCTCAAGAATCTGAGACTGCTTAACGCCTTCTGCCTTGAGGATTGCCTGGCGACGTTCACGTTCTGCCTTCATCTGCTTTTCCATAGCATCCTGAATTTCGCGCGGCGGAATGATGTTTTTAAGCTCAACTCGGTTTACTTTGATTCCCCACGGATCGGTTGCCTCGTCGAGAATTGTGCGCATTTTTGTGTTGATGATGTCGCGCGATGTGAGAGTCTGGTCAAGTTCAAGATCACCGATTATGTTACGGAGAGTGGTTGCGGTGAGGTTTTCAATAGCTGAAATCGGATGTTCGACACCGTAGGTGTAGAGCTTCGGATCTGTTATCTGGAAGTAAACAACGGTGTCAATCTGCATTGTGACGTTATCTTTTGTGATAACCGGCTGCGGAGGGAAGTCGACAACAAGCTCCTTGAGTGATACGGGAGGTCTTGCACGCTCAATGAACGGGATCTTGAGATGAAGACCAACGCCCCAGGTTGCACGGTATGCACCGAGACGCTCAACGACTCTTGCGGATGCCTGATGCACGATAACGATGTTTGAAATGATTAGGATAAGTGCTAAAACTACAAGAATGAAAATAATAGTCATATGCGTTTTCCTTTCTTTTTAATTTTTATTGTGAAAGCTCAACGATGAGCTTGACACCCTGAATGGAAAGAATTCTGACTGTAGAACCGGATGGGATGACTTCGCCGTTTTTGCTCCTTGCGCTCCAGACTTTTCCCTGAATCTTAACTTCACCTGCTTCTTTTAAGTTGTCAATCTCCGTAATAACAACGCCGATATCACCGATGAGCATATCGGTATTTGTGGGAGTTGTCGTGAGAAGTTTTGATGAAACTGCCCGACGAAGGAGAAGGAGAGAAAGAGCGCTCGTTATGAGAAAAACGGTTATCTGAAGCCAGAGAGCCGCGTGGAGAGCAGAGGCTATAAGTGCGCAAAGCGCGCCGATGGCAAACCATATTGAAACGATGCCTGCAGTTGCCGCCTCCACAACACCGAAAAGGATCAGCGCGGCAAGCCAGAAGTAAGTGTTCATAATATTCACCTCACAAAATCAGTCGCGATATAGGATAACGTTTGAAATTATGCCGGTCTCGGTGTGAACCATAAAGTTTGAACCGTCTTCATTGTACCAACAGAAGATGTTTTTTGTGCTGTCGGGACCTTCGTTTGTATATTGGCAGGAAATTTCAAGCGGAGACGAACCCATTTCGGACGCGGCAGCCTCGAGCGACATATCGGTTTTGATAAGGGGGATTTTTTCGTCTATATATCTGCCCGAGAAGGGAATAAGATTTGTTTTCGAGTTAAAGAAAAGAATTTTCGTAGCAACCGTATCGTTGGTGTCAAAAATGACCGAAACGCCGGAGGATTTTATCTCGTTGAAGTATGTGTAGAACTTTATGTCGCCGAAATCGTCATAAGATGGCGTCGGTTCGCCGTAAAGCGAATCAAGCTCTTCTTTTGTCATTCCCTGGGAAACGTTGCCATAAAGCTCATAAAGCTCATCTATGCTCTGAGGAGCAGGGAGGTTTTCATCGGGGATATCTTCAACTTTTTCCACTTCTGTGGAGAAGCAGGAAGAAAGAAGAAGTATAATAATCAGCATAAGTGGGATCAATTTTTTCATTTTAAAAGCTCCTTTTGAAAATTATTTTACCACAAATTTCCGTAAAAAAACAGAGTTTTTTGGATATAATATTATAGAAAGGTAAGTGGTTTTAATGATGAATCCATTTTGGAGGGGAATGGCGGCAGGATTGATAGTAGGCGGCACGATTGTGTATTCGATAACACCGAAAAAGGGAAAGACGTGCAAATGCGTAAAAAGCAGCACGGGGAAGATTCTCAAAGGTGCAGGAAGCGTCATCGACAGTCTGCAATCTATCCTGTGAGGCGGGGTGGGAGACCTCGCCTTTACATAGTGAAATACCTCTTAAAACATTATAACATATAATGAGAGAAATGTGGAATAAAAAATTTTTCTCAAAAATCAAAAAAAAGGTTGCATTTTGTTTTCTCTTGTGGTATTATAATAAAGCTGTCAAGCGAAATGTGCGCTGTTAGCTCAGCTGGATAGAGCGTGTGGCTACGGACCACAAGGTCGGGGATTCGAATTCTCCACAGCGCGCCAGTCGGTTTCCTTTCGGAAACCGACTTTTTTTATTATCGAAAATCACGAAAAGCATTGACAATTGCGGTGTTTTTATTATAGAATATAATGTGAATAATGGCGTATTGTGTGCATTGTTCAAACAAAAGATTTTATATCCGAAAGAGGGTTTTGATATGAAAGTAATTTACAGCAACGGTACGGTTGGTGAGTGTCCGCAGGAAGAAGAGCTTCACGTTATCCGCCATTCAGCAGCACATATAATGGCTCAGGCGATTTCAAGGCTCTATCCGAACGCGCATTTTGCTTATGGTCCGGCAACAGAAAAAGGTTTTTACTATGACGTAGACCTTGGCGACGAAAAGCTTTCTGATGAAGATCTTTTAAAGATTGAGAAGGAAATGAAAAAGATTGTCAAGGAGAATCTTCCGATAAAGCCGTATGTTCTCCCGAGAGACGAAGCTATCGCTCTTATGGAGAGCCGCGGTGAGAAGTATAAGGTTGAGCATATCGGCGATCTTCCGGAAGATGCAGAAATAAGCTTCTATCAGCAGGGCGACTATATCGATATGTGCGTAGGTCCGCACCTCTGTTACACAAAGGCACTCAAGGCGTTCAAGATTACCGACCAGTCAGGTGCTTACTGGAAGAATGACAAAAACAACAAGATGCTCACACGTGTCAAGGGTATTGCTTTTGCAACACAGCAGGAGCTTGAAGAGTACTTAAAGCTCCTTGAAGAAGCAGAGCGTCGCGACCATCGCCGCATAGGTAAGGAAATGGGCCTCTTTATGTTTGCTGACGAGGCTCCGGGATTCCCGTTCTTCCTTCCGAAGGGTATGACGCTCAAGAATACACTCATCGAATACTGGAGAGAGCTCCACACACGCAATAACTATGTTGAGGTTTCAACTCCGCTCATTATGAACCGCAAGCTCTGGGAAACAAGCGGACATTGGGATCACTACAAGGATAATATGTATTCAACTACCATCGATGAAGAAACCTTCTGCGTAAAGCCGATGAACTGCCCGGGTGGAGTTATGGTTTACCGTTCAACTCCGCACAGCTACCGTGAGCTTCCGATTCGCATGGGCGAGCTTGGTCTTGTTCATCGCCACGAGCTTCGCGGTGCACTCCACGGTCTTTTCCGCGTCCGTTGCTTTACTCAGGACGATGCGCACATCTTTATGCGCCGTGAGCAGATCACAGACGAAATTATCGCAGTTGTAGGGCTCATAAACGAAGTTTATGAGAAATTCGGCTTTAAGTATTCTGTCGAGCTTTCAACAAGACCCGAAGACAGTATGGGTTCAGATGCAGACTGGGAGGCAGCGACAAACGGTCTCCGCGGTGCGCTTGAGCAGCTCGGACTTCCGTATACAATCAACGAGGGTGACGGCGCGTTCTACGGTCCGAAGATCGACTTCCACCTTGAAGACTCACTCGGAAGAACATGGCAGTGCGGAACGATTCAGCTTGACTTCCAGATGCCGCTTAACTTTGAGCTTGATTATATCGACGAAAACGGCGAGAAGCAGCGTCCGATTATGATTCACCGCGTATGCTTCGGTTCAATTGAGCGTTTTATCGGTATCATCACCGAGCACTTTGCAGGTAAGTATCCTGTATGGCTTGCTCCGACACAGGCAAAGGTTCTTCTTGTTTCGGAGAAGAGTGCGGAGTACGGCAAAGAGGTTTATGAGGCTCTCCGTGCAGCGGGTGTAAGAGTTGAGATGGACAACAGAAACGAAAAGATCGGATATATGATCCGCGAGGCACAGACTGTCGGTCGTGTACCGTATATGGTAATCATCGGCCAGCAGGAGGTTGAGAACAAAACTGTTTCTATCCGCTACCGCGATACTGCGGCAAACGAAACAATGACACTTGATGAGTTTATCGCAAAGATAACAAAAGAAATCAAGGAAAGAGCATAAAACAATAAAAACACCGATATGCAGTTGCATATCGGTGTTTTTTATATGCTGTAAAGAGAAACGCCTGTTTCGCCGTCAATCTCATCAAGAAAAACAGAGACAAGCTCGTTTTTTGAGGTCGGGATGTTCTTACCGACAAAATCCGGGCGGATGGGAAGCTCGCGGTGTCCGCGGTCGATGAGGACTGCAAGCTGAATTGACTTCGGACGTCCGAAACGGAAAACAGAGTCGATGGCGGCTCGCGCGGTGCGGCCCGTATAGATAACATCGTCTACGATTATTACGTTGTAATTGCTGACGTCAACGGGAATCTCACAGCCTTCTGTCGTGGGGAGGGGGAGCGGCTCTGTGAGATCGTCACGATAAAGGGTAATATCCGTGTGTCCCATAGGAACGTCGATTCCCTCAAACTTCTTTATATTGTCGCGAAGCATTTTTGCAAGGGGGATTCCTCTGCGCTTGACGCCGAGTAGACAAATTCCCTCTGCACCGCGGTTTTTCTCTATTATTTCATGCGTGATACGGGCAACCGAGCGATAGAGGCTTGCCTCGTCCATTATCTTTGCTTTAAACTCCATAATATAGAGCCTCCTTTATGGGTTTTATTATTATACCAAAGCAAAAACGCATAGTCAAGACGGCCGTAAAAAATTTATTGACAAAGTCTTCTTGTTTTGCTAAAATAAATTTAAATTGTTTGTGGAACGGAGAACTAAAATGGAAAACAAAAGTCGCGCAGAGATTATAAGGGCGATAAAGTTCACTCTTTTCTCAATAAGTGCGGGAGTTATCCAGATTATAAGCTTTGCGCTTTTGAACGAAGTTTTCAGATTAAACTACTGGGTTTGTTATCTTACGGCACTTATCCTGTCGATTTTGTGGAACTTCACGCTCAATCGCAATTTCACCTTCAAATCCGCATCGAATATACCGCTTGCAATGCTCAAAACGCTCGCGTTCTACGCGGTTTTTACGCCGGCATCCACCATTTTTGGAAATTTCCTTGTTGAGGATCTTTTGTGGAACGAATACCTTGTAACGATTATGAATATGCTCATAAATTTCGTAACCGAATTTTTATATCAGAGATTTTTCGTGTTTGGAAAAAGTATCGACACGAAGTGAAAAATTACTAAACTTTTTATAAAACATACAGAAAACAGGTGTACTGATGAAAAAAATTACCATAAAAGAAATAGCAAAGATGGCGGGCGTTTCCGTTACGGCGGTCTCGTTTGTATTGAATGAAAAACCGGGTGTAAGCGAAGAGACACGAAAAATTGTCAAAGATATAATCGAAAAGACCGGATTTCGCCCCAGCATCAATTCAAAAAGGCTTCTTCTCAACAAGAGCTTCAACATAAGCCTTATTGTAAATCAGAATTCGTCTCCGTTTGAAGACCTTTTTTATTTTGAGATAATGAACGGTATTCTGAATCAGAGCACGAAATACGGCTACAACATTGTTATAAACAAGCCTAAAAAAGGCGACCTTCCCGACAACGTTTATTCAGGCGATGCCGACGGAATGATTTTTATGCAGGATATTCCGCTTTCGATGAAGAAGAAGGCAACTGCAAGCGGAGTGCCGTTTGTTGTCGTCGATGCTCACGGAGGAGATATGTCGCAGATATCGGTGAGTGCGGACTATACTCAGGCGGCATATATGGCAACATCCTACCTCATTGAAAAAGGACACAGGAAAATTGCAATGCTTTCGTCGAAAGTTGTCCCTGATTTTTACAAGCAGACACTTCAGGGATATACCAACGCGCTTTTGGAAAATTCTATCGCTGTGCTTCCCGAATTCATAGAGAATACGGCAGAAAATGAAGAGACTGCATACAACGTCGCAAAGGAAATTCTCTCGAAGGAGGAGCGTCCGAGCGCAATTCTCTGTACGATTGACAGTTTTGCGGTCGGTGCGATGCGATGCGCAAAGGATATGGGATTATCCGTGCCGGAGGATGTTTCGTTTATGGGTATTGATGATATTCTCCTCGCAAGATATATTGAGCCGAAGCTCACGACCATAAAGATAGACAAGACCGAAATGGGTGCAATTGCCATGGATCTTCTCCGCCGTATGATCAGCGGAAAGCCTGTTAAGAGCTATTCTATCCCGATGCAGCTTGTTGAGCGCGATTCGGTTAGAAAAATGTAAGATAAAGAGGATACGGACACGTATCCGCTTTTTTGTCGATAAAATGTATTTACTTATTGCAGGACGTATGATATAATCTCTGTAATTTCGAGAGGAGAAGATGATGATGTACAATGACAAGAAGTTTATAAATAAAGATACTGTGTCTTTTTATGCAAATACAAATGAAGAATTTATTAAAAAGCCGGTCAAGGGAATTATTGCAGAGTTTCCGGGGCTTGACGGCGGCTCGTGCATCGGTGGAACGCTTCCGTGTGCAACATACGACACCGAGTGGACGCGCCGTTTTGCAGAAAAGGGTATTGTCGTCGCATACCTTTTCCCGGGACCGTGGAGCTGGGGACGTAAGGGCGTTTGCCGCATAGCAGATGCAGTTGTTGCGGCTATAGCGGATAAATACAGCCTCGGTGAAGATTTTCCGCTTGCAGTTTGTGGCGGCAGTATGGGAGGCGTCGGAACTGTGATGTTTTCCTCACAGACAAGGTTTAAGCTTCGCGCTGCGGCCATTGCTTGCCCGTGTGTTGATGCAAGCGACAGACTCACTTGCCATCCGGAATTTCCGAGAACTTATATCAGCGCGATAGCAGGGCTTGATATGGAGTTTGAAGACGGTCTTCGCGAAATTTCGCCAATCCATTGCATAGATAAGATGCCTGACATCCCGTACTTCATATGCAGTGATAGAGAGGACGAAGTTTTCCCTGAAGAGCAGTGCGATATGTATGTGGAAAAACTCAAAGGTGCAGGCAAAAGTGTAGAGTATTACAGACAACCCGGGATGAAGCATGGCGAATTCTTGCCTGAAGTAAGAGAAAAGTTACATGTATTTCTTGAAGAGGCGATTCTTGGATAAGAAAACAAAAAAGGCTGAACGGAAATCCGTTCAGCCTTTAAAATTTCTTTTACGGTAAGAGTCTGTGGGGAGTCATGCGGTAAGCATCGTTGCAGCGAACAAATGCCTCTGCATACTTAACGCCACACTGCATACCTCTGTATTTTGCCGTGATGGTCATATCCTCCGTGAAGGTATCCTCTGCTGAATAACCTGCATAGTTATCTGCCATCCATGCCTGCTGACTTTCGTGGCAAAGAAACATTTTCTTCTTTGTCTCGAAGTGATCGGTAATGTCGACATAATCGGTCGGAACAAAGCCCATACCCTTTGCCGGTTCAAAGTAATAAATTACGGGGAGAGTCGGGCAGGGGGGTTCTTCTGTTTCGATTTTTGCGATCGGAATCATAACCTGAATGTCGTTGATGATTTTGCTTGTAAGCATATGGTCGGGGTTATAGTCCTGCGGATTATGAGTGAGGATAACGTCTGCTTTGCAATGTCTTACGAGGTTGATGAAGTTTATGCGGACTGAAAGGTCCTCATAGAAAAGCTCATCATCGTAATCAAGGCAGATGTATTCTGCGCCGATGATAGCTGCACTCTTTGCGGCCTCGCGCTTGCGGATTGCGCCGATCTCATCCTTCGGAAGAGTTGCAGAACCGATGTTGCCGTTTGTAGCTGTTGCGATGAAGACCTTATGACCTTCCGCGGCATATTTTGCGAGTGTTCCTGCGCAGTTGATTTCGATATCATCGGGATGTGCGCCGATAGCCAATATATTCATATGAGTCGCTCCTTTATAAAATAGAGGGTGGGTTGCAACCCACCCTCAAGTTTTGAACTTGTTAAATTAAATTCCGTAAAGCTATGGGATTAGTTAAGACCCATAAGAAGCTCCATAACGTAGAGCTCAAGCTTTTCGTAGTCGCGCTCTGCAACACACTTTGCCTGGTAGTCATAGTCAAACTTCTCAACCTTAGCTTCAAGAGCCTTAGCGATCTTTAAGCTGTTGATGAGGTGCTGATAGCTGCCTTCCTGCTTCTGAGTTCTCATGACCTTGACGTCAAGACCGATGTACTCACCGTTCTTGCCAAAATCTGTTTCAGCGAGAACCTTCATCTGGTTGAATGCTGCGCGGAGGTTTTCAACACCAAAGCTCTTGTCCTGGACAAACTTCATGCCGTTCTGGTCGTTGAGGTGAACGCCCCAGAGCTTGCCCATAGCTGATGCAAAACCGATTTCGCTTGCAGGATCAAGACCTGCGAGCATTGCGTGAGCTGACTCAAGGAGACCGCCAACACGTGACGGATCCTTTGTTGCAGCAGAGATAGCCATACAATGTCCCATTGTCGGGCAAACGCTGCGGTCGATCGGCTCATTCGGCTTTGTTTCGATGAGAACCTTGATGTCCTTATCGTAGTCGAGCATCTTGTTGATAGCGTCGATGAGGCGCTTTGTTGATTCTACCGGGCTCTTGCTTTCGTAGCAGAGTGTGCCTTCGCGAGCGAGCCAGAGAACGATTTTATCACATCCGAGAACCTTTGCGATGTCGATTGAGCGGTAAGCTCTCCACATAGCATATTCTCTGTCTTCTGCGCTGTTTGAGCAGAAGCCACCGTCTGTTGTGTGCGGATCAAACCAGAGACGCGGAGCAACGAATTCAGCAGCGAGATCATACTTATCAAGAAGAGCCTTTACTTTCTTAGCTTCTTCGATGATTTCTGCTTCTGTGTAGTTGTTGATGTTCGGAACAGCGTCGTCATCATGGAACTGGATAGCATCAAAACCGATTTCCTTAAAGGTTTTGATTTTTTCCTCAAACGGGATAGTGTCGCGGACTGCAGGACCGTAAGCGTCTGCACCTTCGTGAACGTTCCACGGACCGACTGAATACTTGAATCTTGACATAATAAAACCCTCCTGAATATATTATATTTTTGTTTTTTTCTCAAACGGAATTGTTTCACGGACTGCAGGGCTGAAAGTGTCTGCGCCTTCGTGAAAATTCCGGGGACCGACTGAATACTTGAATTTTGATATTAGAGGCTGAGAATGATGTTTCTGAGGTTGTCTGCAACCTGCTTGATTTCCTCTTCTGTTGAGAGGATGTTGATGCCGTAGCCTGATCCGAGACCCTTATCAACAACACCGACGCTGATATTGACTGCACGGTCAAGGATTGAGTCTGTCTGCGGGAGCATATGCTTTGCATATTCTCTGTCGTTTACGTTCATTGTGTTAGCCGGCATAAGCTTGTTGAGAACCTGCTCCATATTGTTGTAAACGTGCCAGCCTGAATATGCGATCGGTCTGCCGCCTGTCTTTTCGCAGAACTTTTCAGCAAGCTCTTTTGTGTCAAAGAGGATTGTGAGAAGTGTTGCGCATTCGCCTTCGTCGTTGATCTTTCTAAAGGAGATGTGCGGAAGGTCCTTGAGCATATCCTTAAGCATTGCTTTTTTAGCTCTGAGTGTTGCGAGGATTTCATCGAGCTTGCGTGTCTGAGCAAGAGCAACAGCACCTGTGAGCTCGTTCATTCTCATGTTCATACCGATTATGCTGCGGTTACCGATTTCAACGCCTGTACGGTTGGGCTTGTGACCCTGATCGTGATAACCGAAAGCTCTCTCGTAGAGGTTTTCGTCGTTTGTGATAACAGCGCCGCCGTCACCTGTTGAGATTGTCTTGAAAACGTTGAGTGAGAAAGCACCGATGTTGCCGTATGTACCGCAACGCTTACCCTTGTAGCTTGCGCCGACAGCCTGGCAGCAGTCTTCAAGAACGTAGAGGTTGTGCTTCTTTGCGATAGCCATGATAGCGTCCATATCGCAGGGGTTGCCGAGCATATGTACCGGAAGGATAGCCTTTGTCTTCGGTGTGATAAGCTCTTCGATCTTTGTCGGGTCGATGGTGAGAGATTCGTCGATCTCTGCAAGAACCGGAATTGCACCGGAGAGCATAATTGTTGAGATTGATGCGATGAAAGTGTAACCCGGAACGATTACTTCATCACCTGCACCGATTCCGAGAGCTGCAAGAGCTGCAAGGAGTGAGCAGGTTCCGCTTGTTGTAGCAACAGCGTACTTTGCGCCCATAGTCTTCTTGAGTGCTTCTTCGAAATCTACGACTTTGTGTGTATAGCCCTCTGCTGAAGCATCACCGTAACGGAAAAGGTATCTGCCTTCAAGGACTTCCATAACTTCTTTTCTTTCTTCTTCACCGAATACGAATGATCCGGGTCCGCCTGATCTTGCCATAGTATCATCCTCCTGATTTTACTTATTAATAATATAATTATACTAAATCGTTTTAGAGTTGTCAATATCCAATAATAAAATATAAAAAATTTTAAATCGGAAAGCTATCTGAAAACGATTTATTCAACATAGTTTTTGACGAAGATATCCGCGTCTTCATCCGTTTCGGGGAAAGCGACATCGGTGTACATACACCAGCATTCGCTGTGGCAAACCTCATCACCGGGGAATAGCTTGGAGAGAATGCCGATGCTTTCGCACTCGAGCATATCCTTTGCGGTAAAGGTCTCAAAGTTGCAGTTTCTGTCGGGGTGCGGCATGTCTTCGTTGGTATCAAAGTATTTCACAAAAACATTGCCACGGTTAAAGTATGCCGCCCAGCCGTGCTGACTGAGGGTTCCGAACTTGAATTTTTCGGGAACCGTTGCATCGTGTGAAAGGCGGATATATTTATCGCCCCACGAAACTCTCGGATCCATCATTTTTGTGTGCCGCCACAGAACAAAGTGGCGGTTGTCAAGCAGGGTTTCTTCGTGTGTTGCAACGGGGATAAGCTCGCATCCGCCCGGAGCAAGAACCGTAAGTGCCCACGGTGCAAGAGTTATGGGAGCGCTCCCCGTATTCTTGATTTTATGGACGATGTGGAAGCAGTTCTCTTCCGGCATCGTCATTTCAAAAGAAAAAGAAAGACCGCGCTCTGCCTGTTCGGGAGGTGTCAGAATAACACCGTTTTCAATTATCTCATAAGAGACGGGTGCGTTGTCGGGATAGTACGTTTCGGGAAACTGCTCGGGACTTGTCCACATGCGGTGTCCGCCTCTGATATGCCAAATGCCCTTGTCCTTGCCGAACATCTCGATGCTTTCTTTTTCAAAAGCAAGCCCGTTTACATTATCTTCGATGTCTTCAAAAAACATATTCTCACGACCGATGGGAGAAAACCTTATAACCCTCGGACCGAAATCGAGTGTTACAAACGCCTCGTTTATGCCGTCGCAAAGGCGAAGGCATCTGCCCCAGGGAGAATATGTTACTTCTTTGATATTGATCATGGAATAAACCTTCTTTCGGATTTGCAATCATATAAAAATTATAACAAATTTCCACAAAATATTCAATAGATAAAAATCATGCTTGCAAGATGACATAATTACATATATAATGTAACGTGGAGCATATTTAAGGACGTGTAAAAATAGTGAAGTATATTGTGATGGATCTTGAATGGAATCAGGCTCGTTCAAATAATGAGGTTGTGTCCGACAGCAACGGCAACAAGCTCTACGGTGAAATTATCCAGATAGGTGCCGTAAAACTCTCGGACAAGCTTGAGCTTGAATCAACATTCAAGTTGAACGTAAAACCGAAATATTATAAGGTTCTCCACAGGAAGGTCAGGCAGATTACGGGGCTTGAACAGAAGGATATCAAAAACGGAGAGGATTTTCTCAAAGCTGTTGAAAAACTCCGCCTGTGGTGTGGAGAAGATTTCGTTTTTCTGACATGGGGACCCGACGACATAAGAGTCCTCCGCAGAAATATCGAGATATACGGCAAAAATTCATCGTGGCTCAATAACTGGTTTGATCTCCAGGTGATATATAACATCCAGACGGATTCGGGAGAGAATCAGAAATCTCTTCAGAGTGCAATCGAGCATTTCAATATTGAACTGAACGGACCGATGCACGACGCGTACAATGACGCATACTATACCGCGGCAGTTGCAAAACACCTTGATGTGTACAACGGCATTGCAGACCTTATGCAGAGAGCAAGAAAACGCGCGATTTTAGACGAATCAAATCCGCTTCTCTGTGAAGTTTACGGAGGGTATGGCGCACGCCGCGATGTCTTTGCAGACCGCGACGTTGCGGAGATAAAATGTCCGGAATGCGGAAAGCTTTGCAAAAACCGCAGAAAATGGGTATCCGAGAACAACGATAAATATCTTACACTCGCGTCCTGCGAAGAGCACGGAAAATATGTTGTAAGGTTGAGCCTTCACAAGGATGAGAACACTTACAGGGTGAACAAAATAATCTATCTCGCAGGTGACGGTGCTGATCTTCACTACGAGAAAAAGATAAAAAAAGAGGCTGCAAGAAAAAAGAAGAAAAAACGCAGATTAAAAAGAGCAACTCCAAGAAAACCACTCGCAAAAACAGAGAATTTAAAGAAAGAGAAGCAGTAAAAACAGCATTAAGGGATGGGATTACTGTAAATAAGGGGGATTTTCGATATGGGAGAAATTAAGAAAAGAAAGCGCAGATGGGGAGATCGATACGACGGATATAAAGTAAAGCACAAGGATCCGACATTCTATCTCATTCCGCAGATAATGCGGACAAGACTCGACAGCCAGATTTTCTTTGACGAGCAGATTGATATTTCGGGGCTTCGCAAGTTTATCGTAGAGAATCGCGAAAATATCCCCGGGCTTTCAATGTATCATTTTTTTGTTGCGGCAATCATCAGAACAATGGTGCAGAGACCGAGAATAAACCGCTTCGTCAGCGGCAGAAAGATTTATTCGAGAAGCTACATAAGAGTTTCGCTGACCATCAAAAAGCTTATGGATGAAAACGGCGAGGAAGGTCAGCTCACTCCCGAGTTTGATGTAAACGATACACTCGCTGATGTCGTTGCAAAGTTCAATGCGGCGCTTGAAGAGGCAAAAGCAGAGGACGAAAAAAACAAAGGAAACGACACCGACCTTACAATAAGGCTCTTAAGTGCGCTTCCCGGATTTGTTCTTAAGTTTGTTGTATGGCTTCTTCGCAACCTCGACTCAATCGGACTTATGCCGAAGTTCATAAACAGAGTAAGTCCGTTCCATTCATCAATTTTTGTTACAAACGTCGGTTCAATCGGCTTGAGTCCGGTTTACCACCACCTGTATGAATTCGGAACAACCTCTGCGTTTATGGCAATCGGCAAAAAAGAGGTAGTAAACGAAATCGACCGCGACGGAAAGGTAAATTCCAAGCACGTAATAAATATGCGCTTCGTACTTGACGAGCGCATATGTGACGGATATTATTTTGCATCGGCAATCAAGCTTTTTAAATATTACGTAAAGCATCCGGAAATGCTTCTCTTACCTCCTGATTACGTGAGCGAAGATTATTGATAAAACGTGTGATTCTTGACGGGTCTTCAACCGTCGGGATAATATTGCTCTGTGCAAGTGATATGTGGTCGCCGTTTGAGAAGATTATATGGTCATCAAGGCGGATGCCTGCATAAAGGAGAGCGTTGAATATCTGCTGTGTTGAGTCAAGGTCTTCAAGCGACGGAAGTGCATCACCGTGAAGATGATTATGACCGATGATAACACGGGCAGAATCGAACGCAAGAGCAAACTGAAGGATTTTGCGGACGCTTATGTCAATTGCGTTTATCGAACCTTCGAAAACAGGACGGCACGACAGAAGTTTATTGTTGCCGTCAAGGCACATAACAATAAGAACTTCCGTGTCATAACCGATAAAGTGCTCGGACAGATACTTTGTCGCATCATTTACATTATTGAAGATACAAGGCTTATTCCATTGGTCAAGACAGTAACGTCGATAGAACTTTGGGATAAGCTTTATGTATTCTGCGGCGGTTTCGCCCATTCCCGGAACCTTGCAAAGCTCGCTGACGGGCGCATCGAGAACTCCGGGGATGCTCCCGAATTCTTTTATGAGCGTGCGCGCAAGCTCACAGGTGTCGCGCCGTGTGATGATGCCGTGAAGCATATATTCAAGAACGATATAATCGGGAATCGTTTCGATGCTTTCTTCTTTAAAACGTTTGCGAAGTCGCTCGCGGTGTCCGTCTGCCACTTCATATCCACTCCTTCGGATGTCTTTTTTAGATATTATATCAAAAAACGCATATTCTGTAAACAGATTTATTCTTTTGAATTATTTCGAAAATTCTGCTCAAAATAAAGCAAGAAAAATTTCGGAGGGCAGGATATGTCGGAAAAAAGTGATATCAAAAAAGAAGAGCGCGAAGGGATAGTTGAAACCGGCTCTGTCGTGACTCACGGCAAGCGGGGAAATATACATTGTCTTACGATAATCGGGCAGATTGAGGGGCACACCGTGCTCGGAAACGACACAAAAACAACAAAATACGAGCATATATGCCCGTCGCTTGCGGCAGTCGAGGAGGATGACGAAATCGACGGACTTCTCATAATGCTCAATACCGTAGGAGGGGATATTGAGGCAGGTCTTGCGATAGCCGAGCTTATTGCGGGTATGACAAAGCCGACGGCATCGCTTATTCTCGGAGGTGGGCATTCGATAGGCGTTCCGCTTGCAGTTGCGGCTGATTTTTCGATAATTGCTCAAAGTGCCGCAATAACGATTCACCCCGTGCGCATGAGTGGTGTCGTGGTAGGTGCACCTCAGACGTTTAACTATTTTGAGCGGGTGCAGGATCGGATAACAAGCTTTGTTGAGCGTCATTCAAATATGTCTGCGGAGAAATTCCGCGAATATATGCTGAAGGTGGGAGAACTTGCAACGGATGTGGGAACCGTCATCTACGGTGAAGAGGCGGTTGATATCGGTCTCATAGACAAGGTCGGCGGGCTTTCTGATGCGCTTTCATATCTCCACGCACACACTTTATCAAAAAATGGCTAAAACGGTCTTGAAAAAATCTTTCCTAAGATATATAATGTAGTAAAGATAAACGGAAAGGAGCACAAGGTTATGGCTCAGATTACAAAGGACACCATCATCGGTGATATTCTTGATATGGACGTTACAACAGCACCCTATTTCTTCGAAATCGGAATGCATTGTCTCGGATGTCCGTCAGCAAGAGGAGAAACTCTCGGTCAGGCTTGTGAAGTTCACGGCGTAGACGCTGATGCACTTCTTGAGAAGCTTAATAACCACCTCGAGGGAAAGTAAAAAGAAAAAGAAATTGCGTGCCTTTTAAAAAGCATGCAATTTTTCTTTAGGAGGAATTTTTTTGGAAAAAGATCTCGGCGCAAGATTGCTTGCCGTTGCAGAGGCGATTCCGCGATGTGAAAGTCTTGTGGATTGCGGGTGCGACCACGCATACGTTTCGATTCATGCGGCAAAAGCGGGAAAAGTGAACAAAATAACAGCAAGCGACATAAACCGCGGTCCGCTTGAGAATGCAAAGAGCGAAATCGAGGCGGCAGGCTTCTCGGACAGGATAGAAACGGTCCTTACCGACGGGCTTTCGGGCATTTCTCCGCACGAATGTGTCGTTATTGCCGGTATGGGTGGAGAGACTATTGCAGAAATCATAGCCGCAACCTCGTGGACGAAGGAAAACTGTACGCTTATCCTGCAGCCGATGACAAAGCTTGATATCCTCCGCACCTTTCTTTATAACGAAGGATTTGAGATATTTGACGAAAAAATAGTTGCGGAGGGCGAGCGGATATACTGTGTGATTTCCACGCGCTTTGCGGGAGACGTTGCATACCTTCCGTATGAAAAATACATAAGCAAAGGCGCGCGCTCGTGTGCGCTTGCAAAAAAGTATACCGATTCGGTTATAAAGCGACTTGAAAATGAGCTTCAAAGCCGCAGTCTTGCAAATGCGATAACAGAAGAAGAAAAAGAAGCGAGAGAGCGCGACCTTGAATCTCTTTATGAAATGAGGAAAAGTTTATGATAAAAGTTTCTGACATGCTTTCGGCACTTTTAAAAACAGCTCCGCTTGAGCTTGCGATGAGCTTTGACAACCCCGGCTTTCTCGTCGGAAGCGGGGATGACGAGGTGAAAAAAGTTATTGTCGCTCTCGATATAACCGAAAGAGTTATAGACGAAGCAATAGCGACAGGTGCAAATCTCATTGTTTCGCATCACCCAGTCATTTTCGGTGAACGAAAGAGAGTAACCGATGAGGACGTTACGGGAAGACTCCTTATCAGAATGATAAGAAACGGAATCTCTGCAATATGTATGCACACAAATCTTGACTGCGCAAAGGGTGGAGTCAACGATATTCTCGCAGACCTTTTCGGAATGGAAGACAGACGTCCTGTAGATCCTTGCGGAGAAACCGGTGAGGGGTGCGGAAGGTATGGAGAGTTAGCAGAAGAAGTTTCACTTTCTGACTTTTTGCCGCGAATCTGTAATGTTCTTTCTGCACGCGGAGTCCGCTTCTTTGATGCAAAAAGACCTGTGAAAAAACTTATGGTAGGCGGCGGCTCATGCGGAGAGTACGTTCTCGCGGCGGCAGAGTTTGGCTGTGATACGCTCATTACTGCAGATGTGAAGCACAATCAGTTTCTCGATGCCGAGGCTCTCTCAATAAATGTGGTTGATGCAGGGCATTTTGCGACCGAAAATATAGTATGTCCGTACATCTGCGATGTTGTAAAGAATAGTTTTCCATCTGTTTCCGTCCATATTGCAAAAAGCAATACAGACATAACGGATTACTTCAAGGCAAACGAAAGGTAGAGAAAAATGGCACTTGACGCAACCTATATCGCCGCGCTTTCAGAGGAGCTTTCGTCTCTTCTTTGCGGCGCGCGAATAGATAAAATTCATCAGCCTGCAAAGGATGATATACTTATTGCGCTTCGCGGTCCGAACGTGAAAGGTAAAAAGCTTCTTCTTTCGGCAAACGCGTCTTTTCCGCGAGTGTATCTCACATCGTCATCACGCGAAAATCCGCAGGTTGCACCGATGTTCTGTATGCTTCTTCGCAAGTATCTTACAAACGGAAAGATCATATCAGTAACTTCACCCGAGGAAGAGCGAATTATAGATATATGTATAGAGGCGACTGATGAAATGGGTGTGCCGTGCAGGCGCATACTAACGTGTGAAATTATGGCGCGCCACTCAAATATAATACTCCGCGACGGAGAAGATCGGATAATCGACTGTTTAAAGCGCATTGATATTGCCGTGAGTGAAAAGCGTCAGATTCTGCCGGGGCTTTTTTACGAGCGTCCGCCACAGCAGAATAAGAAAAATCCGAAGAGCTTTTCGCGCGCAGAGCTTTTTGACATAATCTGCGGTGAGAAGGATGAAGTTCCGGCAGAAAAGTGGATTCTCTCAACGTTTTCGGGATTTTCTCCGCTTGTTTGCCGCGAGTTTGTATATCGCGCGTGCGGTGATGTTACGCGCCTTATGTCACAGTTTTCGCTGTCGGAAAAGGAGAAGCTTGCATCCGAAATCTTTTCGGTTTCAGGTGATGAGACAAATCCGTGTATAGTGTTTGACGGCAGACGTCCTTATGAGTTTTCTTTCTTTCCGATAATGCAGTACGGTGATATGTTCCGCATGGAGGAGCGAGAGAGTTTCTCCGACACGCTTGCGGAATTTTACGAGGAAAGAGAAAAAAACGCGACAATGGCATCTCTTTCTCACGGCACGTTGCAGGTGGTAAAAAATGCACTTTCAAGGGCGATAAGAAAGCTTGCGATACAGAAAGAAGAGCTTGAAAAAGCGCGTGACCGCGAAAAACTTCGTGAGCACGCCGAGCTTATAGCCGCAAACATCTACAGGCTTTCTAAAGGAATGACCTCCTTTGAGGCTATAAATTATTTTAACGAAAACGAGGAGATAACCTTAAAGCTTGATTCAAGGCTCACTCCGCAGGAAAATTCCGAAAAGCTGTTTAAGGAATACCGCAGAATGAAAAATGCGGAGAAGTATCTCGCAGAGCAGATAGAGCTTGGCGAAGAGGAAATAATTTATCTTGAAAGCGTGCTTGAGAGTATAGAAAAAGCGGATTCGGAAGCAACGCTTTCAGAAATCCGCGAAGAGCTTTCCGAAACCGGATATATAGACAGGGGACGTCAGAATCAGAAGAAAAAAGCACGTGCACTCGCGCCGTACCGTTTTGTTTCAAGCGACGGATTTGTCATATACGCAGGAAAGAACAACAAGCAGAATGATATGCTGACACTAAAAAGCGCGATGAAGGGGGATTTGTGGCTTCACACAAAAAACATTCCGGGCTCTCATGTAATCGTCGAATGTTCGGGACGCGAGCTTCCCGACAGAACGATTACGGAAGCGGCAATTATTGCGGCAACGTATTCGCGCGCAAAAAATTCGGTGAATGTTCCGGTTGACTATACGTATGTAAAATTCGTAAAAAAGCCGCAGGGTGCGGCTCCGGGGCGCGTTATTTATACAAACTACTACACGGCATATGCAACGCCCGATGAGGAGCTTTGTAAAAAGCTTTCGGAGAATGTCTAAAAGATAATATCATTAAAAATATCACATATTTCGGAAAAGACCAAAAACGAACAGACCGCACCGTGCTTTTTTGCAAGCCGCAGTTTTCCCGAAATGGTTTCATTATCATCAAACAAAACGGCAAATACCTCATCGCCCGATGGGTTATAAAGAAAGTATTTGCATTGCATCTGCGGTGAAAAGAAAATGTCCGGTTCATATCGCGATATTTTTGAAAGAAGCCCGCGCTTTGTGAGCATACGTATTTTTGAAGAGGTGCACGGTAGCGGAAACTCCATCGACATCCGCTCAATCGAAACGGCAAAGTTCCGGAAACGGTTATGCGTTTCTTCAAAGTGCTCATGAAGGCTTCCGCCCGTAACAGAGCTTGAAACAACGGGGATCGTGCCGGGGATATGGTCTTTTGAAAGCGGTGTGAAAACCTGCAGCTTATGATTTGAGAGATGTTCACACAGTTTTTCAAAATCTGTTGCTTTATTGTTCTCAAAGTCAAGAAAAACTCCGTGAGATAATCGTTTTTTTGTTTCGTTTATGATAGCGGCGGCGCAGCCATTGTCCGCATTGTCTGCCGAAATAACAAGAATGTCGCACTTGTCTGTTGTTCTGTTTTCGGAATACAGAGTTTTTCCTTTCGCAACATACGATAAATCACCGCGCAAAAAGAAATCTTTTCGTGGTATGTTCGTATCGTTTTTTTGCATAAGCAGACATATGTCCATTTTCATTCCTCCATGGGTGTTGTTGAAAGATTTGTTTAAATGTGGTATAATGCGGTAGAAGAATTGGAGTTGATAAAATGAAAGTATTTGCTTTTGGAGAAGTCCTTTGGGATGTATATTCAAACAGTGAACATATCGGCGGTGCACCGCTCAATTTTGCCGCACACTTTAAAAAATGCGGCGGAGATGCGTCTGTTATCACCGCGGTCGGAGACGATGACCTTGGAAAAAAGACCGTTTCTGAAATTAAAAAAATGGGCATTGGCACGGAATACATAACCGTTTCCGAAAAAGAAACGGGCAAGTGCCTCGTTACATTGGATGAAAATCAGATTCCGTCATACAACCTGCTTTCGGATGTTGCATATGACTGCATAGAAAGCCCGATTGTTACTTCGCGCGGTGTTCTGTATTTCGGAACGCTTGCTTTAAGAGGAGAAAACAACAGAAAATCACTTGCAAAAATAATTGACAGCGCTGATTTTGACAATGTTTTCGTCGATGTAAATATCCGTCCGCCGTTTTACAGCGACGAGGTGATAAAATATGCGCTTTCAAATGCTACAATTATAAAAATAAGCGACGAGGAACTTCCCGTCATAATGAGTGCGCTCGGCAGAGAAGATAAAGATCTTTCCTGTGTTGCAACGGCTCTTTCCGAGAGCTTTTTAAAGCTTAAAATCATCATAATAACAAAAGGCGGCGACGGCTCTTTTGTTTATGACTGCAAAAACAGAAAAATCCATGAGTGCGAAGCGGAAAAGGTTTCCGTTGTGTCGACCGTCGGAGCAGGGGACAGCTTTTCGGCATCCTTCCTTGCGGAGTATTTAAGGAGTGCCGATGTCAAAAAGGCACTTTCGCTTGCAACAAAGGTAAGCGGATATGTCGTATCAAAAAAGGAAGCCATTCCCGAGTATGATATAAATAATTTTATGTAAATTGTATTTGAAAAATAACGAAAATCGCGGAGGAGAAAATGTTTTTAAGATTTCGTGCGGATATTGAGCTTAATAATATCTATGAGCTCTCTGTCAGAGCTCTGGCAGACCGTGGAATCCGTCTTCTGCTTGCGGATCTTGACAATACGCTTGCAGATTACCTGACGGAAGAGCCGGGCGACAAAGTGAGAGAGTGGGTAAAGTCGCTTTCGGATTGCGGCATAACGCTTGCCGTTGTGTCAAACAATAAGCAGGAAAGAGTTGAAAAATTCTGCTCTCCCCTCGGCATTAACTATTACTGGAAGAGTGGCAAGCCGCGCCGCAGAACTCTTCGTGCCGCGATGGAAAAAGCTGGAACGGATAAAAACTCAACCGCGCTTATAGGGGACAAATACATAACCGACATAATGGGCGCAAAGCGCGCAGGCATTCTGTCAATAAAAGTAAAACCGATTGGAAAAAGGAGGTTTTTTGAATAATGAAGAAGATTATGATTTTAAACGGACCGAATCTCAATTATCTCGGTCGACGCCAGCCTGAAATTTACGGCGGCGACACCCTTGATGATATTATCGAATACACAAAGAAAGAAACAAAAGACCTCGGGGTTGAGATTTCTGCATACCAGACAAATTGCGAAGGTGAGCTCATAGATTTGCTCTATCGTGCAAAGGAAGAGGGCTTTTTCGGAGTTGTTCTCAATGCAGGGGCATACTCACATTACAGCATAGCAATCCGCGATGCGATTTCCGCAATTGAGCTTCCGTGTATAGAGGTGCACTTGAGTAACATTCACGCAAGAGAGGAGTTTCGCCATAATTCCGTGATTTCCGCAGTTTGCAAAGGTCAGATTTGCGGTTTCGGAAAACTCGTCTATCCGCTTGGTGTAAAAGTTTTGAGCGAAATGAAATAAATGCAAAAATTTTTCTTGCAATATAGATCGAGATAATGTAAAATATAAAGAGATATATACAAAAAATGGAGGATATGTAAATGATTTCTGCAGGTGAATTCAGAAACGGTGTAACATTTGAAATGGATGGACAGGTAATGCAGGTTATCGAGTTCCAGCACGTTAAGCCGGGTAAGGGCGCAGCTTTTGTCCGCACAAAGTACAGAAACGTTGTTACGGGTGCTGTTGTTGAAACATCTTTCAACCCGACAGATAAGTTCCCGCCGGCATTCGTTGAGAGAAAGGATATGCAGTATCTCTACAACGACGGTGAGCTTTACTACTTCATGGATGAAGAGACATACGAGCAGGAGCCGCTTAATGCTGACAAGCTTCCTGACAGCTTCAAGTTTGTTGCTGAAAATATGGTAGTTAAGTTCCTCTCATTCAAGGGCAACGTATTCAGCGTTGAGCCGCCCAACTTTGTTGAGCTCGAAATCACAGAGACAGAGCCGGGCCTCAAGGGTGATACAGCTACTAACGTTACAAAGCCGGCAACTGTTTCAACGGGTGCTGAAGTTCGCGTTCCGCTTTTCATCAACATCGGCGACAAGATTAAAATCGACACAAGAACAGGCGAATATCTCGAACGCGCAAAGTAAGATTTCCGGAGGTATAGCTTAATGGATATCCTTGAAAGAGCAGCATATCTCAGAGGTCTTTGCGACGGTCTTGAGATAGACGGCGAAACAAAAGAAGGAAAACTCCTTCTTGCTATGGTTGACGTTATTGACGAGCTCGCAGCATCGGTTTCAGACCTTGAAGCAGTTGCTGACAGCATCAGCGATGAGCTTGATGAAGTTGCAGAAGAGCTTCTGGAGCTTGAAGGCGCATTCGATGACGATTGCGACTGCGATTGCGGCGACGATTGTGATTGCGATGACTTTCACTACGAAGTAGTCTGCCCGACATGCGGCGATTCAATAATGGTTGATGAGGACATTCTCGCGCTCGGAAGCATTCAATGCCCAGGCTGCGGAGAAGACCTCGAGTTTGACGCAGATGACATCTGCGACTGCGATTGTGATGATGACTGCGAATGCGGTTGCCATTGCGAAGATTAAATTTAAAAAGAGAAACTGCCAAAGTAATTGCTTTGGCAGTTTTTTTATCTTCTTTCGGATATCTGATTTACGGGGGTGTCGAGAATGTTTACAGTAAATGAACCGTAGTTATTTGAGTTTAAATAGCTGAGAATTCTTGGAAGTGCAGACATCGAAGCCGTTGTATCGGAGAGTGCGAGCACTTGTGAACGGGAGTCGGGGCTAAGTTTTGATGTCGCCTGGGAGTAAATTCTCGAAGCAGTCCCTTCGTCGGGCATGATGTTGTAATCCCAGATGCGATAACCCGATGCGATAACCTTCTCAACTTCTTCTTTTGAAAGCTTTGAAGAGCCTCCTGAAAAGCGAACAAGACGTGTTTTTGTCTTCGTAACATCAAAGAGCTTTTTGTTTGCGGCTGTCAGCTCTTCCGGAGTTTCAGCGTAGATTCCGAGCGCGTGCCCTGAAGTTACAAGACGGCGAAGTTCATTGCCGTAATTTGCGACGACATCTCCTTTTACAAAGAATGTCGCACGCAAGCCGTAACGCGAAAGATTTGACATAATTTTTGATAAGTTTTCGCCATTGGTTATGTTAAAGGTGAGCCTTATGTTGGTTGCTTTCTCGGGAGTCTGATCCTTTGTCGGAGTCTGCGGATTTGATGTTGCCTTTTCAGCTTTATACTTTTCGAGCAGTCCAGGGATTTCTTTCTTTGCAATATACGCAAACATATTGTTTGGAATATCCGATGCGTTTTTAATTCTGATAAGCGGAAGCTCGGAGTTATAGTGATATTCAAGACCGAGAACCTGGGCGGTGAACTGTGCGGGGATGTAAACCGTGCCGCCTGAGGCTACTGCCGATGTTTTATATTCAACCTTATCGTGAATTGTGTAAGCCGTTGAGGTGTTCAGGTCAAAAATAAGCGTAACATCCCATGTGTACAGGGCAAGTCTTGCTTCAGCTGCATTGTAGGACGAATTGATTTTGAGGTTTCCCTTGGTGAAGCATTGATAATCTATGTACCATACGCCGTTTGAACGGAAAGGCATAGCATCCGTAAGCGGAAGAACAAGGTTTCCTGCAGCGACAAAAACTTCGCCCTCGGCAGACGACGGAATTGCAAAAAACAAAACGGATAAACAGACTATCAGAAAAAATGCGACAAGCCGCTTCATAAGATCACCTCCTGTGTATGATTATAACGTCAAATGTGTATTTTTGCAAGACTTTAGCTTCATTTGAAATGTATATGTAATAGTTTTTTGATCCTTTACATAAAATACTTCCGGCGGTGGTAAATATGAGCAGACTTGTAAATGCGATAAATGAAACGTTATGGGGAGAGCCGATGCTCATTCTGCTTATCGGTTGCGGAATCTATCTGAGCATAAGACTCGGCTTTTTGCAGGTAAGAAGAGTTAAAGAGTGGCTTTTTTGCACACTCTCATCCATGTTTAAAAAGAGGGAAGATACAGATACCGGCATAACTCCGTATCAGGCACTTTCGTCTGCACTTGCCTCGACAATAGGAAGCGGAAATATCGTTGGTGTTGCAACCGCAATCGCGTCAGGCGGAGCGGGTGCGGTTTTCTGGATGTGGGTTTCTGCCTTCTTTGGAATGGCAACAAAATATACCGAGATATATCTGGCACTCAAATTTCGTAAAAGAAAGGGAGATTCCTTCTTTGGCGGACCGATGTATTATATAGAGAATGGACTGGGAAAGGGTTTTTCGTGGCTTGCATATGTTTTTGCTTTTTCCGGAGCAATAGCCTGCATCGGGATGGGGTCAATGAATCAGGCAAACTCGATAAGTCAGGTTATGACAAAGGCACTTCCGATATCGGAAACGGCGGTTGGAATAACGCTTTTTGTTTTGGCGGCTTTGGGGATTTCGGGTGGAATAAAAAAGATTTCAAAAGTTACGGAGAAGCTTGTTCCGATTATGGCAATCCTTTATATCGGAACGGGTGTTTTAATAATATTTTTAAACATAAAGAGTGTGCCTTCTGCCTTTTCCCTCATTATCAGATCGGCATTTTCACCGAATGCCGTATACGGTGCGCTCGGAGGTGAAATGATGCGCCGTTCCGTGCGTTTTGGCGTTGCCAGAGGTGTTTTTTCAAACGAAGCGGGGCTCGGTACGTCTCCGATAGTTCACGCTGCAGCAAATGCAGAAAGCCCCGACAAACAGGGACTCTGGGGAATATTTGAGGTATTCATAACAACAATAGTCATATGCACGATAACTGCCATCGTAGTAATTTGCGGAAAAAATATTCCGGAAACCGAAACGGGTGTGCGTCTTGTGAGTGCGGCTTTTTCGGGGCATATAGGAAAAGTGGGAGGCTTTGTCGTTGAGATATCAACCATCCTTTTTGCGTTTACGACAATTTTAGGATGGTCATACTACGGAGAAACTTGCATTGCATATATCTTCCGCGAAAAAGAGTTGTGCAGCAAGATATATCGCACAATCTTTGCGTTTTCCGTAATATTCGGAGCAACACAGAGGACGGAAAGCGTGTGGGCGCTGTCGGATATGTTCAACGGAGTTATGATAGTGCCGAATCTCATAGCGGTTATTCTTCTGTCCGGGATAGTAATACGTGAAAATAAAGAAAAACGGAGCTTATGAAATAAGCTCCGTTAATTTTTCAATTTCGTATGCAGGGTCCACACCGAGCGTGTTTTCGTTGTGATTCGGATTATACCAGCAAGTATCAAGACCTGCGTTTATTCCACCGAGAATGTCGGATGTCAGAGAGTCACCGATGACGATGACTTCTTCGTGCTTCGGGCTTCCGATATCTTTGAGAACTCTCTCGAAAAACTCTGCATACGGCTTCTGGATGCCGACTCCGTCTGCGGTAAAGATTCCGGAAAAATTCGGACGGAGCGGACTTGCGTTAAAGCGTCTGACCTGTATGCTTTCGGTTCCGTTAGTGATTATGTAGAGCTTGTGGGTTTTTGAAAGAACGGAGAGAACCTCCTGCGATTCAGGAAACGGTGAGCATTGATTTGAGAGTGCCTCAATATAAAGCTCGTTCATTTTAAACGGGCAGAAATCAATTCCCGCTGCACTTAAAAAACGGGAAAATCGCTCAACAACGTGACCGTTCTTGTGTTTTACTCCGCGTTCAAATTCCTGCCATACGACGGAATTTATATCCCTGAAAAGAATGTGGTATTCGTCAAGCGTTGGAATGCCGCAAGCCTTGAGCACTTCAAAAATTGCAGTTTTTTCGTGGATATCGTGATTGTATAGTGTGTTGTCTGAATCAAAAAGAACAACCTTGTATTTTGAAAGCATATGAATTCTCCTTATCTTGAAAGTCGTGACGGGCGGGCGCGCATTCGCGCAGAGCTTATGAGTCCGAGAGCCATATAAACGGCGAGCACACTTGAACCGCCGTATGAGAATAGCGGAAGTGTCAGACCGATAACCGGCATAAGACCGATGCACATACCGATGTTTTCAACCGTCTGTGCAATAAGCAGTGCAGAAACTCCCGAACAGATGAGATAAGATGAGAAAGAGGATGAACGCATCGTTATCGAAAGGCATCTGAAGACTATGAGCGAGATGATAAGAATAACTATGAGACATCCTATAAAGCCGAATTCCTCTCCTGCGACAGAGAAGATAAAGTCGGTCTGTTTTGCGGGAAGATAGCCGAGTTGAGTCTGCGTTCCCAGACCATAACCGCGTCCGAAGAAACGACCCGAACCGATTGCTATTTTGCTCTGAATTGCGTGGTATCCTCTACCGAGCGGATCAAGCTCCGGATTAAAAACAACGAGAAGTCGCATTTTCTGGTCAGGTCGAAGAACAAACTTCCAGATAAGCGGCGACATTGCGGCAAGAGCTGCGAATGCGCCTGCAAACCAACGCAACTTTACACCTGCGGCAAACAGCATCACAACAAAGATGATGAGATAAACAAGAACGGAGCCGAGGTCGGAGGACACTACAAGTAAAAGTCCTATAGGTATGAGTGCAAAAACGGAAAGGATAATGACCGATGACGGCGATTCTATTCTGTCTTCAAGGGAGCTTATATGTCCTGCGAAATATATGATGAAGAGAACTTTTCCAAGCTCCGCAGGCTGAATGCCTATGCTTCCGAAACGTATCCATGCGCGGTTTCCGGTTTCGTTGCTTCCGGTTCCAAAGAATATGAGAAGGGCAATGAGTGCAAAGTTTCCGATGTAGACATATTTCCATTGCGAACCGACAGAGTCAAGGTCAAGCCAGGAAATTGCAAGAAACAGAATAATTCCGAGAAGAGTTGCGATAAGCTGAACCTTTATAAAGCTCCCGCTGCCCATACTGCGCGTTGCGCTTGTTATTAGAATGAAACCAAGTGCAGAGGCAAAGAGGGAGAGGGCGAGCAGTTTTGTATCAACCTGTTTGAAGAAGGCTTTTATATTGCTGAAAAAATCTGACATCCGATATCACTTCCTTACATAGTGAAGTCATAATCTAATTTTACCACTCTTTGACAAAAACGTCAAATACCAAAAATACAGAATAAAAGAAAATATGCGGTTGCACAATGATAGCCTTTTGTGTTATACTGTAATATGAATTATTATTGTTAGAAAAAGGAGGGAGTTTGCTTATGAAAAAGCGGTTTGGAAAATGGATAGAGCCGAGATTTTTAGTCAGCTTTATTGCTCTTTTCGTCTTTTCTGTTATTTCGTTTTTTGTTTCTGACATAAGTCTTGCTTCCGCAGAGCTTGCAATAAGCATTATTCTCTTTCTGGCATTTTTTATAAACGCCGAAAAACGCGAGGCAAAACTCAAGAAGAACATCGAAAAAACAGTTGTCGCAATGAATCAGGCAAACCGCGATGCAACGATAGATTTTCCCATGGCAATGGCTGTTGTCAAATGGGATTCCGGTGAGATAGTCTGGGGAAACTCCACATTTGTCGATATGGTCGGAAAGCGCGACTATATATTTGAAGAAAAGCTCTTTGAGCTCATCCCCGAATTTGACCTTACCTGGGTTTCCGAAGGCAAAAAGGAAAGTCCGCAGGAAATAGGAATATCGGGAAATACTTACAGGGTTTACGGCAACATTTTCCGTCCTGATGCGGAGGAAAGTTCGGCACTTCTCACGCTTTACTGGCTTGACGTTTCGGATTATACAAGAAGTATAGAGGAGTTTGAAAGATCACGTCAGGTTGTTTCGGTTATTATGATAGACAATTACGCCGAAGTTATGAACGGACTTAATGATGCCGAATGCTCGGGAATAATTGCGGAGGTCGACAAACGTCTTGCGGAGTGGACTCATCCGTCAAACGCAATCTTCATGAAGTATGAAAGAGATAAATATCTTTACATCTTCCAGCAGAGGTATCTTGAAAAATACTGTGGAGAGAAATTTGCAATTTTAGATTCTGTCCGCGAAATCGAAAGCAAAAACGGAATTAAAGTTACGCTCAGTATAGGTATCGGCAAGGATGGAGAAAACTTTAAGGAAAACCATAAAAATGCGCGTCTTGCAATAGATATGGCGCTCTCGCGTGGTGGTGATCAGGCGGTAATCCGCGATAAGTTCAGCTTCGATTTCTTCGGAGGAAGATCGCAGGAGCTTGAAAAACGTACGAAGGTCAAGTCGCGTGTTATGGCAAATGCGCTCTCGGGTCTTATCGGCTCAAGCTCCGGAGTTATGATTATGGGACACAAGAATGCCGATAACGACAGCATAGGCGCAGCCGTTGGTATTGCGTGTATCGCAAGAAAAATCGGAAAGCGCGCATCCATTGTAGTCGGTCCGAAAAACAGCGCAGATGCGTTAATCAAAAAGATAAAGACTGACCACATCTACGACGGAGCTTTTATAACGGAAGAAGACGCGCTCCTCGATGCCGACAGCGAAACACTTCTCGTTGTGGTAGATACCAACAGACTCGGTGTTGTTGAATCACCGGCACTTTTAGAGTCTGCAAACAAGGTTGCGGTTATTGACCATCACCGCAGAGGAACAGACTATATAGACGGTGCGGTTCTTTCATTCCACGAGCCGTATGCATCGAGCACGTGTGAGCTCGTTACTGAGCTTCTGCAGTATATAGTCGAAACTCGCGATATCTTAAACTGCGAGGCAGAGGCTCTGCTTTCCGGAATCGTTGTCGATACAAAGAAATTCAGTATGAAAACGGGCGTAAGAACGTTTGAGGCTGCGGCTTACTTAAAGCGCGCAGGTGCTGATACAACGGAGCTCAAGCGAATTTTGCAGGACGACATTGATACCTACGTCAAGCGCGCGGAAATCGTAAAGCTTGCAAGGATGTATCGTGATCGCGTTGCTGTTGTTGAGTACAACGGCGCAAGCGACAGAAAAATATCCGCACAGGCGGCAGATGAGCTTCTCACGATTTCGGGCGTTCAGGCATCTTTTGTCCTGTATCGCGACCAGGAGGATATAAATATTTCGGCTCGTTCACTCGGCGAAATAAATGTTCAGGTAATCCTTGAAAAGCTTGGCGGCGGCGGACATTTTGATACTGCAGGCGCGCAGGTTCAGGGAAAAACCATGGAAGAAGTATCAGAAGTGCTCAAAAAAGCAATTGACGATGTTATAGCTTAATACGGAGGTATAAAAATGAAGGTAATTTTGAATGCAGACGTTAAAGGTCAGGGGAAAAAGGGTCAGATAATCACAGTATCTGACGGATATGCAAGAAACTTCCTCTTTCCGAAGAATCTTGCAAAGGAAGCAACAACAGACAATCTCAATGCGGCAAAGCTTCACGAAGAGGCAAACCTTGCAAGAATAGCAAGAGAAAAGGAAGCTGCACGTGCACTTGCAGAGGAGCTTAAGACTATGAAGGTTGAAGTTCTTGCAAAGGCAGGCTCCGGCGGCAGACTTTTCGGATCGGTTACGGCGGCAGATATTTCAGAAGCACTCAAGAAGCAGCACAAGATAGAGATTGACCGCCACAAGCTTGTCCTTAATGAGACAATCAAGCAGTTCGGATCATATGAGGTAAAGGTAAAGCTTTATAACGAAGTCAGCGGAACACTTTTTGTAACTGTTAAGGAAGCTTAATTCTCTCAATTCTGGAGGGTTGTAAAATGGATGAACTCATCGGTGCAAGACTGCCGCATAACGTAGAGGCGGAGCAGTCGGTGCTCGGTTCAATGCTCCTCGATTCAGGGTGCGTGCCCGTCGTTATGGAGCTTCTTCGTGCAGACGATTTCTATGTTTCCCAGAATAAGGCGATTTTCGAAGCAATTCAGAGTATGTTTACGCTCAACGAAACGATAGACCCCGTGACCGTTATTGATAAGCTCACCATAAGGGGAGATATTGATGCGGCCGGAGGTCGTGCATACATTCTCAAGCTTCTGGAGATTACGCCGACATCTGCGAACGTTGCACAGTACATAAAAATCGTACACGACAAGGCACTTCTCCGCACACTCGACAAAACATCAGCTGACATTCACGATGCTGTTGTGTCGGGAGAGGGTGAGGCAGAAGATGTTGTCGAGTTTGCAGAGCAGAAGATTTACGAAATAAGAAACGAAAAAAAGAGCAAGGGTATGGCTTCAATAAACGAAGTTCTTGAAAGCACATACGCGCACCTCGGAACACTTGCAAAGAATGCGGGAAAGCTTCCGGGAACGCCCACCGGTTTTTCAACCGTAGATTCATTCCTTACAGGTCTTAATAATTCCGACCTCATCATCCTTGCGGCGAACACAGGTGTCGGTAAGACAAGCTTTGCACTCAATATCTGTGCAAATGCGGCAAAGGCATCGGATAAGGCGGTTGTTGTATTTTCACTTGAAATGTCAAACGAGCAGCTTGCTCTCCGTCTTATTTCAGGCGAGGCACTTGTCGATTCAAAAAAACTCCGCACGGGTATTTTGAACGATGAGGAATGGATGGCAATAGCACACGCGTCAAAAACACTTTCAAAAACAAACATCTACCTTGCCGATTCTACGGGAATCACGGTAAATGAAATGAAGGCAAAATGCCGTCGTCTCGGAAAGGAAATCGGGCTTGTCATAATCGACTATCTGCAGCTTGTTTCATCGGGAGTGCGTACGGATAGCCGAGTCAATGAAGTTGCGGCAATTTCGCGCGCGCTCAAGATTATGGCAAAGGATTTAAATGTTCCGGTATTGTGCCTTTCACAGCTCTCGCGAGACAGCGACAAGCAGGGCCGTCGTCCGCGCCTTTCTGACCTTCGTGAGTCAGGCTCAATCGAACAGGATGCAGACGTGGTTTTGATCCTTTACAGGGAGGATAAGGAAAAACCCGAGAACGTAAAGCTTCTTGTCGAAAAGAACAGACACGGAAGCATAGGCGATATTGATTTGCATTGGGACGGCAAATACACGAAATTTACGTCGGTGGATAATTCATATGCACAGTAAGGTATTAAAAACGCTTTGCGAAAATCTCGGAAATGCAAGAAAGCTTCTCGTTGCGCTGTCGGGCGGAGTTGATTCGTCCGTGTTGCTTGACGTGCTCGTTTCTCTTTCGGAGACACTTAATGTGTCGGTATGTGCTGCGCATCTCAATCATATGTTGCGCGGTGAGGCTGCAGATGCAGATGCGGCGTTTGTGAAGAAAAAATGCGATGCATACGGTATAGAGCTCATATCTGAAAGAATTGACATAAAAAAGCTCGCGGAGGAGCGCTGTGAATCGATAGAGCTTTGCGCGAGAAACGAAAGATATGCGTTTCTTGAAAGAGCGAGGATTCTGACCGGCGCGGATGTCGTTGCAACGGCACACAATGCAAACGACAATCTTGAAACAATATTGTTCAATCTCTCCCGCGGAAGCGGTATTTCGGGGCTCTGCGGTATTCCGTATGTCCGCGAAAGCATCATCCGACCGCTTCTTGAATGTAGTCGGAAAGAGATTGAAGAATACGCGAAGGCAAAAAATATAAGCTTTTGTATTGACGAGACGAACAACGAAACGGAATACACCCGAAACAAAATACGTCATACGGTGGTAAAGCCGCTTTGTGAGGTGAATCCATCCGCCGTTGAAAATGCGCTTCATACATCACGTATCCTAAAAGCGCAGTCGGCATTTATTTCGCATGCGGCAAAGCTTCATGCGGAGAAAATCCGAACAGGAAAAAATTCGTGCTCAAGGGCAGGACTGCTTTCGGAGCCTGCACTTATCCATAATGTGTGCGAGCTTTATGCAGGCGCCGCTTCCGGTGATGAAGACTACACACTTTCTTATCGTCATATATGCGCGATAGAAGCTGTCATAAAAGGTGAGTCGCCATCTGCAAGAGTCGAGCTTCCGCGCGGGCTTGTCGCACGACGTGAGTATGAAAACCTTGTGTTTGAGCGGGTTTGCAACTGTGAAGCAGATTTGCCTGTCAGCCTTTGTGAAGGCGAAAACTTGTGGGGTACATATAAAATAGATGTAAAAAAATGTACATCAAGGGAAAAAATTCATAGTTTATTAAATACTTTTTTTATTCCTTGTGATAAAATAGAAGGCAGTCTTGTAGTGAGATCGCGCAGGGGCGGGGATGAAATCAGACTTCCGGGACGGAAGAAAAAAAGCCTGAAAAAGCTTTTTGTTGATGAGAAGGTTCCTCAGAAAACGCGAGATTTTATACCCGTCATCGCGGATTCAGAAAAGGTGTTTGCTGTTTTCGGTTTTGGCGAAAACGAGTTTGCAAAAAAAGACGGCGCGGACGGATATATTATAAAAATAACAGAAAAATAAGGTGTGGGGATTTTGAGAAACGATATTGAAAGAATTCTTTTTACGAAAGAAGAAATTGCCGAAAAGGTAAAAGTTCTGGCAAATCAGATAAAGAGTGAATATAGCGATAAGAACCCGCTTATATTATGTATATTGAAAGGCTCTTTGATATTTACGTCAGATCTTATGCGCGAGCTTGATTTTCCGTGCGAGGTTGATTTTATGCAGGTATCAAGCTACGGTGTGGGAGCAGAAACAACAGGAAAGCTCGTTATAAAAAAGGACCTTTCAGCAGACATAACAGGACGCCATGTAATCGTTGTTGAGGATATTCTTGATTCGGGAGTTACACTCTCAAATCTCATTCCCGAGCTTTCAAAAAGAGGGGCTTCGTCGATAAAGCTGTGCGTGCTTTTAAACAAACCTGAAAGGCGCATTGTTGAGGTAAAAGCTGACTACATCGGCTATGACATCGAAAACGAATTCGTTGTCGGATACGGTCTTGATTACGATGAAAAGTACAGAAACCTTCCGTATATAGGAATACTCAAACGCGAGGTTTACGAAAAATAAATATACTTAAAGGATGTGACATCAATTGAAAAAAAGCAACACAAGAGACATACTTCTCTTTTTGCTCATAATCGTCATTCTTGTCTCCGCGGCAAGCCTTCTGTTTGAGGGAAACGGCGAGGAGAAGATAACATATGCGACGGTCGTGCGTCAGTTTGAGGCACAAAATGTAGAGAAGTACATCATAGATGGCGGGATACTGACAATGCAGCTTCGCCGTCCGGTTCAGGGACAGGATATCATAACTTTTGACCTATCGGACCCGCAGATAAGAGCGGATTTCAGGACTGATTGTGCCGAGCTTATCAAATACCAGAGATCGGTCGGCATAATCACGGATGACGACAGAATACCCGAGGCAGGAACGCCGTGGTGGATGGTTATTCTTCCGTATGTGCTTGTAATGCTCGTTATCGCTGCTATGTGGTTCTTTATGTTCAACAAGGCAGATGGCGGTGCTGCAAAGACTATGCGCTTCGGTAAGGCACGCACAAAGCTCGGAAGCGACGAAAAGAAGAAGGTTACTTTCGCTGACGTTGCAGGTGCAGAGGAAGAAAAGCTTGAGCTTTCTGAAATCGTAGATTTTCTTAAGGATCCGAAAAAGTTTACGGAGATCGGCGCAAGAATCCCGAAAGGTGTGTTGCTTGTCGGCCCTCCGGGAACAGGTAAAACATACATCGCAAAGGCAGTTGCAGGTGAGGCGGGAGTTCCGTTTCTCTCCATATCGGGTTCGGACTTTGTTGAGCTTTACGTAGGCGTCGGTGCATCGCGTGTGCGCGACCTTTTCGAGCAGGCAAAGAAAGTGGCTCCTGCGATTATCTTTATAGACGAAATTGATGCGGTCGGTCGTCACCGCGGCGCAGGATACGGCGGCGGACACGACGAAAGAGAGCAGACCCTCAACCAGCTCCTTGTCGAGATGGACGGTTTCGGAAACAACGAAGGCGTTATCATCATCGCGGCTACAAACCGCCCCGACATTCTCGATCCGGCTCTCATGCGTCCGGGCAGATTTGACCGTCAGGTTTATGTCGGTCTTCCCGATATGGCAGACCGCGAAAAGGTTCTTGAAATTCACGCTCGCTCAAAAAAGATTGCGGCGGACGTCAGTCTCAAGACAGTCGCAAAATCTACAAGTGGATTTACTCCGGCAGATCTTGAAAATCTTCTTAACGAGGCAGCACTCCTTGCTGCAAGAAGAGGAGAAAAGTCTCTCTGCCAGGATGATATTGAAAAGTCAATGCTCAAGATTATTGCAGGTCCTGCAAAGAAGAGCAGAGTCAGAAGTGAGAGCGAAAACAAGCTTGTTGCTTACCACGAGGCAGGTCATGCTCTTGCGATGAAGTTCCTAAAAACTCAAGACCCCGTTCATCACATTTCAATCATTCCTCGCGGAATGGCAAACGGTTATACAATCTCGCTTCCGCGTGAGGATGTATACACAAAGTCAAAAACCGCGATGAACGAAGATATCGTATCACTCCTCGGCGGACGCGTTGCAGAAAAGCTCGTACTTGACGACATTTCAACGGGCGCATCAAACGATATTCAGCGCGCAACTGCTATCGCACGTGATATGATAACAAAGTACGGTATGAGCGACCGCCTCGGTCCGATAAGCTATGCATCTGAAAATGAAGAGGTTTTCCTCGGTCGCGACTTTGCATCAAAGCGCGCATATTCAGAAGAAATTGCAGGCATAATCGACGAGGAAATCAAGGCGGTTGTAGAAACTGCATACAAGCGCTGTGAAAATATCCTGAATGAGAATATGGATAAGCTCCACGAGATAGCAAAATTCCTTCTTGAAAATGAAACTATGGAAGCCGAAGACTTCTATGCGCTTTTCGGAGAACAGGTTCCCGAAAAGGATAAAAAAGAGGAAGTAAACGAAGTACTGGTTGAAGAGAACACAGAAGAGACAACCGAAGATAACAACTAAAAAAATCGCAAGGCAATTTTGCCTTGCGATTTTTTTACTTCTGAAATTCCTCGATATTTTTTGCGATGGTGTGGGTTATCGGTTTCCATTCTATTTTTTTAAAGAGCGCGCAAATTGAAATCGGAATGTAGGTAAAGATAAAAAGCGGAAACGTGAAGACATAAAGAATTTTTTTTGAGAGCTTTGCATTGATGTTTTTCCACTCCGTAGCGGTTGTGATTGCGGCGAAGAATAAAAGAACAGAATAAAAATTGAAAAGTGTCATGAAAAATGCCGTCGCAGAAGCTTTTGCGATGTTCTGCATTAAGGGGAGATTAAACAGCGAGATTATAAGTATCGTAAAGTTTAAAACCGCACCGATTACGGTAAAGAGCATTGCAGGAACAATCGTCATCAGCATATCGTAGGAAGAAAAACTTTTGTTTTTGAATATTGAGAAAAAGAGGCGTTTGCCGTAGACGGAAAAAACCTGAAAAAAGCCCTTTGCCCAACGAATGCGCTGATTCCATGACTGCCGGAAGGTTATGGGCTGTTCGTCATAAAGCATGGCATTTTGGGCATACCCGATTTTTTCATCGCGAATTACGCTGTCTATCGAAAATTCGATATCCTCGGTAAGAAGATAATATTTCCAGCCGTGGTTTTGTTCTATAATCTCGCGGGAAACGAGAAAACCCGTGCCGGAGACTGCACAACTGAGACCGAGAATCATCCGCGAGTTGTTTATAAACCTTGCCTCGCGCAAAAACCAGAGAGATGACCCTGCCGAAATCCAGTTTGTGTCATAGTTTTTTGAGTTGCGGTAGCTTGTAACTATGCGATAGCCGGAGGCAAAGGCGCGGTTCATTTCGGAGATGTAGTTTTTGTCGAGAAGATTATCGGCGTCGAACACGAAGAATCCGTCATAGTCTGAAAAGTTTCCGAGCTTAACGAGATTTTTGAAACCGAAATTCAGGGCAAAGCCCTTGCCGATATGTGACAGGTCATTTCGTTCAAAAACTTCCGCGCCGGCACGTTTTGCACACTCTGCAGTATCGTCTGTGCAGTTGTCTGCTATAACGTAAATGTCATAAAGCTCCTTTGGGTAATTCTGCTTTTTTATGCTCTCAATAAGATTGGAAATTACAGCCTGCTCGTTTCGTGCCGCTATTAAAACAGCGTATTTGTGAAGCTTGTCACTGCAAAATGCGGTTTTCTTGCCAAACAGCGAAACAAAAACATATACGATCTGATAAGAATACAGGACGGTAAAGAACAAAAAGAGAAAAAGGTTTGACACGTTGAGAAATTCGCGCAAGGAAATCTCCTCCTTAAAGGGTTATTTGATTTATAATTTCAACATAGAAAACGACTGTCGCTAATACAATTTATTATGGAAGGAGGAAGATATGTGAAAAAAGAAAAATTTATCGTAAAAGCGTCAGATATATTCAATGTGCCGGCAGACGTGAAGGGCGGACTTCTGCATACTGAAATAGAGGGAAGTCGTGCAGTCTTTTTTGAAAATCACAAGGGGATAATATCACTCGGCGAAGATGAGATAGAGATAAATTCGGGAGAGGGAAGAGTGTTGGTTTCGGGGCAGAGACTTTCGGTCGCCGCAATGAACAGCGAAGAAATACGCATAGTCGGAACAATCGAAAAAGTAGAGTTCCTCGGCAGAGGTGCAGAATAATGCTGAAAATAATGAACTTCTTTTCGGGAACGGTTACGTTTGAAGTAAAAGGTGCATACCCCGAACGCTTTTTGAACCTGTGCGCGCGAAACGGAATAAAGTTTCGTAATATGGAAATGCGCGATATAGATCTTTTTGTGATTGATATGTCGCCGTCGGAGTTTCTGAAAATTGCGCCGATTGTGCGGAAGTCGATGTGCCGCATACATATAGTATCAAAAAGCGGATTGCCTTTTATGACGAAAAAGGTAAAGAAAAGAACATTTCTTTTGGGAGGATGTGCGCTTTTTTGTCTTGTTGCGTGGGTTTTTACCGGATTTGTCTGGTCAATAGAGGTTGATGGCTTTGATGGACTTGATGAGAAAAAGCTTATGGAGGCGTTATATGACGAAGGGTTAAGGGTAGGTATGCGGACAAATTCCTTAAACCTCGAGGATGTTCGTAACAATATTCTCATAGAGATGCCGGAGCTTTCGTATGTGTACATAAACTTCAGCGGTGCAAAGGCACGTGTTCTCACAAAACCGCGAAAGGAAGCACCCGAGATTCTTCCTCAGGATACTCCGTGCGATATAATCGCCGATAAAGACGGGATTATCCACAGTATAACAGTAAAAACTGGAACACCACATGTTTTAAAGGGCGATGTTGTAACAAAAGGACAGCTTTTGGCAGGAGGATATATGACGGGGCGTGCGGGGACAACGGTTATAACGCATGCCGATGCTGACATTCTTGCAAAAACTTATATACGTCTTTCGTGCAGGATACCGAAAAAACAAAGTGAAAAAGTATATACGGGAAGAGAAAAGAAGTGCCGCACAATAATTTTATTCGGAAAGCGAATAAAATTATATCCAAACAGTAGAATTTCATATACAAAGTGTGATAAAATAATAAGAAGAAGTAATCTCACACTTTCAGAGCGAATCTCTTTTCCATTGTCGCTTGAAACGGCAACGTATCGCGAGTATGAAATTTTACAGACTGAAATTCGCGATGAGGATGCATACGAGCTTATGGGATCGGAGCTTTTGCAAAAGCTTTCGGAAAGAAAAGACTGCGAAGTTGTAAATTCGGAGCTTAAAACCTCCTCGGATGGCAACTTTGCATATGCAGAGCTTTTTGCGGAGTGTGTCGAAAAGATAGGAATTGAGAGAAAAATATTAAAGGAATGATAAGATGGTAGAGAGAACCGTAAACGTTGAAAGGCTTGAACAGATGACCGATATCTTCGGCTCGTTTGACGAAAATATTGCAATTTTAGAACGCGAGCTTGCGGTTACCGTATTAAACCGCAACACAGAGCTTAAGATTATGGGTGAGGAAGAGCGCGCTGACCGTGCGGTCAGAGTTATAGAGAGCCTTCTCATTCTTTCCTCTCGCGGAGAGGCTATAAATGAGCAGAATATCCGATACGTCATCGGTCTTGTCGAGGAAAATAAAGAGTCGCAGATAGCCGAGCTTGCGCGCGACATTATTTGCATAACGACAAAAGGAAAGCCGATAAAACCGAAGACGATAGGTCAGAAGGAATACGTAAACGCAATCGCGAAGAATACGATTACCCTCGGCGTAGGTCCTGCCGGCACGGGTAAAACTTACCTCGCTGTTGCAATGGCAGTAAATGCCTTTCGTGAGAAGAAGGTAAATCGCATAATCCTTACGCGCCCGGCGATAGAAGCCGGCGAAAAGCTCGGTTTTTTACCGGGCGATCTGCAGAGCAAGGTGGACCCGTACCTCCGTCCGCTTTATGACGGACTTTACGATATGATAGGTCCCGAGGCATTCCAACGATATATGGAGCGCGGAACGATTGAGGTTGCGCCGCTTGCGTATATGCGAGGAAGAACGCTTGATGATTCTTTCATAATTCTTGACGAGGCGCAAAACACAACTCCCGAGCAGATGAAGATGTTTTTGACACGACTCGGATTCAACTCAAAGGCAGTCATAACGGGCGATATCACACAGATAGACCTTCCCGACGGCAAAAGTTCGGGACTTCGCGATGCGATGCGCGTGCTTGAGGGAATAGAGGATGTTGCACAGTGTATGCTCTCGTCAAAAGACGTTGTCCGCCATGCACTTGTCCAGAGGATAATAAATGCATACGATAAGCGCGACCGTGAGCGCGAAAAGAAAAAACAGCAGGGAAAGACAGGTTTTTCAAAATGATTGAACACAGAATAACAATAGTAAACGAAACAGAAGACGGCGCATTTGAATCTGCCATACGCGACGCTATCATAAAAACTCTTGAAGCAGAAAAGGTAGAGCAGGCATTTGATGTCTGCGCGATAATTACCGACGATGAAAACATAAGGGAGCTTAATCTTGAACACCGCGGAATTGACCGCGCAACAGATGTTTTGTCATTTCCGATGCTCGAGCTTGTGCCGGGTGAGAAGATAGAGGTTTCACCGCTTGAAATTGACGAGGAAACTGGAACCGTCATGCTCGGCGATATCATAATTTCTGCAGAGCGCGCAAAGGCACAGGCAAAGGAATACGGCCACAGCGAGCTTCGCGAGGTTTCGTTCCTCACGGTGCACGGGATTCTGCACCTTTTGGGATATGACCACGAGCTTTCAGAAGAAGATGAAAAACGCCATTTTTCAAGACAGGAAGAAATACTTGAAAGTATGGGCGTGCAGAGGTAGATTATGCATCCGTTAAAAGAGAGAAAAAGCTTTTTAAAAGGCTTTAAAGACGCATTTTCGGGGATATATACGGTTTTGAAGAATGAGAAGAATTTCAGAGTACATATTTGTATGATGGTGTACGTTCTGATTTTTTCAGTTGTCGGAAAAGTCGGAATTTCAAATTTTCTGAAGTTTCTCATCTGCTTTGCGTGTGTATTTACTGCAGAGCTTATAAATTCTGCAATTGAGCGCGTGTGCGACAGGATTTCGGAGGAGTATGACGAGAAGATAGGAAGCATAAAGGACATTTCTGCAGGTGCGGTGCTCGTTTCGGCGATTTTTTCTGCGATACTTGGTCTTTGCGTCTTTCTTTCAAAAGATGTTCTCATATCAATATGGGAGACGTTTGTTTCATACCCGATAGTGCCGGTGATTATTTTTCTCTCACTTCCGGTATCTGTTCTTTTTATTGTGAAAAGAGGTAACAAATGATAAAGGGCGATGTTTTCACCGTCAGGATTTGCGACTACACCTCCGAAGGTGCCGGCGTCGCAAGGATTGACGGAATGGCAGTTTTCGTTCCGCTCGCCTTAAAGGGTGAGGAGTGCGAAATCAAAATACTGAAAGTTGAAAAAAGCTTTGCTTATGCAAAGCTTATTCGTGTTATTAAAGAGTCATCCGCGCGCGTTGAGAGTGAGTGTCAATACTATCCAAAATGCGGTGGATGTACTATGTGGCATATGACGTATGATGAGGAGCTTTCCATAAAAGAGGGAAGAGTCCGTGCCGCAATTGAGCGCATAGCAGGTCTTTCTGTGCCCGTTTCTCCGATAATCGGAGCGCCAAGCATTTTCCGCTATCGCAACAAGGCGCAGTTTCCTGTGGGAGAAGGTGCAAAAAGCGGATTTTACAGACCTCGAAGTCACGACATCGTGCCGTCTGATGCCTGCCTTATTCAGAACGAAATTGCGGATGAAATAAGACGTGCTGTGCACCTTTGGCAGAGTGAGTATAATGTTTCACACTACGATGAGAAGACAGGAAAAGGAATATTGCGCCATATTTACGTAAGAAACGGAAAAGGCGGCGCACACGTCTGCCTCGTTGTCACAAGAAAACCCGACCACACGGACAAGCTTTGTGAAATTTTAAAGCGGGAGTATCCGTCAGTCTGCGGTGTTGAGCTCAATATAAACTCAAAGAATACAAATGTGATTTTAGGCGAGAAGTACATAAACTTATGCGGTGAGCGCGAGCTTTCTGACACGCTCTGCGGAAACGAATTCCGCATATCTCCTGCATCATTTTATCAGGTGAATCACGACCAGACGGAAAAACTCTATGACATAGCGGTGAATTTCGCAACGGAAGACGGTGCAAAATCAGCACTTGACCTCTATTGCGGAATAGGAACAATAACACTTGCGCTTGCAAAGAGGATGAACGCGGTTATAGGTGTTGAGGTCGTTCCGCAGGCGATAGAAAACGCAAAGAAAAATGCAAAAAGAAACGGACTTTCAAACACAGAGTTCTTCTGTGCAGATGCAGGTGAGGCGGCATTGATGCTTTCAAAGCGCGGAGAGCACCCCGATGCGATAGTTGTTGATCCGCCGAGAAAAGGGCTCTCACCTGACGTTATAGAAGCAATAGGTGAGATGTCTCCCAAAACGCTTGTATATGTTTCGTGCGACGCGGCAACCCTTGCGCGCGACTTAAAACTAATAGTTGAAAAGGGATACGCCGTAAAAACCATTCAACCTGTCGATATGTTCCCGAGAACCAAACACGTTGAATGCGCGGTGAAGTTGTGTCGCGGATAGCGTAAGGAGAGTGTGATTTCTATGAAAAATAAGGTGTGTATTATAACAGGTGCGGCGGGAGGAATCGGCTCGGCAATTTGTGAGGTGCTGTTTTCTCTCGGTTTCCGACTTGTCCTGATGGGGAGAAATGAAGAGAAGCTTAAAAAGCTTGCAAACGGCAGAGAGTGTCTGATAATCCCCGGGGATATCTGCAATGATGATTACATAAAAAGTGTGATAGACAAAACCGTATCTGTCTACGGCGGCATAGATTTTCTGATAAATAATGCAGGCGTTGCGCAGTCAAAGGCATTTGAGGATATTTCGATGGAAGAGTTTGATGCGATTATGAACACAAACGCGCGTGCACCGTTTCTTATGTGCAAAACGGCACTTCCGCATCTTTTGAAATCTTCTTGCGGAACGATAATCAACATAGCATCCGTAACAGCGCACAAGGGCTATGCCCTGCAGAGTGCGTATGCCGCATCAAAGCACGCGCTTTTAGGATTTTCAAAATCTTTGAGCAAGGAATATTACGAAAAAAATGTTCGCGTGCACGTTATAAGTCCGGGTGCTGTGTTTACGGACATGGTCAAAATCTCGCGCCCTGACCTTACGGGCGAGGGAATGCTTCTTCCTGAGGATATTGCAGAGACCGTTCTGTATCTCATAAAGATGCGAAAGTCTGCATCCGTTGCAGATGAAATTGAGCTCCATCGAGAAACAAAAGAACCGTTTATGTAACGGCTTTTTGCACAAACTAAAGCATAGTCTTTTTTGAAAGGAAAGTTTCAATGGGCGAATTTAAAAATATCGATGAGGCAAGGCTCTTTTTTGAAGGGGACACCTTCGCAAAAAGAAGCGGAATAGTCATCAACGAATTGTTTGACGCCGGATGTGTCTGCAGTATGGAAATCACCGACGGCCACAAAAATGCCGCAGGCGGTGTTATGGGCGGAGCGATATTTACTCTTGCAGACTTTGCATTTGCCGTGGCCGCAAACAATATGCACAAGACAACTGTTGTTCAGAATGTTTCGATAAATTTTTTATCAAACACAAAAGGTAAGATGCTTTATGCACGTGCAAAATGCATCAAAGACGGAAAGACAACGTGTGTATATAACGTCGACATAACGGACGACTGCGGAAAGCACATCGCGCAGTATGTGGGAACAGGATATAAACTTTAAAAAGTGTGGGGATAAAATATGAATTCATTATTTAAGATAAAAGGTGTTTTCAAAGAGGGAACGAGCTTTAAGTTCTTTCTCATTTCTGTTTTGATAACAGGCATTTCATACGGTCTCTATAAGGGAATGCTCGACAACTTCCTTGCAGAGATAGTAGGGATAGAAGAGGCAGGACGCGGAGTTACGGAATTTTTCCGCGAGCTTCCGGGAATACTGCTCATTTTTATTCTTGCCTGCTTCTATATGCTTTCTGCAGAGAGCCTTTTTAAAGTGGGCGCAATAGTGATGCTTGTCGGTCTTGTTATGCATTCCGTTCTTCCGCCGACAAAGGTCTTGACAACGCTTGCAATCTGTACATACTCAATCGGTGAGCACATCCAGATAGGAATGAAAAGTACGCTTTCTTTAAAATATGCCCGCGAGGGCAGAGGCGGCGCGGCTCTCGGTGCGCAGACATCCGTAAACCAGATAGGAACGCTCATAGGATATATTGTTGTTGTGCTTGCATTTTCGATTCTTGCAAAGAATCAGCCGTATACGGAGTTTTTCATTCTTGCGGCATCACTCGCTCTTGTAAGTGTAGCGTTTAACTTTAAAATTGACGGAAAAAGTGAAACCGACAAAAATAAGCGCCGTTTTTATTTCCATAAGAAATACAAAAAATACTACATGCTTGAGATGTTCTACGGCGCGAGAAAACAGGTTTTCTTAACCTTCGGTCCGTACGTTCTCATCCTGTTTTACGGCGCGAAAGCGGCAACCATAAGCCTTTTGTTTGCGGTTTCATCTGTCGCGTGTTTCCTTCTTTCTCCGCTTATCGGAAAGATTATAGATAAGCTCGGATACAAGGTCGTTATGGTTGCAGATACGTTGATTCTTGTTATAGTCTGCTTCTTCTACGGATTTGCACATCATATTTTCCCTACGAAGGAGATCGCATTTGTTGTGTGTTGCATAAATTATGTGCTCGATGCGGTAATCTCGCTTGCCTCAATGGCATCAAACCTCTATGTAAAAGAAATTTCCGACAATGACGAAGAGGTGAAAGCAACGATTTCAACGGGAGTTTCGATAAATCACGTTATAACCATATTCATCGCGCTCTGCGGCGGATGGATATGGAAAGTTCTCGGAATCGAAACACTTTTCGTTCTTTCTGCAATCCTCGGTCTCTGTAACAGCGCATACGCTGCATCTATCAAAACGAAGAAACGTGAGAAGGTATAAGACGGTATGAAGCTCTATCTTGCTCCGCTTGAGGGCATAACAACATATACATACAGAAATACACACAGAGAAATGTTTGGTGGAGTTGACTCATATTTTGCGCCTTTTATAAATCCGAGCGACAACGAAAAGGTGAGCAAAAAGGGCTTTCGTGATATTCTCCCCGAGAAGAATGGCGATACACCGCTTGTTGTTCAGGTGCTTACGGCAAATGCAGATTCGTTTTTGAAGTTCTGCGAAAAGATAAAACCTTTTGGATATAATGAGGTTAATGTTAATATCGGATGCCCTGCATCAACCGTTGTGCGAAAGGGCAGAGGTTCGGGCTTTCTGAAAGAGCCTGATGCAATGGATGAGTTTTTCTCGAAAATATTTAAAGAAAGCGATATGAAAATATCGGTAAAAACGCGAATCGGATATTATTCTCCCGATGAGTTTTCAAGGCTTATGGAGGTTTATAACAAGTACCCGATATCAGAGCTTACCGTTCACCCGCGCACGCGTGAGCAGTTATATAACGGAACTCCCGACATCAAAGCGTTTTCTTATGCATATGATGTATCAGAAAATCCTCTCGGATACAACGGCGATATAAGGTGCGTTTCGGATTTTTTGGAGGTTACACAGAAATTCCCCAATATCTCATCTGTTATGATTGGCCGCGGCGCAATAGCAAACCCTGCTATCTGCCGTGAAATACGCGGAGGAGAATCGCTTAAAACAAAAGAGCTTTCGGAGTTTACAAAAAAGCTTTCGGAGAGGTATCTTTCTGTGCTCGGATCAGAAGTCTTTACGCTTCATAAATTAAAAGAAGTATGGGTGTATGCGATAAGAAACTTTCCCGATGAAAAGAAAATATCAAAGGCTGTGAAAAAAGCAACAAGTCTCGATGAATTTATGAGTGCGATATCACAGCTTCCTGAAATTGAAAGGTAAAATTATATGAACGCGATAGTAATCTATAAGAGCAAATACGGCTCAACAAAGAAATATGCAGAGTGGATATCGGAGGCTCTGTCTTGTGATATTGCCGAAGTTAAGAGTGTCAAGGTAAACGACTTAACACAATATGACACCATCATCTATGGCGGCGGTCTCTATGCCGAGGTTATAGCGGGAGTAACCCTTATAACAAAGAATTTTGATAAGCTTTCTGACAAGAAACTTATAGTTTATACAACAGGTATAACACCCCTTGACTGCAGAGAGTATTATGATACATACGTCATAAAAAAGAATTTCAAAGAGCATATGCTTGAGAGAATCAGAGTCTACAATTTCCTCGGCAGAATGGTTCTGTCAGAGCTTTCTGTTCCTCACCGTGCGGCACTTAAGATGCTAAAGAAAATTATGTCTGAAAAAGAAAATCCGACGGAGATGGAAAAACTTCTCGTAAAACTGTGCGATGCGGACGGAGACTTTACGGACAGAGATGCTCTTTGTGAGCTTTTAGAATATGCAAAAGAATAGGAGAGAAAAATATGTTTGATGCAATTTTATTTGACCTTGACGGAACGCTTCTTCCTATGGATACGGACGAGTTTGTAAAAGGTTACCTCGGACTTCTTGCAAAAACGGCGAGTAAGTGGGGATATGATGATTCCGAAGCTCTTGTAAAAAGTCTGTGGGCAGGAGTTGGTGCGATGATGAAAAATGATGGCGCACAAACGAATTTTGATGCGTTCTGGAAGGCGTTTTCACTTACGATGGGAAGAGACTGCTCGGGAGATATCCCGAAATTTGACGAGTTTTACAGAAATGAATTTATGATGCTTTCTTCCTTTGCAACGGCAAATCCCCTTGCGAAAGAGGCGGTGCGCGCAGCAAGAGAAAAGGCAAAGTATGTTATTCTTGCATCACAGCCGATGTTTCCGGGAGTTGCGACGGAGATGAGGCTTTCGTGGACAGGCATATCAGGTGAGGATTTTGACTGGATAACGCAATACTCAAATTCGCGTTTCTGCAAGCCGAGTACCGAATATTATAAAGATATACTTGAGCGTTTTTCACTTGATCCTTCAAAATGCCTCATGATAGGAAACGATGTAGGAGAAGATATTGTTCCGACATCTTCACTCGGAATATCCGGATATCTTGTTACAGACTATCTAATAAATCGCAAGGACGAGGGAATAACTTGCCCGAGTGGAACGTATGCGGATATGGTAAATTACATAAAAAAATTATAAAAATAAGCAGATTGTTTGTTAAAAAACAGTCTGCTTATTATATTGACTTAATTAGAAAATTTGAGATATAATAAAATTGTATGATGTATAGAAGAAAAGAAAGGAAAAATTAATGGACATTTTTGACGTATTATCTCTCATTGGTGGATTGTGTCTCTTTTTGTTTGGTATGGATATTATGGGACAAGCCCTTGAGAAAAGCGCAGGAAACAGCTTGCGAACAGTCCTTGGAAGACTTACGAAAAACAAGCTTGCAGGACTTCTGACAGGACTTTGCGTTACAGCAGTGATTCAAAGTTCGTCTGCAACAACCGTTATGGTAGTTGGCTTTGTAAACTCATCTCTTATGACGTTGCGCCAGGCAATCGGCGTTATAATGGGAGCAAATATCGGAACAACGGTTACAGCCTGGATTCTCTCTCTCGGAGGAATCGAAAGCGATAATATCATTTTGTCGCTCCTCAAACCGACATCATTTACACCGGTTCTTGCACTTGTCGGCATAATCTTTTATATGTTCGTAAAAGATAAAAGAAAAAAAGATATAGGTATGATTTTCCTCGGTTTTGCAACGCTTATGTTTGGTATGGATGCAATGTCAGGTGCGGTTAAGGGATTAAAAGATGTTCCGGCATTTGCCGAACTCTTCATTATGTTCAAGAACCCGATTTTAGGCGTTGCAGCCGGTGCAATTCTTACAGCAGTTATTCAGTCAAGCTCCGCATCTGTCGGTATCTTGCAGGCACTTGCTGTTACAGGTAAGGTCAGCTACGGTGCTGCGATTCCGATTATCATGGGTCAGAATATCGGAACGTGTATAACGGCAATTCTGTCGTCTTTTGGCGCAAACAGAAATGCAAAACGCGCAGCACTTGTGCACCTTGCGTTCAATATCTTAGGAACAGTTATTTGCCTTACGGTGTTTGCGATTGCAAAAGCTTTTGTGGAAATACCACTGCTTGATAAGGGCGCATCGCTTGCAGGAATCGCTGTTGCCCACTCGCTTTTTAATGTTGTATGTACAGCAATTCTCTTCCCGATGTCGGGACTTCTTGAGAAAATCGCAGTAAGGCTCATTCCTGATGCAAAGGGAGAAGAGAAAAAGGTTGAGATTGACGAGCGCCTTCTTCTTGCGCCGGCAATTGCGCTTGAGCAGTGCCACGCTCTTGCGGTTGAGATGTTTGATTCTGCGGCAGAAACTCTTCGCAGAGGTATAGAATCATTTAGTGTGTATACAAAAGAGCTTTCAGATAAGGTTTATGAAAACGAAGAAATAACAGACCGTTATGAGGACCTTCTCGGAACATTCCTCGTAAAGCTCAGCGCACAGAACCTTTCAAAACGCGACAGTGCAGAAGCTGCAAAGCTTCTTAAGATGATAGGTGATTTTGAGCGAATTTCTGACCATGGAGTAAATCTTCTCAAATCTGCAGAGGAGCTTCGCTCAAAGTCGATGGCATTCACGGATGCAGCGATGTCTGAACTAGGCGTAATTTTCAATGCGGCAGACGAGATTTTGGGGCTTACTCGTGCAGCATTCGTTGAAAACAATATTGATTCGGCATATGCAATAGAGCCGGTAGAGCAGGTTATAGACGACATTAAGGAAATCTTGAGATCTCGCCATATCATAAGACTACAGCAAGGCGAATGTTCAATAGATGCAGGCTTTGTCTGGTCAGATATTCTTACAAATATAGGTAGAACGTCGGATCACTGCTCAAATATTGCAGGCTGTGTAATTGATATGGCAGATGAATCGTTCAATCTCCATGAAGCGATAAGAGCGTTCAGGGATAATGACGAAAGATTTAAAACAAAATATGAAGAGTACAGCTTGAAGTACAAACTCGGATAAATATGTATAAAAGAGCTCCTTTCGGCAAAAAATGTGTAATAAACACAATGCCGGAAGGAGTTTTTTTGTGAAGGGTTACGCAATGCGAAAAATCGGAGAGACAGGATGGGTAGAGAAGGAAAGACCGGTGTGTGGTCCGCTTGATGCAATCTGCCGTCCTCTTGCGCTTGCTCCGTGCACGTCGGATATCCATACCGTATGGGAGGGCGCACTCGGTGAGCGGCGCGATATGATTCTCGGACACGAGGCGGTGGGCGAGGTGGTTGAAATCGGAAACCTCGTCCGCGATTTTAAAGTCGGCGACAGAGTTTTAATAACCGCAATAACGCCGAACTGGGGAGATGTTGCGGCGCAGGGAGGATTTTCGATGCACTCGGGCGGTATGCTTTCGGGGTGGAAGTTTTCTAACTTCAAAGACGGTGTATTCGCGGAATATTTCCACATAAACGAGGCGGATGCAAACCTTGCACATATGCCTGACGGAATGGATATTGCGGCGGCGTGTATGATAAGTGATATGGTGCCGACCGGTGTTCACGGGGCAGAGCTTTGCGACATTGAATACGGCGATAATGTTGCGGTTATCGGAATCGGTCCGGTAGGTCTTATGTCGGTCGCGGCATCAGCAATCCGGGGTGCTGCAAATATTTATGCCGTCGGCTCGAGAGAAAACTGTGTTGCACTTGCGCGCGACTTTGGTGCAACGGAAATAGTAAACTATAAAGATGGAAATATTGCTGACAGAATACTTGAGCTTACAGATGGAAAAGGTGTCGACAAGGTTGTTGTTGCAGGCGGAAACAACGATACGTTCATCGATGCCGTCAGGATGCTCAAACCCGGTGGCATAATAGGAAATGTAAACTATCTCGGTGAGGGCGATTCTATCAAAATTCCGCGCATTGAATGGGGGTGCGGAATGGGGCACAAGCAGATAAGAGGAGGGCTTATGCCGGGAGGTCGCGCACGTGCAGAACGACTTGCAAGTCTTGTGATGGCGGGAAGGCTACATCCTGAAAAACTCGTTACACACGTCTTCCGCGGCTTTGAAAACGTCGAAAAGGCACTTATGCTTATGAAAGAAAAGCCGAGCGACCTGATTAAACCGCTTGTTATAGTAGATTAATGCAAAAATCGGGGAAATCTCTTGACTTTTTGCAGAAATTAAAGTAAAATTATCATTAGACTATGAAGGTGTGTAAGTAGCCACCGTAAGCCTGTATAAGAGAGCGAAAATCAAAGGCTGTGAGTTTTCGCTACGGGTCGGTTTGGTGAATTTCAGCATTGGAGTCTTCTGCGAAAGCCAAAAAGGTATAAGCAGGGTGACGGCGCACACGAAATTGCGCTCACAAAGTGCAGAATTTATTTCTGAATTTGGGTGGTACCGCGGGTAGATTATCGCTCGTCCCGATTAATCGGGGCGAGCTTTTTTTAATTTTCTAAAAGAAAGGAAAATGATTATGTCAGAAAAAACAAATGAACTCAAGGCGTCGTTTTTGGCAGAGATTTCAGCCTGCTCATCAATGGATGCTCTTGAAGAGATCAGAGTTAAATATCTCGGCAAAAAGGGACTTGTTACGGATCTTCTCAAGGATATGAAGAACTTGTCACCTGAAGAGAAAAAGACCTTTGGTCAGGCTGTCAACGTCTTGAAAGAAGAGGTTGCAGAAAAGATTTCGGAGAAGAGAGAGAAGCTTCACCTTGAAGAAATCGAGAGAGAAAATAACCTCATGCCGGAGTTTGATATCTCAACTCCGCCCGAGCTCTCTCGCGGTTCATATCATCCGATTACTCTTGTTCAGCGCAGATGTGAAGACATCTTCAGAACAATGGGATTCACTCTCGAGGATTACAGCGAAATAGTTACAGACTATGAGTGCTTTGAATCTCTCAACATCCCGAAGGACCATCCGGCCCGCGATATGCAGGATACATACTATCTTGAAAACGGCCAGCTTCTCAAAACACAGACATCTGCGGCGCAGAATGCTATCTATAAGAAATATAAGGATGCTCTCATAAATGAGGGCAAGCCCATCCGTGCAATCTTCCCGGGACGTTGCTTCAGAAACGAGGCAACCGATGCGTGCCACGAAAACACCTTCTTCCAGATGGAAGGCGTTATGGTTGATAAGGATATTTCGATTTCAAACCTCATCTTCTTTATGAAGACGATGCTTTCTGAAGTTTTTCAGAAGGAAATCAAGGTCCGTCTCCGTCCGGGATTCTTCCCGTTCCTTGTGCCGGGATTTGAACTTGACATTTCCTGCCTCATCTGTGGCGGTGAGGGATGTCCGTCATGTAAGCACAGCGGCTGGCTTGAGCTTTGTCCGTGCGGAATGATTCATCCGGAAGTTTTAAAGGCAGGCGGAATCGACCCCGAAGAGTACACAGGCTTTGCCTTCGGTCTCGGTCTTACACGCCTTGCAATGATGAAGTACGGTGTTCGCGATATTCGTGATCTCAACTCGGGAAGCTTAAAGAGCCTATCCCAGTTTACCGACGATAAGTAAGAAAGGAGAATTAAGAATATGTTTTTATCAATGAACTGGATTTCGGACTTTGTTGATTTGTCCGGACTTGACAAGCTTGAGCTTATCAAAAAATTCTCCCTTTCTACTGCGGAGGTTGAAAACGAAATTTTCTTTAAGGGAAGCGACCTTTCGGGAGTTGTTGTTGCAGAAATTATGTCAGTTGAAGACCATCCCGAATCAAAGAAGCTTCACCTTCTCAAGGTAGACGCAGGTAACGGTGAGCTCACAGACGTAGTATGCGGCGCACCGAACGTCCGCGTCGGAATGAAAACTGCTTTTGCAAAGGTTGGCGCAAAGCTCGGTGAAATCGAAATTTCTCCGCGAAAGCTTGCAGGATATACATCTTTTGGTATGTGCTGCTCTGAAAACGAGCTTGGTATCGGCGATTCTCACGCGGGAATTATGGATATCTGCGAGGATGTCGCAAACGGCACGGACATCAAAGAACTTTACGCTATCGACGATATTATCTTTGAGGTAGACAACAAGTCGCTCACAAACCGCCCCGACCTCTGGGGACACTACGGCATCGCACGTGAGTTTGCCGCAATCGCAGGCAGAGAGCTCCGTCCGCTTGAGGTTGCAGACCTTTCAAAATATGAAAGTCTTGAGAAGCTTGATCTCAGGATTGAGGACGAGCTTTGCCGCAGATACTCCTGCATCCGTTTTGAAAACATCACAAAGCACGTAAGTCCGCAGAATATGCAAATCCGACTTTTCTACTGCGGAATGCGCGGAATAAATCTCCTTGCAGACCTCACAAACTACCTTATGCTTGAAATGGGACAGCCGATGCACGCGTTCGATTCAAGAAAGGTGGATAAGCTCCGCATAAAGAGATTTGATACGGCGTTTAAGTTCACGACACTCGACAACATCGAGCGCGATATTGACGAGAATACACTTATGATCTGCAATGGCGACACACCTGTTGCAATCGCAGGTATTATGGGCGGTCTTGATTCAGAGATTGTTGATGACACAACTTCACTCACTCTCGAATCAGCCACATTCGATGCGGCATCTATCCGCAAGTCGACTGTTCGTCTTGCACATAGAACAGATGCTTCAATGCGCTATGAAAAGAGCCTTGATCCCGAGATGACGGTTCCGGCAATCGCTCGCTTTGTCAAGCTCCTTTGCGATATTGACAGCGGCGCAGTTGTTACAAGCGCGCTTACCGATGAGTATAAGAAGAAGTATGACGATATCTCTCTTTCATTTGATAAAAACTTCGTAAACCGTTATACCGGTATCGAAATTTCAAACGAGCAGATCGTAAAAACGCTTTCTTCTCTCGGTTTCGGAGTTAAGAACGACGGCGATTCATTCACGGTAGATGTTCCGTCATGGCGTGCAACAAAGGACGTTACGATAAAGGCTGACATCATCGAAGAAATAACACGAATTTACGGTTATGACAACTTCGAGATAAATACAGCACGCGCTCCGCTTTATCCGGTTCGCCCGGAGGTTGAAAAGACGGACGAAGACAGAATCAAGGACCTTCTCGTAAAGCGATTTTCTCTCCACGAGCTTCACTCATATCTCTGGCAGTATTACGATGAATACAAGGATCTCGGAATCGAAATTGAGGAGAATGTTGAGCTTGTAAACGCAACAAACCCGAACATCAAAACTCTCCGCCGTTCTATCGTTCCGACACAGCTTTGCCAGGTTAAGTACAACACGGCATATGCACCTGATTTCGGTGTGTTTGAAATCGGAAGAACGGTTAACGGACTTAAGTCCGACAACCTCTGTGATGAGAAGAAGATGCTTGCGATAACTCTCTTCTCAAAGACCAAGGATATGGAAAAGCTCTATATCGAGCTTCGTGATATGCTCGCGGTTATTACTGATGAGATAAAGCATCTTCCGCTTACCTTCAAAAAGCTTGACGAAAAGAGCTCGTACAAGCATCCGAAGAACTTAAATGCAATCTACTGCGGCGATGTAAAGCTCGGCGAAATCGGCATCGTAAATGCACAGGTTTCAAAAAAGATTGACAAGAAAGCAAACATCGTATTTGCTGAAATCGACGTAGAGAGCTTTGCAAAGCTTGAAAATGCAAGCATTTCTTATGAGGAGCCGTCAAAGTATCCTGAAATCGAAATCGACCTTTCATTTGTCTGTGATAAGTTCTCACAGATTTCAGATGTAATATCCGATCAGAACTGTCCGCTTATCAAGGGTGTTCGCGTTGCAGATACATACTCTGACGAAAACGGAAAGTCAATAACCGTAAGAATCGTATTCTCTCATAAGGAAAAAACACTTACGCGTGAAGAGGTTATGGACGTTGCAGATGCAATCATCCGAGACCTTGAAAAGCAGGGAATCGCACTTAAGAAATAACAAACGCAAAAAAGAAGAAAACCTTCCGGTTTTCTTCTTTTTTTCTTTTCATTTGAGAAAAAATGTGGTATTATATAATGTAGAAAATTATTTCCTATAAAGAAAAGGGGAAATTGAATGTACGAAAAAATATCTATTTATAAAACTGCTTATGATAATGTTACTCTTTCAGAGGCGGCAACGCTTGCAAGAGAACTCATGGAAGAAGAAAAAAACCATATCGTTGTTACTCCGAATGCAGAAATTGCATATCTTGCCGCAAATGACGACCGACTTGGACAAACCATCAACGCTGCAGATATCGTTGTTGCAGACGGTGTTGGAGTTGTTCTCGCGTCGAAGATTTACGGCACACCCGTAAAGCAGAAGGTAGCGGGGGTTGAACTCGGTGAAGAGGTCTTGAAGTTTGCATCAGACGAAAAGATTCCCGTGTTTTTCCTTGGCGCAAAGCCGGGTGTTGCTGAGCTTGCGGCGGCACGTATGTCTGAAAAGTATATAAATTTAAACTTTGTCGGCTTGCGCGACGGTTATTTTGAAGACAGCGAAGAGGTTGTTGACGAAATTAACCGAAGCGGCGCGAAAATCCTTTTTGTCTGCCTTGGTGCGCCGAAGCAGGAGCTCTGGGCGGCAAAGTATCAGGAATCGCTTGAGAACGTGCGTCTTACACTTTGTCTTGGCGGTGCGCTTGATTCCTATGCGGGGACAGTAAAACGCGCGCCCGAGATATGGATAAAGCTCGGCCTTGAGTGGTTATACCGTCTCATTAAAGAACCGCGCAGATTCAAACGAATGCTCGCACTTCCGAAGTATATGTTCGCTGTTATTTTCGACAGCATAAGAAAGAGGTAATTCAAATGTTGGGTAAGCTGATTACCATTGAGGGTACAGACTGCTCGGGAAAATCAACCCAGCTCGAGCTTCTTGCAGAAAGGCTTAAGCGTGAAGGCGTTGATTTTCGAAAAATCGGATTTCCGCGATACGACAGCGAGTCATCAGCTCTTGTCAGGATGTATCTCGGAGGAGAGCTTGGTGAGAACGTAAGCAGTATAAACCCATACGCGGCATCGAGCTTTTTTGCGGTTGACCGTGTCGCGTCATACATAAAGGAATGGAAGGATTATCTCCTCGGCGGCGGTTGTGTCATTCTTGACAGATACACAACATCAAACGCAATTTACCAGGCAAGCAAGCTCCCTGAGGGTGAGCGCGAGACGTTCTGCGACTGGCTCTTTCATTTTGAGTATGAGCTTCTGGGTTTGCCTGCTCCGGATGCGGTTGTCTTTCTCGATATGCCGCCCGCATCTGCAGAAAAGCTTATGCGAAACCGCGATGAAAAAGAAGATATCCACGAGCGCGACAAGGAATATCTCAAAAAATGCTATAATTCCGCAGTATCTCTCTCGGAGAGATACGGTTGGCAGAGAATATCCTGTGTGGATAATGAAAGAATAAAGACAAGAGAAGAAGTTCACGAAGAAATTTTCGACAAAATCACAAAGATACTTGCAGAAGGAAAGACAAATGCTTAATTTCAGACCTCTCAAAAAAGAGGATTTTCCAATAGCTTCACCGCGTATGTACGAAGCGGCTTTCGGCACAACCGAAAGCTCTTTTGTAACGCTCTATATGTGGAAAGACCTCTATAACTGTGAAATCTGCATCGACGGCGGAGATGTGTTTTTCAGAAGCGTCGGTGAGGATTTTGCTTCTTACCTTTTTCCGTATGCAGACGATTTGAGGTCTGCGATGGATAAGATATACGAAACGGAAGAGGCAAGAGGTTCAAAATCTGTAAAGCTGCATAGCGTTACAGACGAAATGAAAAGGCGCCTTGCAGAAGCTTTTGGAGATGAAATCAGTTTTACTGAAAGGCGAAAAAGCTTTGATTATATTTACAGCTCTGAAGCTCTTTCAACACTTTCGGGAAAGAAGCTTCACCAGAAGAGAAATCACGTAAATAAGTTTGAGAAAAAGTATGAAGGACGCTATACGTATTTGCCGCTTGTGAAGGAGGATACAGACGAAGTCCTCACCTTTCAGAAGAAGTGGGCGGAGTCGGCAAAGTTCAAAAACGGAGCAGAAACTCTTGAGTATGAATCAGGTGCGATAGAGAGGCTTTTTGAGAACTTTGAGGAGTTTTCGCTTCTCGGCGGAGTGCTTCGGATAGACGGAGAGATTGTTGCATACTGCCTTGCAAACCGGGTGTGCCGCGACGTTATTGGCGTTATGGTCGAAAAGGCGGATTACATGTTCGACGGTGCATATCAGATGATAAACAAATGCTTTGCAACGCAGGTTAGAGACACCGTTAAATATTTAAACCGCGAGGATGATCTCGGGATAGAGGGGTTGCGTCGTGCAAAGCTCTCGTATTATCCCGAAACACTTATAAGAAAGTATAATGCAGTATGGAAGAGAAAATAAGATATGCAACCCAATATGATATTTCACCGATGAAGAAGCTCTGGACAGAGTGCTTTCCGAAGGATGTGGAATACGCAAAGTTCTTTTTTGAAAATATTTTCAAGCTCCCGTGTGCCCGCGTTTGCGAGGTGGAAGGGAAATGCGTGGCAATGATACACGTTTTTCCAAGGCTCATCGCATCGCCGTTTGGAGAGATGACGGCAAAATATATCTACGGTGTAGGCACAACAAAAGACTTCCGCGGAAGAGGGATTGCCGGCAGAATGCTTGAGGCTGAAGCGAAAGACTGTGATTTGCTTGTACTTATCCCGCAGGGGGAGAGCCTTTTTGAGTTTTATAAAAAATACGGCTTTTCTGAAATTTGCGAGGTTTCAAAGAGTGAGGTTTTGCAAAAAGAAAAAGCACCTTTGAAAAAGGCAAATGAAGGTGACATTCCATACATCAACGCGATTTATGAAAAATGCCTTGCCGATTATCTTTATGCAAAGCGCGACGAAAAAACATGGAAGCTTCTTATGGATGAGTATGAGTTTCTCGGCGGCGGATTTATGGTATTTGACGGCGGTTACTGTGCATACTACAAAGAGGGCGACAATGTTTTTGTAACCGAATTTTTCTCGGAAAAGAGAGAGAATGTGCTCGGTGAGATATCGGACAGAATGAGCCTGACAACCAAGGGCAGCGGCACAAAGCTTGCGGTTATAAGACCGGTAAGTGATGCGGCACGGACGATTCTCAAAAAACAGAAGATGCGCTATATAAATCTTATGCACAACTGAAAGAGGAAAAGTTATGGTTTATTTACTTCTTGAAAACGGATTTGAAATGTGTGAGGCATTTGCACCGGTTGATATCCTTCGCAGAGGTGGAGTGAATGTTTCCACAGTGGGAGTATCGGGCGAGTATGCAAAGTCATCTCACGGTGTATCGGTAAAGACCGATATTTCGCTTTCTGAAATTGATTTTTCCGATATGGAGATGCTCATAATCCCGGGCGGACAACCGGGTGTTGATAATCTGTGGGAAAATGAAGATGTGCGCGAGCTTATTATGAAGGTGGCGGAGAGAAAAATCAGAATCTCCGCAATCTGTGCCGCACCGATGATTCTCTCCCGCCTTGGTATACTTGACGGCAAAAAGTGTGTTTGCTATCCGTCGTGCTCGGGTGAGATGCCCGATACCTTTGTTGAAAATACAGGGGTCATCGAAGATGCCGAGATAATAACGGGGCGCGCGGCAGGAGATGCATATGACTTCGCGTTTAAAATTCTTACAAAACTTCGCGGAGAAGAGGTAGCAAAGAAGGTTTCGGATGCGATCTGCTATGAATAAGGGAGAATTTCGAAAGCTCATAAAGGAGCAGGATGCCGCACTTTCGGAAAGTGAAAAATTTGCGACCGATAAAAAGATTTTTCAAAATCTTTTATTGCTCGATATATTAAAATGCAAAACTGTTTTCACCTATATCTCATTCGGAAAAGAAGTTGAAACGAAAGATATTATAAAACTTCTGCTTGAGAGCGGAAAAAGAGTTTGTGTTCCCATATGTCGCGGAAACGGTCTTATGGAGGCAAAGCAGATTTTTTCAGAGGATGAGCTGATACGCGGTATGTACGGTATATATGAACCACCGGAGAGTGCGCCGACGGTAAAACCTTCGGAGCTTGAGCTTATCATAGCACCGGGACTTGCCTTCGGGGAGGATTGCACGCGCCTGGGTCGCGGTGCCGGCTATTACGACCGCTTTATTGAAAAAGCAGAGAACGCAAAGGTAATTGCGCTTTGCAGAGAGAAAAATGTTTTCGAAACCGTTCCGTGCGATGCACACGACAGGGCGGTTGATATGGTAGTTACCGAAAAGAGAATCATAAAGAAATGAGGGATTTGTTGTGGAAAGAAAAAGACGCAGAAAAAAGAAAAACCCTATGGGGTATATCTACATAGCGGTAGTTCTCGGAATTTCAATGCTCCTTTCGTCCTGGATAATAACTTCCGTAAACGAAGTTCTTGCCCTTGCGAGACCTGATTATGAAGCAATTGTAGAGATTCCTGAGGATGCAAGCCGCGGAGATGTTGCAAAGATTCTCAAGAAGAACGACATTATTGAACACAAGACGCTCTTTAAGGTTTTTGCATTCTTCACAAAACGCGGTGCGGAGTTTCCTGCAGGAGAGTATAAGTTAAACTCAAATATGGACTATCGCGCAATGCTTCGCCGTCTTACGAGCAAGAAAGCAATTCTCAACACGGTCAAGGTTACAATCCCCGAAGGTTATGAAACAAGCCAGATCGTAAAATTGCTTGAGGATAAGGGTGTTTGCGATGCGGATGCGCTTTCTGATGCGATTGCAAATTCCGATTTTGACTACGACTTTCTCGACGGATTGCCGCTTGGCAAGACCAACCGCCTTGAAGGTTACCTGTTCCCTGACACATATGAGTTTTACAAAAACGATCTTCCCGAGCGTGTCATAAAGAAATTCCTTGATAACTTCTCGATAAGATATACGGGTGAAATGGAAGAGAGAGCAAGAGAACTCGGTTTTACAACTCACGAGCTTATCACGCTTGCCTCAATCGTTGAGCGCGAGGCAACTGCAAAGGACAGGGAAAATATCTCGTCCGTATTCCACAACCGCCTCAAGGATAAGTCGTATCCGTATCTTGAATCCTGTGCAACCGTTCAGTATGTTCTCGGTGAGCGCAAGAAGGTCTTGAGCATTGCGGATACGAAGATTGACAATAAGTACAATACCTACAGATACAAGGGCTTGCCGCCCGGACCGATAGCAAACCCCGGTCTTGACGCAATAGAGGCAACGCTCTATCCGAACAACACAGATTATTTATTCTTTGCATTGCAGGAGGACGGTACTCACAAGTTTTCAAAGACTTATGAAGAGCATTTGAAAACTCCGAAGATTAATCCGTGATTATGAACATGAAAAAACCTGAAATACTTTCCCCGGCAGGGGATATGGAAAAGTTAAAATCCGCAATTTTGTACGGAGCAGATGCCGTCTATCTCGCAGGCGAGATGTTCGGCATGAGAACTGCCTCGCAGAATTTTACGGAAGAAGAAATTCGCGAGGGTGTAAAGCTTGCGCATCAGAGTGGTGCGAAGGTTTATGTAACGTGCAATACGCTTATGCGGAATCACGATATGGTGCTCCTTCCTGCATATCTTGAGATGCTTGACGATGCGGGGGTTGACGGCGTCATCGTTGCAGACCTCGGCTGTATGAGAGCTGCGCAAAAGCATGCACCGCACGCCGAGATACATATAAGCACGCAGGCTAGCGTTTTAAATTCCGAGGCGGCAAATGCATGGTATGAGCTCGGTGCAAACAGAATTTGCCTTGCGCGTGAAACAAGTCTTTCTGAAATCTGCGAAATAATCGAAAAGAAAAACAAAAATCTTGAAATTGAAACATTCGTTCACGGGGCTATGTGTATGGCATATTCCGGCAGATGTATGATATCGGATTATCTTGCAGGAAGGTCGTCAAATCGCGGAAACTGCGCTCAACCGTGCCGTTGGACGTATCATCTCGTTGAGCAGAAGCGTCCGGGCGAATATTTTCCGGTAGTTGAGGATGAACACGGCACACACATATTCAATTCAAAGGATATGAATATGGTGTCTTACATTCCCGAGCTTATGGCGGCAGGAATCGACAGCTTCAAGATAGAGGGCAGAGTGAAGTCGTCATACTATGCGGCGGCGATTACGAATGCATACCGCCTTGCTGTTGACGAGTATGTCAAAAATCCCGAAACGTGGCAGAGAGACGGCTTCTGGCTTGATGAGGTAAACAAAGTCAGCCACAGGGTTTACTGCACGGGCTTCTATTTCGGTGAGGAGAGAATCCAATGCGTAGACACGTCTGAATATGTCCGCACTTACGATGTTGTTGCATCTGTTGTTGAGTGTGATGACGACGGAAATGCCATCCTTGAGCAGAAAAACAAATTCAGCATAAACACAGAGTATGAGCTTATGCAGCCGAAAGAACAGCCGTATAAAGTCACTTTTGATAAAATGATAACCGTTGATGGAAATGAAGAAATCGAATCGGCACGTCAGGCAAAAATCAGAGTGAGGGTAAAGCTTCCGAAAAAAGCTCCGGAGGGTGCGTTTATAAGATGTGAAGGGAGCCGCTTCAATGCTTCGTAAGCTCTTTCACACGGTTGACGCGAGTGAAGACGGAAAGCAGATAGGCGAAATTCTCAAAAGGCGCTTTCAGATAGCAACAAAGCTTTTAAACCGTATAAAGAAAATTGAAAACGGACTTCTTTTAAACGGCAGGAGTGTTTATACGATTGACATAGCGCACGAGGGCGATAAGATTGAAGTTATCCTCGAGGCGGAAGAAAGAGCATCCGACGGTGTTGTCGCAACCGAGGGTGAGCTTGATATTCTTTATGAAAACGAGGATGTCCTCATAGTCAACAAGCCTTCCGATATTGCCGTGCATCCGTCTCACGGACACTTTTCAACATCTCTCGGCAACATCGTTATGTGGTACTATAAGAGTCAGGGTGAGAGCTTCGTTTTTCGTCCGATAAACAGGCTCGATCGTGGTGTTTCCGGCGTTATGGCGGTTGCAAAAAATGCATATACCCACACCTTTGCGTCAAGGCTTTTGCACAGCGGCAGTTTTTATCGGGAGTATCTTGCGGTTGTTGAAGGGATATTCGATAAAAAGTCGGGCGAGGTTGAAGCTCCGATAGGACGTCGCGACGGTTCAGTGATTGAACGCGAGGTCAGGCAAGACGGCGACTATGCAAAAACTCTGTATGAGGTGCTTGAGGAAAAAGGTGGAAAAAGTCTCGTAAAGGTTTTGCCGCTTACAGGGCGCACGCATCAGATCCGCGTTCATATGGCGCACCTCGGGCATCCGCTTTTGGGGGATTTCCTCTACGGCAAAGAGCATCCGTCTCTTTCGGGAAGATGTGCGCTTCATTCACACAGGCTTCATATGGAGCTTCCGTTTGCACAAGGCGAGATAGATATATCGGCACCGCTGCCGAAAGAACTTTGCGATATTTTTTACAAGTAGAACGATGAAATATAACTCCACGCCCTCTCTACCGACGGTAGAGAGGGCGTGGAGTCTTTCTATTTTCATTCTTTCGGGGATATAGCACGAAAATCAGGGAGTAGGTTGAGAAGTAAAATTGGGTAAAATATAATATAGCATATAACACCCAAGGAGGAAAATATGAAGAGGTTTAAGATAGTCGCAGATTCATCATCGGATATATTGGAGCTTTGCGACGCGGATTTTTCGATTGTTCCGCTTAAGATAATAACAGAAGAGCGAGAGTTTGTTGACGATGAAACACTCGATATCAGAGAGATGGTCGAGTTTATGGCAAGCTACAGAAAACGGTCGTCAACGGCGTGCCCGAGTCCGCAGGACTTTCTCGCGGCATTCGGAGATGCAGAGGAAATTCTGTGTGTGACGATGACGAGTGCACTTTCCGCGTGCCATAATTCTGCACTTATAGCTAAAAAGTTTTATGAGGACAAATACCCCGACCGCAAGGTATACGTTCTCGATTCTCTCTCAACAGGTCCCGAAATGAAGCTTGCGATGGAGCGTGCGGTGTTGCTTAAGCGCGATGGCATGAGCTTTGATGAAATCTGCGCGGACCTTGAAGACCACCTTAAAACAACTGCGCTGTTTTTTCTTTTAAAGTCGATGAACAATCTTGCAAACAACGGAAGGGTGAGCAGGCTTGTAGCAAAGACGGCAGGGATTTTAGGCATCCGCCTGCTTGGTAAGGCGAGCGAAAAGGGCGTTATTGAGATGGTCGATAAATGCAGAGGGCAGAAGGCGATAATCTCCTGTGTCTTTGAAAATATGGAAAGAGAGGGATATCGCGGCGGTGAGGTCAAAATAACTCATTGTCTCAATGAAGAAGACGCAGAAGATTTAAAAAAGCATATTCTTAAGAAGTATGAAAAAGCAAAAATTGAAGTGTATCCGATGAAGGGGCTTTGCGGATTTTATGCAGAGCTCGGAGGTCTCATCATCGGATTTGAAAAAGAGTCTTATTTTATATAAGGCTCTTTTTTTATGCATTTTGTTTTTTCATCATTCTTTTCCAGTTAATGTATCCGTAAAGATCGTTGAACAGGAACATAACAAAACAGAAAATCATTGGGATATAGGAAATGTCTGCAATACTTGCGAGTATCCACAAAACAATGAGAACAATGTCGTTTGCCGAATATGCAAGCGCATAATACGGACTCCGCAGATATGTGAGACTTGCGGCAAAAAAGCTTGTTGCGATAGACACCGTACTTAAAATAAGATTTGCGGTATTGAGCCACTTAAGGATAAAGTAAAATATAAAGGTAACAATAAGAGAAAGGATTGCAACGATAGCAAGTTGTTTTCCTGAGACTTTACTTACTTCAACCTCCATCGTTTTCTCATATGGATGCTTATACCACTGAATTGTTGCAGAAATGGCCATGGGAGCAGACATAAAGAGGTATGTTATCATTTCGCCGTAATATGAAAAATAAAAGGATATAATGCCGTAAAAGATGGAAAAAATAACAGTGAGAACCTGACCGAGAACGAATCCTTTGGCAATGAATATCAGGGCTGTAACGCCGATGAGAGAAGCAGACAGCGAAAGGAGATCTTTGTCAGGTGTAAGCAGGAATGAAAGAGTTACTACGACAACGGAAGATATCCAGAGCCACAGTTCAAATTTATTCAGCTGTTTGAAGTTTTTTAAGAAATTCATACGGTCCTCCGAAAAGTTTAAAAAGCATTCACGATACATATCTTCAAAGACCTAACGATATGCATGGTGAATGCTTCTTGCATTCTCTACCCGGTGGCAGATGTTAAAAACAAACCCTCAGAAAAATCTGAGGGTTTTGGTCGGGTTGACAGGATTCGAACCTGCGGCCTCTGCGTCCCGAACGCAGCGCTCTACCAAGCTGAGCCACAACCCGAAATCGAACTATTTAATTATACGGATTATAATGCTTTTTGTCAAGCGTTTTTAAAAAATATTTTTCAAAAAATGAAGAAAAACAAGAAGATAATAATTTCGGACAGTTTTTGCCATACAGAAATTTCAACTTATATAAAATTTTAAACCGAGCAAAATACTATTGAAGTCAAATTTCGAGGAGGTGAATTTGAAATGGCAATCGTTCCGAATGCACAGGAAGCTCTTGATAAGTTCAAGATGGAGGCTGCATCTGAAGTAGGTGTTAACCTCAAGCAGGGCTACAACGGTGATCTTACTTCACGTCAGGCAGGCTCTATCGGCGGTCAGATGGTTAAGAAGATGATCATGTCATATGAGCAGAATTTGAGCAAGTAACGTATATCAATAAGATATAAAAGAGACTGTTGCATTTTGATTTGAAAAATCAATTTGCAACAGTCTTAATCTTTACTCGTAGGTAACGTTGTCATTCCTGCGTCGGCGTGTGTATGCAAGATACATAACGATTGCCGAGAGTCCCCAGAAGTAAGCGTTCATATAAGGCACTTCAAAAATATTTTCAAAGTAGGAATGTGCGAGAACGCCTATCTGACCGGAGATGATTCCGCACGAGAGAAGCGACATCTTGCTCTTCTGAGTTTTAAAGACGCTGCGAAGCGACCAGAGAAGATTTCTAAGAAGCAGCCAGATGTAGGATATGAGTCCCAAAAGCCCCATTTCCGTGAGCGTTTTGAGGTAGTAGTTATCCATATAGTAATACAGGAGGTCGTCTATTTCCTTGTTCTGCATCGCTATCGCGCCGCCATACCGACCGAGACCGAAACCGAATATGCGGTTCTGTCGCCAGAGCGCAAGACCGAGGTGCCAACGCTCTCCGCGACCGCCCGTGGAGTTTGCTTTTGCAAAATCGGCGGTAAAGAGAAACATGATGCGGTTTGATATTTCGGGAACGCAGAATATAACGGCAAGGATTGCGGCTCCTGCAATTAAAAGAAGCTTTCTGTCAACAAGGAGCGCAAAGACAAAAACCGCAATCGTAAGCCCGAACCACGCACCTCGCGAGAACGTAAAAAGAGTTGCAAGACAAAGAACGCCTGTTGCGCTCCAGAGCAGACACTTTGCCCAAAGTGGTTTTACGTAATACGCGAGCGCCGCAAGCATCGGAGCTGTCATAACCATAAATGCGCCCATTATGTTCGGACTTCCGATGATGGAGTAGACGCGTGTGCGAACGCCTGCTTCAGCCTGGGCAACCCACGCCTCCGGCATCGGAGCCTTTGTGATATACTGATAGATTCCGTGGAGCGCGATAGCCGTTCCGAGTGCGCTTAATGTAAAGAAGAAGGCTTTGAAATCTTTGTCATCTTCAACGAGTCGCACAAGAACGAAGAACCAGAGCATAAACTGGCATACTGCACGGTAACCGTCGATAGCGGGGCCCATCTTCGGGGAGACTACCGCAACGAGGAGAATGCCTATGCACATAAAGAGCAGAAGTGGCATATCAACAGGTGTTATGCGCGGCTTAATCGCTTCTTTTGAGAACATAATTCTGCAAATGATGAAGCCTATGCAGAAAAGCATAAATGCTTCGTCCCATATTGCCGAAATAAAACCGATTTTTAAAACATCGCGTATAAAGACGTCAAGCGGGAGATAAAGCGCAAATAAAGCTATGAGAAGACGCCGCAGCCCAAGCTTTTTAAACAGCCCGATGACAAAGCTTCCAAAACAAAGCTTTTTGCATAATCCGAATATGAAGCTTCCCTCAATTGCGGGAGTGACCGCGATGCCGATATTGCGGAGCTTTTTGTTGAATCCGAGAAGTGTTTTATAAAGCTTTGAATAAACAATTTTCGGAGTTTTTCCAAAGAACGCAACGAACACACGGCGAGTGATTGAGGTTTTATAATGCTTCGCAAAAAACTTCACAATCTTTCCGGGCAAGCTTTCCGGAAAAGCTTTCGAGAAGACAGATATCAGACGGGCAATTGCGCAATTTCTGATAATCTTATCCATCAAATTCCACCGTTTCAATAATAGCATTTACTTCAACGGTCTGGCTCTTGAAGATGAAGCCACGACCGATGCGGATTTCCTGAGTTCCGATTTTGAGAATTGGATCGTTCTTGTTCTGCTTTGCGCGGACCGTAATTATGAGGTCGGTTTTTTGCGGGTCTTCAGCTGTAATAACTGTGCCGTCAGCGGCGGTAACCGCTGCGAGATACGGAACGCTTTCAACCGCGATAACCTCGGCATCCGCGATATAGTCGCTGCCGGCAACGAGACGTGTGCCGGGAACAAGTTCTTTTTTTGCCTCGACATCGAGGTAGTCCATAGCACCGCGGACGCGCATGGTAACTATCATATCGGATTTCGGTGCGATAACGTCGGCGGCAGCGGGAGCTGCGAGCTTGTAGACAAGTGCAACTGCAACAAGAACGATGCAGAGAAGGATGACAAGATCAATGACATTGATAATGCCGAAGAGCTTTCCTTTTTCGTTTATGAGTTTCATGGTATTTAAGTTCCTTTCGTTATTGTATTGCTTGACCTATCGTCTGTTATATTATATAATAAGAGTAAAAATATAACAATAGTTTTTCGGAAAAATTTACAAATACAGGAGTAGCTATGAAGATAATTCACATCATAAGCGGCGGTGACGTCGGAGGCGCAAAAACCCACGTTTTGTCCCTTGTTTCAGAGCTTTCCAAAGAGCATGATGCGGTTCTTGTAAGCTTTCGTGAGGGCGAATTTGCTGCCGATGCAAGAGCACTTGGAATCAACACCGTTGTGATAAACAACAGAAATCCGCTAAAGGACTTTTCTGACCTCAAAAAGCTTATCATAAGCGGAAAATTTGATGTAGTGCATTGTCACGGTTCGAAGGCTAATGTAATAACCTCATTTATAAAAAAAACGATAAATGTGCCTGTTATCACAACTGTCCACAGTGACTACAGAATCGACTATATGGGAAGCCTTATAAAACGGCTTACCTTCGGAGTTCTGAACACGGTTGCGCTCAGATTCTTTGACGGTTATATCGGGGTAACAAATGCGTTTCTGGATCTCCTTACGGAGCGCGGCTTTGACCCGTATAAGCTCTATGTTCTGAACAACGGCATTGAATTTACCGATCCCGAACCGAAAGAAGAAAGAAAAGAATATCTCAAAAAGCTCGGAATAGAGTGTGAAAACCCGGTTGTGTGCGGAATTGCGGCGCGCTTTGATCCCGTAAAAGATATCGGGTGTGCAATAAGTGCGGTTGCAAAAGTGTGCAGGGAATGTGAAAATTTATATCTTGTCCTCGGCGGTGACGGCGACGAGGCAGAGAATTTGCGGGAGCTTGTGAAAAAGAACGGAATTGAAGACCGCGTTATATTCGCAGGCTGGATAAAGGATATGGATTCCTTTCTCAACGCGGTTGATATAAGCATCGTTTCTTCTTTGAGCGAAGGCTTTCCGTACAGCGTGCTTGAGTCTATACGTTCAAAATGCACGATGATCTCAACAAAGGTTGGTGCTATGCCCGAAATCATAAACGACGGTATAGACGGACTTCTGTTTGATATCGGAGACTCAGATGCCCTTGCGCGCCATATAAAGCTTCTTTATGAGGATGAGAAGTTAAGGCGCGGTATGGCGGAGAGACTTCTCAAAAAGGCAAAAGTCAGATATTCGTTTGAGAATATGGTTAAAACCCAAGTTGCGATTTATGAGACGGCAATACTCAAAAAAGAGCAGACGGCAGAGAGAAGGAGAGTTCTTCTTTGCGGCTCTTACGGCAGAGGCAACGCCGGGGATGATGCCATCTTAAAAGCTGTTATACGCGAAATAAACGAAGTTTCCGAAAATGCGGAGATTTGCGTTATGTCAAAAAATCCGCTTCAGACAAAGTTGCGTTACAGAGTACGCTCTGTGCACACCTTCAACCTGTTTAAGGTGATTTCGCAGATGAGAAAATCATATCTCTACATAAACGGAGGAGGAAGTCTCATTCAGGACTCAACCTCGTCGCGCTCGCTCTATTTCTATCTGTTTACATTGTGGCTTGCAAAGATTTCGAGGTGCAAGGTTATGATGTACGGTTGCGGAATAGGCCCCGTAACGAAAAAGAAAAACAGACGGCTTGCAGGGAACGTTATAGACAAGAATGTCGACTGCATAACACTGCGCGACCCCGACTCATACGAAGACTTAAAGGCTATGGATGTCCGCAGACCGAGAATGTTTCTTGCGGCAGACCCGACGCTCGGCATAGCTCCTGCCCCTGAGTATGAAATTGAAAAGGTGTTTAAAAACGAAGGTCTTGATATAAATAAAAAATACCTCTGTCTTGCGATCCGCAAATGGAAGAATATTGACGACAAGCTTCCGCATATCGTATCCGCGGCAAAATATGCAGAGGAAAAATACGGTCTTTCAATTGCTCTTATTTCGATGGAAAGAAGCCGCGATATAGAGATTTCCGAAAAAATCAAAAAAGAGCTTCCGGATGCTGTTGTAATCCGCGGAGAATATGATGTTCACACGGTTATCGGAATTCTTTCGAAGATGCACATAATTATGGCTATGCGCCTGCACGCGCTCGTGTTTGGTGCGGGGCAGGGAGTTGCCACAATCGGTATTGCATATGACCACAAGGTAACGGGATTTATGAACTATATCGGACGTGAGATGTGTGTGTTGTATAAAGACTGTGAGGCGGAGATTCTCAAAAACTTCATCGACCGCACAATGAGTGATATGGAATACGGCGAGCATATGAAGCAGGCGTGCCGCGAGATGCGCGAAAATGAAAAGGAAAACACAAACCGTCTCCGCGAGTTTTTTTAAAAAAGGAAGTTTTAAGATGAACAAAATTGTATGTCTTGCAACGAGCTGTTATCATCCGTTTCCGACAAGAAAACAGCACGTTATGAACAGAATAGCATCGGAAGAAATTTTGTATTTTGAGCCGTCGGTTACATACCTTGCACCGCTTAAGGACAAAACCGCATGGAAAAGACTTACTATGTACCTTGGGAAGGGCGAGCGTGCGCGGGACAACCTCACCGTTTATGCAACGCCTCCGAATCTCCCGTTTTTCAACAAATTCAGATTTATAAATAAGCTCAACCAAAAACGTCTTGCGCGCTTTGTCAGAAAAAAGATGAAGGCACACGGCTTTGAAAACCCGATACTCTGGTGTTATTCGCCCACATCGGCTGACGCGATAAAATATATTCCGCACAGTGCACTTGTTTATGATTGTGTTGACCGTCACAGCGCGTATAAGGGGTTTATCGACGTCGACACGGTGAACACGCTTGAGCGAGACCTTGCAAGTACGGCAGACACCGTTTTTGCAACGGCATCGGGATTATATGATACGCTCTCTGCGTATAATGAAAAAACGGTTATGCTTCCAAACGGAGTTAACTTTGAACACTTCCACAAGGCTGCAGAAGAGAAACTTCCTGTTCCGCAGGATATTGCAGATATGAGACATCCGATAATCGGTTTTGTAGGAATGCTTCAGGAGTGCATTGACTACGAAAAAATCGAAATTATCGCAAAAGAACGCCCAGAGTGGAATGTGGTGCTTGTCGGCAAGCCTCTTCCGGGAGTCAACCTTGAGTATCTTGAAAAGTACAAGAACATCCACTTCCTCGGAATGAAAAAGTATGATGAGCTTCCGGCATATATTCAGAACTTTGACGTTTGTCTCAATGTTTTCAGAGACGGTGACCTTTCAAAAGACGTAAGCCCGCTCAAGTTCTATGAGTATCTCGCAACGGGAAAGCCTGTTGTAAGCACGCCGCAGCCGGATCAGGTGCTTCAATATGCAGATGCGGTTTACATCGCAAAGGGATCTGAAGACTTTATAGAAATGTGCGAGGCGGCGATGAGTGAGCCGGATACTACCAAAACAGAAAAGCGAATTGAGTATGCAAGGGCGTGCTCGTGGGATTCACGCGTTCGCGAAATGGAAAGCATTTTAAAATCAAACGGTGTAGAATAAAAGAAAAGCTGAAGGAAATTTCCTTCAGCTTTTTCGTTTGCTTTTAATTCCGTCAAGGATTATATTTTTTGCGCGTATTGCCTCCTCTTTTGGAAGAGATGGCATATCTGCAAGGGGATATTTTATCTTAAGCTCATCGTATTTCGGCTTTCCCATCGTGTGATAGGGAAGAACGTCAAGAGCTTTTAAAGATTTGAGAGAACCGATAAACTCGCCGAGAGCAAAAAGGTCATCCTCATTATCGGTGATGCCTTTGACTATAACTGTGCGTATCCAGAGCGGAATATTCTTATCTGAAAGATATCTTGCAAAGGATAAAACGGCTTCATTTCCCGCACCGGTTAGTTTTTTGTGAGCATCAGGGCGTATGTGCTTTATATCGAGCATGACAAGATCTGTAAAGGATATTAGCTTGTCAAATTTTTCTTTTAAAGCTTCGGAGAAAGTTATTCCGGAAGTGTCAAGACAAGTGTGGATATTGCGCGCTTTTGCCTCCTTAAAAAGCTCTGTAACAAAGTCAATCTGCAGAAGGGGCTCACCGCCCGTAACGGTTATTCCGCCGTTTTTGTAAAACTCGCGGTTTTTTTCGTATTCGGAAATGAGGTCGGAAACCGCCACTTCTTTTCCTTTGCCGATATCCCAGGTGTCGGGATTGTGGCAGTAGAGACAACGCAGGCGGCAACCCTGCATAAAGACAACAAAGCGGATTCCCGGACCGTCAACCGTTCCGAAGCTTTCCGTCGAGTGAATATATCCCCACGTCATAGTGCTAAATCTTTTCGTGGAAGGTTCTTGAGATAACCTCATCCTGCTGTTCACGTGTAAGGTTGTTGAAGTTTACAGCATAACCGCTGACGCGGATGGTAAGCTGTGGGTATTTCTCCGGATGTGCCTGTGCATCGAGGAGAGTTTCCTTTGTAAAAATATTCACGTTGAGGTGATGTCCGCCCTTTTTAACGTAGTTATCCAGAAGGGCGACCAAATTATCTATCTGATTTTTGTTAGCTGCCATAATTTGTTCTCCTTGTTTTTATATTTCGTCAGTATCAAGTGCTTCGAACATAGTCGGAGCAAAGCATGCACCGCCTTCACATTCAATGTCAACATCAATGTCGCCGACGAATATCTCATCATCTTTTCCGAGTGCACCGGGAATGATCGAGAAGGTGTTTGAAATGCCATCCTTTGCATCTCTGAAGGGAAGCTTTGAAACAGACGCGAGGGATGCGACAGCACCGTGCGTATCGCGCTTGTGCATCGGGTTTGCGCCCGGTGCAAATGCCTCACCCTGCTTTCTTCCGTCGGGAGTTGCGCCGGTGTTCTTTCCGTAAACAACGTTTGATGTGATTGTGAGAATGGAAGTTGTGGGAATGCTGTCACGATAGGTGTGGTTTTTTCTGATGTGCTCCATAAATCTGTGAACGATATCGTATGCAATCGAGTCAACCCGGTCATCGTTGTTTCCGTATTTCGGGAAATCACCCTCTACAGCATAGTCAACAGCAAGCCCCTGCTCGTTTCTGATAACGCGCACCTTTGCATATTTTATTGCAGAGAGCGAGTCTGCAACGACAGAGAGTCCCGCAATGCCCGTTGCAAACCAGCGCGTAACTTTCTTGTCGTGAAGAGCCATCTGGATCTTTTCGTAGCAGTATTTGTCGTGCATATAGTGGATGATGTTGAGTGTATTTACATAAACTCCTGCAAGCCACTTCATCATCTCGTCGTACTTTGCCATAACATCGTCAAAATCGAGATATTCGCCTTCTACGGGTCTGTATTCGGGAGCTATCTGCTCACCCGAGATTTCGTCGATTCCGCCATTTATTGCATAGAGCAGACACTTTGCAAGGTTTGCGCGTGCTCCGAAAAATTGCATTTCCTTACCAACGCGCATAGAAGAAACACAGCAGGCAATAGCATAGTCATCACCGTGCGTAACGCGCATAAGGTCGTCGTTTTCATACTGTATTGATGAAGTTTCAATCGATGTTTTTGCACAGAATCGCTTGAAATTTTCGGGAAGTCTCGGAGACCACAAAACCGTGAGATTCGGTTCGGGAGCTGCACCGAGGTTTGAAAGCGTGTGGAGATAGCGGAATGACATCTTTGTAACGAGATGTCGACCGTCGATTGCGATGCCGCCGATTGATTCCGTAACCCACTGCGGATCTCCTGAGAAGAGAGAGTTGTATTCGGGAGTTCTCGCAAACTTTATGAGGCGGAGCTTCATTATGAAATGGTCAATCATTTCCTGAATCTCGCGCTCTGTGTATTTGCCGCGTTTTAAGTCGCGTTCTGCATAAATGTCGAGGAATGTAGAGGTTCTGCCGAGAGACATTGCGGCACCGTTTTGTTCCTTTACTGCGGCAAGATAGCCAAAATAGAGCCATTGAATGGCTTCCTTTATATCTGTTGCAGGTTTTGAAATATCAAAGCCGTAAATTTCTGCCATACGCTTTAAATCTTCAAGTGCGCGGATCTGCTCGGAGAGCTCTTCACGGTCGCGGATGACGTAGGAATACATAGCAGAACGCGTTGTAATCTTCTGTTCGTTCTTGTCTTTGATGAGATTATCAACACCGTAGAGTGCAACGCGGCGGTAGTCACCTATGATTCTTCCTCTGCCGTAAGCATCCGGAAGACCTGTTATGATGTGGCTTCTTCGGCATGCGCGCATTTCCGGGGTATATGCATCAAAAACACCGCCGTTGTGGGTTTTTCTGTGAATGGTGAAAAAATCGCGGATTTCAGGGTCGATCTCATACCCGTTATCGCTACACGCTTTTTCAGCCATACGGATACCGCCGTAGGGCATAAGTGCGCGCTTTAAGGGTTTTTCTGTCTGGAGACCAACGATTTTTTCTTTGTCCTTGTCGATATAACCGGGACCGTGAGAGGTGATGGTTGATATGATTTTAGTGTCCATATCAAGAACGCCGCCTGCCTCTCGCTCTGCCTTAAAAAGCTTAAGAACCTGCTCCCAGAGCGCAGAAGTATCGTCTGTCGGACCCTCAAGGAAAGCATCATCACCGTCATAAGGTGTATAGTTGTGACGGATAAAGCTTCTTACATCTATTTCCTTTTGCCACGTTCCGGCCTCAAAGCCTTCCCATGCAATTTCAGTATTGTTCATTCGGTAGTTCTCCTTTTAGAGATATATATTTTTATTATATACCCATGCCTTTGTGATATCAAGTAGAAAATGAAGGGACGCCAAGGCTTTCCTCCATTTTCTCAAAATTATATTTTTGTCAAAAATTTTGCTGCGGTTTTCAAGAGCAGACGCTTTGTTCCCACCGAGTCAAAAGCGATTTCAAGCAGAAAGTCGTTTCCGACAGGGCTTTTTGCAACAACAAGGCCGTCTTTGAACGCCTTGTGATGAACTCGATCTCCAACCTCAACGGAAAGAGAAGGTGCGCTTTTTGAATCGGATATCTGCTTTGTGATTGAGGAGGTTTCAGGCTTTTTAACCTCCTGCGAAACCTTCTTCGGTTTGGCTTCGGTAAGGGATGAAAAGCTGTCAAAACCGGCGGAGAATGAGGAATCGCGCCCGGTCGTGAAGGAAGATGAAAATCCGATTTCGGGGGATGCCTTCATCTCGCAGAAGCCGTCGGGAATCTCTGAAATAAAGCGCGAAACTCTGCCGTATTTTGTCTGACCGTACATCGTGCGAAGCTTTGCATAAGTCATATAAAGAAGCTTTTTTGCGCGGGTAACCGCAACGTAGAAAAGACGCCTTTCTTCTTCAACCTCACCCGCATCAAGAGAGCGTATGCTCGGGAAGAGTCCTTCTTCGAGGCCGCATACGAAAACGACCGGGAACTCAAGTCCCTTTGCGCTGTGGATTGTCATAAGTGTTACGGAATCCTCATCAGCATTGTATCGGTCAAGGTCTGTGTAGAGTGAAATTTCTTCAAGAAATCCCTCAAGCGTTGCACCGATCTGCTTTTCAAACTCGGAGAGTGAGGTTTTAAACTCCATTATGTTTTCGAGTCTTCCGCGCGATTCAACGTCATTTTTTAAAATAAGCTCCTGCGAATATCCGCTTTTTTCAAGGAGAAGGTCATAAAGCTCCGAAAGCGGAATGTCTCCTGAGAGATTTTTCAGCTCGTCAATGAATGCGGCAAAGTTTTCAAGAGCAGACGCCGCAGCGGATGAAAATTCGGGATACGTTCTTGCGCGGCGAGCAATATCAAACGGATATGTATTTTCGCGCGCTGCAACCTGCTCGAGAACAGAAACCGTTTTATCGCCGATTTTTCTCGCAGGCACGTTTATAATCCGCTTTAAGCGGAGTGTGTCCGTTGGATTTGATATAATGCAGAGATATGCGAGAATATCCTTGATTTCGGCCCTGTCAAAGAAGCGCATACCGCCGAAAATGCGATAGGCAATACCGCTTCGTGAAAGCGAGCGTTCAAGCTGCATTGACTGTGCGTTTGTGCGATAAAGAATCGTGCAGTCAGAAAAGCTTTTGCCCTCTGATTTGAGAGAGAGAATCTGCTCTGTTATGTACTCGGATTCGTCGCGCTCGTCTGCCGCATTGTAGATAACGGGAAGCTCGCCGACACCCTCGTCGGTCCAGAGGTTCTTGCCTTTTCTGCCGGAGTTGTTTTTGATAACCGTATTTGCAACGTCAAGAATTTTTGTTGTGGAGCGGTAGTTCTGTTCAAGTCGGATAACCTCGGCAGACGCAAACTGCTCCTCAAAGCTCAATATGTTTTCAATTGTAGCACCGCGGAAGCTGTAGATGCTCTGGTCGTCGTCACCGACAACACATATGTTTCCGTATCCTCCGGCAAGAAGCTCGGTGAGCAGAAACTGCGCGTTGCTTGTGTCCTGATACTCGTCAACAAGCACGTATTTAAACTTTCTGTGATAATACGAAAGGACATCCGGATTCTCTGTAAGGAGAGTTACCGTGAGCATAATTATATCGTCAAAGTCAAGTGCGTTTGCCTGCTTAAGCCGCTCCTGATACTTCTTGTAAATTTCTGCAATTTTTTCGTTTTTGACATTTCCGTCGGTCTGCTCTGCAAATTTTTCGGGAGTGAGCATTCTGTCCTTTGCGCGTCCGATAACGTTGAGAACGCCTTTGGGCGGAAAAATCTTTGTGTCGAGATTGAGCTCGCCTAAAACATCTTTTACAACGCGCTCAGAATCCTGTGCATCGTAAATCGTAAAGGATGAGGAATATCCGATTTGGTCAATATTGCGGCGGAGAATCCTGACACACGCAGAGTGAAAAGTCAGCGCCCATATATCGTCTGCCTTTTCGCCAATTGCGCGGGTGAGCCTTTCTTTGAGCTCATTTGCCGCTTTGTTTGTAAAGGTGATTGCGATTACGGACCATGGCTCGGCGGGTCTCTCTGCACAGACAGCATCGGCGGCGTCTTTTAAAAATTCGTCGCGCGTATCTGAATACGCCTTTAGAATTTCGTAGTCAGAGTCTGTTATGTTCTGCGGGATGACGTCCGAATTATAGGCGTTTCCGTATTTGATTATATTCGCGATGCGGTTTATGATAACGGTGGTTTTACCGCTGCCCGCACCCGCAAGCAAAAGAAGGGGGCCTTCTGTTTTGAAGACCGCCTTTTTCTGCATATCATTCAAAAAAGAAAATTCGCGCTCTATGTGAGACTTGCGAAGCGCGAGAAAATCTTCTCTTGAGTAGTTAGAAAGCATAAGTTAATCTCCTAAAAGTGCTGCTCCGATAATTCCGGCATCGTTTCCAAGCTCCGCAATAAGAAGCTCGGGCGTTCTGCCGTATGGTGAGTAGCACTGGTTATTTACAATTTCGCGAAGCGGGGAGAGCAGATACTCACCCTCGCGTGAAAGACCTCCGCCGAAGATGATAGCTTCAGGATAGAGGAGGTTTACGATGTCAAGAACACCGATAGAGAGATAGCGGATGTAGTCTGAAACGACCTGCTCGCCAAAAGGATCTCCGACTCGCATTGCATCGAAAGCGGTTTTTCCTGTAACCTCTTCTAATGTTTTTGCAAATGACCAAAGCTTGCTTTTTTTGTTCTTTTTCATCACGAGCCTTGTCTGTTCTATAAGAGCAGTGGCAGAGGCATAAAGCTCAAAACAACCGCGGCGGTTGCAGCTGCAGGGGATACCGTCGGGGAAGAGAGAAAGATGGCCGAGCTCTCCAGCACTTCCGTTTGCGCCTGAATAAATTCTGTTGTTCAAGATAATTCCGCTTCCGACACCTGTGCCGAGTGTAATCATAACGCAGTTATCGTAATCTTTTGCGCAACCGACACGCGCTTCGGCGAGGGCTGCGGCATTTGCATCGTTGGTGAGATAGGACGGAAGGTTTGTATGCTTTGTTATATATTCCACAAGCGGAAGATTATTAAACGGGATATTGTTGCAGAATATAACAAGGCCAAGCTTTTCATCAACGTTGCCCGGAACACCGATGCCGACAGATGTTACATTCTCTGCCTTTTCGTGGTTCATAAGAAGTTTTATGAGAGATAAAACTTCGGAAAGAAGCCCATCTTCGCCTTTGTCGGTAACGGTAGGGATACTTGTCTTAAAAAGAATTTCTCCGTCATCTGAAACAAGACCGCCTGCAATTTTTGTGCCGCCGAGATCAATGCCGATTTTCAAATTCAGATACCTCCTGATTAATCTTCAGGGAAACTATTGCTCAAACGCGCCGAAAGCTCTTCTGCCGCATTGTAACCCATCTTTTTGTGACGGTTGTTCATAGCGGCAACTTCGATTATAACGGCGAGGTTTCTACCCGGCTTTACAGGGACTGTAAGACAGGGAATATCAATGCCGAGGATGTCCATATATTCGGTTTCTGCGCCGAAACGGTCATACTGCTTTCCGTCTTTCCAAAGCTCGAGATTGATGACGAGGTCGATTTTTTCGGTGAGCTTGACAGAACCCATACCGAAGATTTTGCGGACGTCAACAACACCGATGCCGCGAAGCTCGATAAAGTGGCGGATGATTTCGGGAGCAGTGCCGACGATAGAACGGGAAGAAACCTTTTTGAGCTCAACCGCATCGTCTGCGATAAGACGGTGTCCGCGCTTTACAAGCTCAATTGCAGTTTCGCTCTTACCGACACCGCTCTCACCAAGGAGAAGGACACCCTCACCGTAAACCTCAACGAGCACGCCGTGTCGTGTGATTCTCGGAGCGAGCTGAACATTGAGAAATGAAATTAATGATGCCATAAAGCTCGATGTTACATAAGGCGTTCTGAAAAGCGGAATGCCATACTTCTTTGCAACCTCAATTACTTCCGGGAAAACATCAAGGTTTCGTGTGAAAACAACAAACGGAATCTGTTTTGAGAAGAGAGCATCAAAACGGGCTATGCGCTCTTCTGACGAAAGAGTATTGAGAAATTGCGTTTCCACAAGACCTATAACGGCAGTTCGGGTGCTGTCGAAAGAGTCAAAATAGCCGAGAAGCTGAAGACCCGGACGGTTTATATCGGTTGAGCGAAGCTCTTTATCCTCATAGCCATCGGGACCGTACACAACCTCAAGCGAAAATTCTTTTACTATTTCCTTAAGAGTTATCGAATAGTTTCCTACATTTGTATCATAATTTGTGTCCAAAGATGCCACCTCCAAAGATAGAATGCACAATATTATTATACCCGTTTTCTCGATATAATACAATAGATATAAAAGAAAAGGATGAGAAAAATCTCATCCTTTGAAAACTATTTTCCTGCCTGCATTTCCGCAACTGCCTCAAGAACTGCATCAGCCATAAATATAAGCTGATCTTCTGACAGGCCGTAAAGCGGGAGATGCGTATAGCGTTTGTAGAAGACTTCTTCACAAACGGGGCACGACTTTGCGATTGATTCGCGGTCATATCCGTTTTCGCGAATAACATCAAAGCGATAAAGCGGACCAAAGTGCGGAATGTTTGTAACGCCCTTTTCGGTGAGCTTTGCTTTGAGTGTCTGAACGTCTCCGCCGGCCTTTGCAGGATCAATCTGAAGAAGATACATATGGAATGTCGGGACGACATCCGGAGAGTCAACGATCTGCGGAATGATAGCATCATTTTCGGCAAAACGGCGTGTGAGATATTCGGCAGCTGCGCGTCGTTCTGCGATGATAGCATCGTTTCTCTTAAGCTGAAGCTGGAGACCGAGACCCTGAATTTCGGTTGTTGAGCTGTTTCCGGCAACAAAGTTTTTGTATTTGCCTTTGATTGACGTGATGTCATAAAGCCAGTTGTCAATCTGCCTTGAGAAGTCAAGACCGAGGAAACGTGCACGCTTGAGTTCAGGTGCAAGACCGGGGATTGTTGTAGTGAGGATACCGCCTTCTCCGAATGAAGTAATGTTCTTTACCTCGTGAAGCGAGAATCCTGCAAAGTCGCCGATTGTACCGATGCGACGTCCTTTGTAAAGCGCGCCGAAGGCGTGTGCGGCATCTTCTAAAACGAGGATGTCGTGCTTTCTTGCAAGCTCCATAATCGGATCCATATCAACAGGATATCCGCCGATGTGAACGGGAACAATCATTTTTGTTTTATCAGTAATTTTTCTTTCAACGTCTTTCGGGTCCATATTGACCGTGCGCGGATCAACATCGGCAAAAACGAGCTTTGCGCCGATTGAAAGCGGATAAGCCATTGTAGCAACAAAGGTAATGGCGGGGACGATAACCTCATCGCCGGGTTTTAAATCTGCATACTTGTATGCGATTTCAAAACCTGCTGTGCAGTTTGCAACAAAGGTGCTGCCCTCCGTGCCGAGATACTTGTCGACCATTTCTTCGGCAGTCTCCACCTGTGAGCCGAGAGAAAGCTTTCCGGGAGGAGATGAAATCTCTGAGAGCTTGTAAACCTCTTCTTTTATGCGAGTGATGGATTCATCGTATTCTTTACCCTCACCCTGCATAAGAAACTCAACTATTGCCATAACGTCCTCGGCATTATAATTTTCACCTACAGCGGCCCACGGCACACGCGTCTCACCGGTGTTATATCTGAAATCAGTAGCCTTTTTAGCCATTTTAATTAGCTCCTTTCGTAAATGCACAATTATTGAGTATTTTATATTAAAACGGTTAAAAAGTCAATTGTTTTTTGTGTTTTGAGAAAATTAAAACAGAAATCTCACGGTAAGCGCGGCGGAAACAAAACCGATAGCTTCAGCACAAAGCGCGGCAAGAAGAGTATAACGCGTTTTCTTTGCGCCTATTGAGCCGAAATATACGGCGAGAGTGTAGAATGTTGTTTCCGATGCGCCGAGCATAACCGCCGCGGTGCGCCCTGCAAGAGAATCCACACCGCAGGTTTTTATAATCTCGCTGCCGAATGCAAGCGCGGCACTTCCCGAAAGCGGGCGTATGAGAATAAGGGGCGCGCACTCGTTCGGAATGCCGAAAAAGCTTGTAAAAGGAGAGAGTAAGTTACAGAGAAAATCAAGCGCACCCGACGCGCGAAGCATATATATCGCACAAAAAAGCGCCGTGACGCTCGGGAGAATTTTTCCGAGAACGCGCATTCCGTTTTCCGCACCGCAGACAAGGGCATCGTAAACGTCGCATTTTTTAAAGAGGGCAAACGCGCCGATAAAAAGAAGAATCAGCGGCGCGATGTAAGCTGTGAAATTCTGCATGAGCTTTTTCCTTTCCTGAAGATGCGGGCAAGGGTTTTTGAAAATATGATTCCGAAAGAAAGCGATATAAAGGATGCAATCCATACCGCAGGGAGAATATCAAAGGCATTTTCTGCTCCGAGCGATGCGCGGATGGCGGCAACGGTTGTCGGGATGAGTTGAAGAGAGCAGGTATTTATAACGATGAAAAGGATCAGGTCATCCGAAACGCAGGAATTGTCGGCGAGTGAGTATAAACCTTTTGCGGCAGAGATTCCGGCAGGTGTTGCGGCATTTCCGAGCCCCAGGAGATTTGCTGAAACGTTTGCTGAAATATCCTCAAGAACTTCTTCGGAGTTTTTTGCAGACGGAAAAAGGAGCGACAGAACGGGGCGGAGAAGAGTGCAAAGCTTTCTCAAAAGTCCTGACCGCTTCATAACCTCAAGAAGAGAACTCCACAGAATAACCATTCCCCCGATGGAAAGAACGAGGTTTATTCCTGCTCCGGCACCCTCAGTAAGTGCGGCGGAAAGCTCTGCGGAAGTTCCGTTTATCACAGCAAAAAGTACGGAAAGAAAAACCATAACAACCCAAACTGTACCCATCATGGCTGAAATACCTCCCAAAAGATGATTTTTAAAAACTATTGACAAAAATTGACATTTTTGTTATTCTAAAATAACAAGAAGGAGTTGGGAATATGAAATCTACGGGGATAGTAAGAAAAATAGATGATCTCGGAAGAATAGTTCTTCCTATCGAGCTTCGCAAAAAAATGGGGATCGGGCAAAGAGACTCTATTGAAATCTATGTTGACGGTGACAGCGTTATTCTGAAAAAATATGAAACACAATGCATCTTCTGCGGAAGCAAGAAGGATATTTCGGAATACAAGGGAAAACACGTCTGCAAGGAATGTATCAAAAATCTCTCGAAATAAGACATAAAAAAGAGTGGAAGAAATTACGGATTTCTTCCACTCTTTTTATTTGTTTTAAATTATCTCTTTTTTAGAATCTCTGCGGTTGCAAACGGCATAAAAGCAAGGTATGCAAGCATCGGAAGAAATTCCGTCAGACGCTCGGGTGTAATAGCCGCAAAGCCTCCTGCAAGGATTGTTCCGACAATCTCGGTAAGGATAAAGAAGATACCCATAAAGCACGAGAAAACCGCAACGTTCTTCTTGCCCTTGCCGAGAACGTGTGCTGCGAGAGAATACGAAAAGAACAACATAGAGATGTATGCAAGGATAAGGAAAACGTAGTTTGAAATTACGGGCTCCGTAACGTTGTTGCGGAATGTGAGAATCGTCATAAAAGCAATCCAGAATGAAGGAACTGCAGAAAAAATGCAGTACGCGGCGCTGTCTCTTTCACAAAGCCGGTATTTTGCAAGAACTATGAGTGATACCGTGCCATAAAGCGAAAAAAGGGCGAGGATGAGCTGTGTTGCACGAAACTCATACCGAAGCGGAAGCAGTGTAAGAAATGCATAGAGGAGAAGACATCCCGCTCCGAACCACATTGAAACGGAAAGCGCACCCGGCATAAGCTTTGTTGAATACTCAATGCCGTTTTTTAAAAGGAATGCTGAAATAAGCGCCATAAGAATTGCTATGCAGCAAACTGCGATGAGCCCCTGCGTCAAAGGCGTCTCTGATGAAACTGCGCCCTCGAGATATCGAAGCTTTGTTGAAAAAATTGAAGCGGCGCAGATGCCTGCCGTAATGGGAAAAGCAAAGAGAACGGGGAAAAGTTTGTTCTTCATAACAAAACCTCCGTTTATATTATCTCTCTGCAATCGGGAGATAATCGTTTTTCTGACGGACACACTTATAAGCTGGACGGATGATTCTGCCGCCGGTCATTGCTTCTTCAATTCTGTGAGCACAAAGACCTGCAACACGGGCAATAGCGAAAATCGGGGTGAAGAGATCTTCCGGAATACCGAGCATCTCATAAACGAGACCTGAATAGAGGTCAACGTTTGCACAAAGCGGCTTCGATGAACCCTTGACTGTTCTGAATACGTCGGGAGTGAGACGCTCGACAGACTCGATGAGCTCAAATCGGTCGAGGAAGCCGTTTTTAGAAGCAAGTGTCTTTGCATGAGCTTTGAGCATAACGGCACGCGGGTCTGAAAGAGTATAAATTGCGTGGCCCATACCGTAGATTTTTCCGCTCTTGTCGCCGACTTCCTTCCTGATTATCTTTGCGAGATATTCAGAAACCTCATCATCGCTCTTCCAGTTGCTTACGTTCTCTGCAATGTCTGCGAGCATATCCGTAACCTGCTTGTTTGCGCCGCCGTGAAGAGGCCCCTTGAGAGAACAGAGCGATGAAGCTATTGCGGAATATGTGTCTGTGCCTGATGATGAGAGAACGCGTGTTGTGAATGTTGAGTTGTTACCGCCACCGTGCTCTGCATGAAGAATGAGACACTTGTCAAGAAGCTTTGCCTCTTCGTCTGTGTATGAGCGGTCAGAACGCATGCAGTAGAGAAGCATCTCTGCCGCAGAGAGGTCGTTTGGCGGAATGTGAAGATGCATGCTCTTGTTCTCGTAGTAGTGGCGCTTTACCTGATATGCCTGTGCCGCGAGAATCGGAAGACGTGCGATGATGTCAAGTGACTGGCGGAACATATTTTCAAGTGATGTATCATCGGGATTTTCGTCAAAGGAATATAGCGCAAGAATACTTCTTGCAAGCTTGTTCATAATGTTCGGACTCGGAGCCTTGATGATCATATCCTCTGTGAAGTTGTGCGGAAGTGTGCGGTGGTACTTGAGAATTTCGTTGAACTCACAAAGCTCGTCGTGAGTGGGAAGTCTGCCGACGAGAAGAAGGTATGCAACCTCTTCAAAGCCGAAGCGGTCTTCTCTTGTGATACCGTCGATTATATCCTGAACGTTGATTCCACGATAGGTAAGAGAACCCTCGATAGGAACGCGTTCATCGTCTATGATGCTGTAACCGCGGACGTTACCGATCTGCGTAATACCTGCAAGAACACCCGTGCCGTCCTGATTGCGGAGACCGCGCTTGATGTGCGGATTATCAAAATGTTCAGCAGTGATAAGGTTATTATTTCCAAAATCGCTGCATATCTTGTTTATGAAAGAGTTGCTGTCAAAAGAAATATTGGACATACTCAGTCCTCCTAAGATTATAATATATCAATTTTATATTATTTAAGGTAAATAGTCAACGTTTTTTTTGCCTAAAAAGAAAGGAAGTAGGCTTTGTGAAAAGGTTTTTTGTTCTTTGTCTGATTTTGTGGTCGGCAATATATGTGATTCCGCTTATAAGTGTTTCAAAGGCGGAGGATGTTCCTCTTTTGCCCGTTCCGTCGGAGAACGTCGGAGAAGGCGATAAAAACACAGGTGATGACAACATAAAAGTAACTCTCAGCACAGGCGGAAAAACAGAAGAAATTGCGCTTTCTGACTATCTCGAAGGTGTTGTTGCGGCAGAGATGCCGGCACTTTTTCCGGAGGAGGCGTTAAAAGCGCAGGCTGTAGCCGCGAGGACATATACAATGAAAAAGCTCGCATCTGCTCCGGCAAGTGAGCACAACGGCGCGGCAGTCTGCGACAACCCCGCGCATTGCAAGGCATATAAACCGATAAGTACATTTGCATCCGCATGGAAGAGTGAGAGCACAGCTTATACAGAAAAAATAAAACGAGCAGTAGCTGAGACCGATGGCGAAATACTCCTCTATAACGGGGAGCCGATAAGTGCGGTTTTCCATTCAACCTCATCGGGAATGACGGAGAATGCAAAGGATGTCTGGGGAGGAGATGCGCCGTATCTCGTCAGCGTAAAAAGCTTTGGAGACGAGGAATCTCCCCGCTTTGAAGAAGAAAAAAGCTTTTCCTGCGACGAATTTTGTGAGTTGTTTTTAAAGAAATATCCGACGGCGAAATTTGATGAAAACCCCGAAAACTGGGTGAGCAGGATATCGAGAACAGAGGCAGGCGGCATAAAAGACATTTCGATTGGTGAGGTGGCTGTAAAGGGGAGTGACTTGCGTGCGATTTACGGGCTTAATTCAACGAATTTTACTCTTTTATACAACGACGGGCAGATGAATTTCAAAACAAAAGGATACGGTCACGGTGTAGGGATGAGTCAGTATGGCGCACGGGCGCTCGCACTTTCGGGAAAGACCTACGAGGAAATTCTGAAAACGTATTACACGGGAGTGGAGCTTGGAAAAATAAATCAAAAAACATCTTCATAAAGAGGAAAAAATATGGTACAATATAACAAATGAGAAGGGATGTGGAATTTTGGGAACATTCTCGATTATAAAGAAGCTTTCGGAGACAGCCTCACCGTCAGGGTTTGAGTATGTGTCTTCAAAGCGGATAGCCGCAATTATGGAAAGGTATCTCGATTCAGTATCGGTCGATTCATTCGGAAATATAACAGGATACCGCCGTTGCGGAAAAAATAAGGCAAAGTGCCTTTTGCTTGATGCTCATATTGATGAAATAGGACTTATCGTGACGGGAGAAAAAGACGGATTTCTTACCTTCTCAAATGTCGGAGGTGTAGATCCGCGGATTCTTCCGGCAACGTCAGTTGTCGTTTTGACGTCACCACCAAGAAAAGGGGTAATCACGGCAACTCCGCCGCACCTTCAGGGGGCGGGTGATACCGAAAAGACCATTAAAGCAGAAGAACTTTACATCGACATCGGCGCTGACGGTGAAAGTGGCGTGCCCGTAGGGACTCCGGTCATTTTTGATTCGGGATGCGTTGAACTCTGCGAGAAGAATATTTCGGCAAGAGCTCTTGACGACAGGGCAAGCCTCGCTGCAATTTTATATGCGATGGAGCTTTTAAAGGACAAGAAGCTCGGAATTGATATAGTTGTTTCGGCAAGCGCACAGGAGGAGCTCGGTTGTCGCGGTGTGGGTGTTGCGGCAAACAACGCAAAGCCCGACTGGGCGATTGTTGTTGATGTTACACACGCGTCAACTCCGGGAGTGGACAAGTCATATACGTTTGATGCGGGAAGCGGCGTTGCAATCGGAGTCGGCTCAAATATGACGCGAAAAATGTCGGATGTGCTCATCGGGATAGCGAAAGACAAAAAAATTCCTCACACGGTAGAGGTGAGTGGAGGTCATTCCGGAACAAACGCGTGGACAGTCCAGATACTGCGCGACGGAATCGCAACCGGTCTTTTGTCAATTCCGCTTAAATATATGCACACACCGGTTGAAACAGTAAGAAAAAAGGATATCGAGGCAGTTGCAAAGCTCATATTCAGATTTGCAATGCATCTCTCGGAGAGGGGTGGAAAGCTGTGATAAAGTTGCTTGAAGAGTTGTGCCTTAAGAGTGGCGCATCAAGTAATGAAGCTGAAGTCAGGGAGTATATAAAAGGCTTTGTGAAGAATAAGGCGGATGAGATCCATGAGGACACTATGGGAAATCTGTACGTCTTCAAAAAAGGAAAGAAAAGAAGAAAAGCGCCCCTGATGGTCTGCGCGCATATGGACGAGATTGGTCTTATCGTAACCGATATAACAGAGGACGGTTACTTGAAATTCGATTTTGTCGGAGGAGTTGACAGGCGCGTCTGCATAGGAAAGAGAGTACTTGTCGGAAAAAAGAAAATCCCCGGAATAATCGGTTTCAAGGCGGTGCATCTGACGACGGCAAAGGAAAGAGAGAGCGTACCGCCGCTTACTTCGCTTTGCATCGACATCGGCTGCACGAAAAAAAGCAAAGCAGAAAAGTACATTTCGCGCGGAGATACCGCAGTGTTTGACAGCTCGTTTGAAAAACTCGGCGAGAACAGGATAAAAGCACGCGCGATAGATGACCGCATAGGCTGTGCCGTAATGCTTAAACTCATATCGGAGGATATTGCATTTGATACGCATTTCGTATTCACGGTGCAGGAAGAGTCGGGTTGTCGCGGAGCAACGGTCGCGGCGTATTCGGTAAAACCCGATACAGCGCTTGTTCTTGAGGGGACTACTGCGGCAGATATTCCCTCGTCTGAGGGAGCAATGAAGGTGTGCTCTCTCGGCAAAGGTGCGGTGCTCGGATATATGGACGGAGGCGCTGTGTATGATAAGGAATTGTTCTCTCTTCTCCGTGATATTGCGGAGAAGAAGAATATACCGTGGCAGATGAAATCGAGAATAGCGGGAGGAACGGATGCAAGCAGAATTATCGTTTCGCAAAGCGGAGTAAAAACAACGTCAATTTCGCTTCCGACGAGATACATTCATTCTCCATCGTGCGTGGGAGATATCCGTGATATGGAAGCGATGCTGTCTATCGCCCGCGAATTTATAAACTGCGAGGAGGTCGCAAAAAATGCTTAGTGTAATGAGTATATTGGACAAGCTCTGTCAGATAAAATCCCCGGCGGGATACGAAAAGGATATGGCACAGCTCATTTGCGAGCTCGCAGAAAAGGAAGGTCTTTTCTGCGAAACCGATGCGCTCGGAAATCTTATCGTTCATCGCAAGGGCGACGGTATGCGCTGTGTTCTGGAGGCGCATATGGATACAACGGGAATTATGGCAACATATATAGACGAAAACGGATATGTGCGCTTTGACACTCTCGGAAAGGTTTCGGCAGAGGATATTTGTGGTGCGCAGATTGAGTTTTTAAACGGAGTGTGCGGCACGGTTTCATGTGAAGGGAAGACTGACGACTCAAAACGAAAAATAAGCTCAATGTTCATTGATATCGGCGCAAAGGATGAAAAGAGCGCAAGAGAATGCGTTTTGCCTGGTGACGCCGCAGTTTTTTGCGGAAAGATTAAAAAACTCTCCGGCGGAAGAATCTCTGCACCGTATCTTGACAACCGTGTCGGCTGTGCGATAGTTCTCTGGACAATGTTAAGCTTGAAGAAGACAGATTATGACGTGTATGCCGTATTCTCAACACAGAAGGAAGTCGGAAACCGCGGTGCGAAAACGGCAGTCTATGCACTTGATGCGGATTTTGCGATCGTAGTTGATGCAACCCCGTCATTTGACACGCCGAATCCTTCGCATTTTGGTGAGACGAAGCTCTCAAAAGGTCCGGCGATAAAAATTATGGACGCGGCATTTGTTGCACATCCCGAAATAATTTCCGCGCTGTCAGAAACTGCAGAGAAGTGCAAAATAGAAGTTCAGCGCGAGGTTGTTCCGACAGAGAGAACAAACGGCGGAATAAATACGGTTTCATCGGGCCTTCCGACGGGCGGAGTGAGCGTGCCGGTTCGTTATATGCACACACCGTGCGAGGTGGCAGATCCGGAGGACATCACGCTTGCGGCAAAACTTCTTCTGAATACTCTTGAGGGCAATTCCGTATTTTTCAAAAAAGCATAACAAAAACGTTTTAGGGTATGGACTTTTCTGTCAAAAAGTGTTATGATTAAATAAATATCAGTAATGATGCAGGAGGTAACCATGGATTTAAAAATATCTGATAAAAGCGGAAAAATCCTGTTTACCGCTTCCGGAAAAGAGATAGACGTAGTCTACGAAGCTGCTTTTTCGGAGGGGGATAAGATTACCGTTTCAGGTCAGCTTTGCGAGTACATCACGGTTTTCCTTGACGACGTTCTCGGTGAGGCTACAATATTCAATCCGCAGGGAACTTTTGTTTACGAGATTCCGCCGACCGCGTTTGGTGCAATGTATTCAGGAGAAACCTTCTCCGGAGAGAAACACAGAATATATGTGCGCGAGGCAAGTGACGAGGAAGCATACGGCGTGAGAAACATCGCTCTCAACCCTTACGATATGAAGGATCAGAGAAGATACTTTCCGCACGCAAGCGCAAATTTCGTAACCCGTAACGAACCGTGCTTCTTTGAGCGAAACGCGATAGACGGTGTTCACGAAACAGCGGGGCACGGTGCATACCCGTATCACTCATGGGCAGGCGGTGCAAGGGATGACCTTGAATATACGCTCGATTTCGGAACAAAGGTAGAAATTGAAAAATTCGTCTTCTATCTCCGTGCAGATTTTCCGCACGATACATATTGGAAAAACATAGACGTCGAGTTTGACGACGGCACGAGCGCAACCGCAACCTTTGAGATGACGGGAGACGGTCAGGCTCTTGTGCTTGATGAGCCCGTTGTCACAAGAAGAATCAAGCTTACAAACTTCAAACAGGCAGTATATCCGCTTTCATGGGCGGCGCTCTCGGAAATTGAAGTTTACGGAAAATATATTAAGGAGGATTTAAGCAAAATGGAAATCAGAAACGCATCCAACCCGAAGGATATGAAGTATTACACAACAGAAAGACTTCGTGAGGAGTTCCACATTTCAAAGCTCTTCACAAAGGACAACATCCGTATGGTTTACAGCCATATCGACAGAATCATCACAGCAGGCGCAATGCCGGTTTATCAGGAGCTTCGTCTTGAGGCAGGTAAGGAGCTTGCAGCAGACTACTTCCTCCAGCGCCGTGAGATGGGCTGCATCAACATCGGCGGCAAGGGTATCATCGTTATCGACGGTGTTGAGTATGAAATGAACCCGAGAGACGGTATCTACATCGGTCGCGGCAACAAGGAAGTTTCTTTCCGTTGCGTAGATGTTGAAAATCCGCCGAAGTTCTACATCTCTTCCTGCCCGGCTCATACAGAGTACCCGACAGTAAAGATTGATATCACAAAGGCAAAGAAGGTTCCGTGCGGAAGCCCTGAAGAGTGCAACCACCGCGTAATCAATCAGTACATCCATCCTGAGGTTATGCAGAGCTGTCAGCTCGCCATGGGTCTTACAAACCTCGAGTCAGGTTCAAACTGGAACACAATGCCGTGCCACACACACGACCGCCGTATGGAAGTTTATCTCTACCTCGATATGCAGGAGAATGATGTTGTATTCCATATGATGGGCGAGCCGAACGAAACACGCCACATCGTTATGAGAAACGAAGAGGCAGTTATCAGCCCGAGCTGGTCAATCCACGCAGGCGTCGGCACACGCGCATACTCATTTATCTGGGCAATGTGCGGCGAAAATCAGGAGTTTACAGACATGGACCATGTTGATATGAAGGAGTTGTTCTAATTATGAGTAAAGTAAGTTTTGATCTCACAGGTAAGGTTGCTCTCGTTACAGGCGCATCCTACGGCATCGGTTATGCTATCGCAAAGGGTTTTGCGGAAGCGGGCGCAAAGATCGTTTTCAACGACATTAATCAAGACCTCGTAGACAAAGGTATCGCGGCATACAAAGCAGACGGAATTGAAGCTAAAGGATATGTTTGTGACGTTACAGACGAAGCAGCAGTAAACGAGCTCGTTGCAAAGATTGAAAAGGAAGTCGGCGTTATCGACATTCTCGTAAACAACGCAGGTATCATCAAGCGCATCCCGATGCACGAGATGAGCGCAGAGGACTTCAGAAAAGTTATCGACGTTGACCTCAATGCTCCGTTTATTGTTTCAAAGGCAGTTATCCCGTCAATGATCAAGAAGGGACACGGCAAGATCATCAACATCTGCCCAATGATGAGTGAGCTTGGTCGCGAAACAGTTTCAGCTTATGCTGCTGCAAAGGGCGGTCTCAAGATGCTCACACGCAACATCTGCTCAGAGTACGGTGAATTCAACATCCAGTGTAACGGTATCGGTCCGGGTTACATCGCAACTCCGCAGACTGCTCCGCTCCGCGAGAAGCAGCCGGACGGTTCACGTCATCCGTTTGACCAGTTCATCATTGCAAAGACCCCGGCAGCTCGCTGGGGAGATCCGGAAGATCTCGTAGGTCCGGCAGTATTCCTTGCATCTGATGCATCAAACTTCGTAAACGGTCACGTTCTCTATGTAGACGGCGGTATCCTTGCTTACATCGGCAAACAGCCATAAATTATAACAAAAAAACACCGTATGTCAAAAAGGCATACGGTGTTTTTATATATTCTTTTAAATTAGAAATCGACTTCTGTGTCGTAGTAGCAGCACTTGAGGAGCTTTTCCATCTCTTCGGGTGCAATCTTGCGCGGGTTGGAGCCTGTGCAAGCATCAGCAACTGCGTTCTTTGCAATTTCCGGAAGTCTCTCAAGGAAGATGTTTTCAGGAACAAAGCCCTGCTCGCAGGGGAGACTGTCGAGGACGTAGTTCTTGATGCACTGCGGAATATTGAGCGCATCGTTCATTCCGCGGAGATATGCGATGAGGTTTTCTACCTTCTCGTCATCATTGGCACCACCGAGACCCATAGCATCAGCACCGCGCATAACGGTATCAACTGACGGATCCGGCTCGATACCTTCAAAAAGCTCTACTTCCATACCTGCTTCCTTGAGATATGCGCAAACCTTGTCAAGGAAACCGAAGCGCTTCATGGAACCGCCGCCTGTGCAGACCATTGCGCGAGTTCCTTTAAGTGTTTTGAGTGCTTCAAGAGCACCTTTGCCGTGATACAAATCACGCGGTAAAGTAAAACGTGCCATAAAAAATCTCTCATATATAAATTTGAGTTTTAAACCTTGATAAATATAGCACAAAATGTGCGTTTTTCAACACAAAAAACAATATTTAACGATTTTTTAATTTGTTTTTTTGTAAGTATTGATAAGTCAAGAAAAAAGTGATAGAATATGAATATAATTACAATGGGGAGATATGGAAATGAACAGAAATATGAACCTCACGATGCTCATGGATTTTTATGAGCTGACAATGGCAAAAGGATATTTTGAAAACGGAATGAAGGATCAGATTACCTATTTTGATATGTTCTTCCGCAAGATTCCCGACGGCGGCGGATATGCAATTATGGCAGGAGTCCAGCAGCTTGTTGAGTACATCAAAGATCTTTCCTTCGATGACGAGGATATCGAATTTTTGCGCAGAAAAGGCATATTTGGTGATGACTTTCTCAAATATCTCCGCAACTTCAAATTTACGGGAGACGTCTGGGCTGTCGCGGAGGGAACTCCCATTTTCCCCGGCGAGCCGATTGTAACCGTCCGCGCTCCTGCAATCGAAGCACAGCTTGTTGAAACAATGATTCTCCTTACAATAAATCACCAGAGTCTTATCGCAACAAAGGCAAACAGAATTGTCCGCGCCGCGCAGGGAAGACCTGTTATGGAATTCGGTTCCCGCCGTGCTCAAGGATATGACGGTGCGATATACGGTGCGCGAGCCGCATATATCGGTGGTTGTGTAGGTACAGCGTGCACGATTTCCGAGCGCGACTACGGTATTCCCGCAACGGGCACAATGGCGCACAGCTGGGTGCAGATGTTTCCGTCAGAGCTTGAAGCGTTCAAGGCTTATGCGAGAACCTACCCTGAAAACTGTTCGCTTCTTGTTGATACCTACAATGTATTGAAATCAGGTATTCCGAATGCAATCCGCGCGTTCAACGAGGAGCTTGTCCCTAAGGGATACCGTCCGAAGAGCATCCGAATCGACAGCGGTGATATGACGTACCTCTCACGCCGTGCACGGCAGATGCTCGATGATGCAGGTTTTCCGGACTGCAAAATTATTGCCTCAAACGCGCTTGATGAATATATCATACGCGACATTATAATGCAGGGCGCACAGATAGATATCTTCGGCGTAGGTGAGCGACTTATCACTTCACGAAGCGAGCCTGTTTTCGGCGGAGTTTATAAGCTTGCCGCAGTTGAGAAAGACGGTGAGATTATCCCGAAGATAAAACTTTCTGAAAATGTTGAAAAGATAACAACTCCCGGCTTTAAAAATCTCTGGCGTCTTGTTGATAAGGAAAGCGGAAAGGCAATGGCAGACGTCATAACCTTCCACGAGGAAGTTATCGAAAGCGGAAAGCCGTATGTCCTCTTTGACCCTGAACATACATGGAAGAAAAAGACGATAGAAAACTTTGAGGCGCGCCCGCTTCTTGAGAAGATTTTTGATAACGGAAAGTGTGTTTATGCGGAACGTTCAATAAATGAAATCCGCGACTTCTGTGCAAAGTCGGTGGACGAGCTCTGGAGCGAGGTTTGCCGTTTTGAAAATCCGCACAAATACTATGTAGACCTTTCTGAAAAACTTTGGACACTTCGAAAAGAAATGCTCGATGCAAATTAAGTGATTTGGGAGTGGATATAATGAACAAGAAAAAACTCTATAAAATCGGAGAAGGAAAGAAACTCGACGGTGTTTGCGGAGGTATCGCAGAATACTTTGAAGTTGACCCGACAATTATCCGTCTCGCGTGGATTTTGTTTACTGCCCTTGGTGGAAGCGGAATAATCGCATATATTATTTGCGCAATAGTTTTCCCGAGAAAAACCGACGTATTTTAATAAAAGAAAACGGAGGAAGAAAAATGAGTAAACTCAAGCTTATGACAATTGTCGGAACCCGTCCGGAAATTATCCGTCTTTCGGCAGTCATTAAAAAGTGCGATAAGTATTTTGACCAGATACTCGTACATACCGGTCAGAACTATGACTATGAGCTGAACCAGGTTTTCTTTGACGACCTGGGGCTTCGTGCACCGGATTTCTACCTCAACGCAGTAGGTGCAAACCTCGGAGAAACTGTTGGTAACATCATAGCGAAGTCATACACACTTATGGCAGAACAGAAGCCGGATGCGCTTCTCATTCTCGGTGATACAAACTCATGCCTTTCTGCAATTGCGGCAAAGCGACTTCATATTCCGATATTCCATATGGAAGCGGGAAATCGCTGTAAGGATGAGTGCTTGCCGGAGGAGACGAACCGCCGCATAGTTGATATTATTTCGGATGTCAACCTCGCATATTCCGAGCACGCAAGAAGATACCTTGCAGAGTGCGGAGTTGCAAGGGAGAGAACGTATGTTACAGGCTCTCCTATGGCAGAGGTTCTGCGCGACAACCTTGAGAAAATAAAGGCAAGCGATATTCTCTCACGCCTCGGTCTTGAAAAAGGAAAATACATTCTCCTTTCAGCACACCGCGAGGAGAATATTGACACAGAAGAAAATTTCTTTAATCTTATGAATGCAGTCAATGCAATGGCAGAGAAGTATGATATGAAGATTCTCTATTCTTGCCATCCGCGAAGCGCAAAGTTCATTGAGGCAAGAAAATTCAAGTTTGATCCGCGCGTAATTCAGAACAAGCCGCTCGGATTTCACGATTACAACAATCTTCAGATGAACGCGTTTGCGGTAGTCTCCGACAGCGGAACGCTTCCTGAAGAATCAAGCTTCTTCCTCTCTGTCGGAAATCCGATTTCTGCAGTTTGCATAAGAACCTCAACAGAACGCCCCGAGGCACTTGATAAAGCAGATTTTATCCTCGCGGGCATTACAACCGAGCAGGTTCTGCAGGCTGTTGATATGGCAGTTGAGATGACAAACAGCGGTGAGCTCGGAGTCCCCGTTCCCGATTATGTGGACGAAAATGTCTCAATCAAGGTAGTGAAGATTATCCAAAGCTATACCGATATCGTAAACAAAATGGTCTGGAGAAAAAAGTAAAATAAAAAAGCCGGCTCTTACGGCGGGGCTTCATAGGGAGAAAATGGTTTTGAATTGCCATTTTCCGCTTATAGTGCACAAAAAATGCAGATATACGTCAGTATGTCTGCATTTTTTAATTTCTCTAAAACGAAAAATATCTAACCCAAAACTGCTTTGCACCCTGAAATCATAAGTTTGAGTACAGAACAAGGCAAA
>JAZTYJ010000005.1:0-41560 GCA_045636865.1 Eubacteriales bacterium
AATTTCAGAAGAGTTTTTTTCACAAACAGACGGCTTCAGATATGACCAAATTATAATCCGAACCGTTGATTCTCATCCCTCCAACGATGAGGATTGGGAGGTTTGGATAGTAGATCTTTATGACGACCAGAACAAGAAACAATACTACACTCGCATTGATCCAAACACGGGAGAAATTCTTAGACATAGCATCTCGGACTACTTCAGTCCATAGTATCAGGAATCACTAAAGACGGAGAAAAGCATTTACCTTGCAGCAAAATACGGCATAACGGAATAAACCCACGAGACGGACGAATTTTCGTCCGTCTTTTCTGTTGTCTCTTGAGAAAACCCACAACAGAGCAAGGGGGGGTCTCTTGCTCTGTTTCTGTATTTGAATTATATTTCAAATATGACTTGAAAAAAGAGGGCGAATAATTGTATAATAGAAAGAAAAGGCGGTGGAGTATGGAATACCTGTGCAAAAGTGAAATTGAAACTGAAAGGTTGGGCGAGGAGTTTTCAAAAACTCTGTCTGCCGGGGCGGTAGTTGCAATGCGCGGCGGAATGGGCGCAGGAAAGACTGCCTTTGTCCGCGGAGTTGCGCGCGGGCTCGGCGAAACGGGGCGCGTTACAAGCCCTACATACACTATTGTCAACGAATATGAAACGGAAATTCCGCTGTTTCATTTTGACCTTTACCGTCTTGAGAGCGCAGACGAGCTATACGACATCGGATTTGATGATTATCTGAAAAGGCGCGGCATATGCTTTATTGAATGGTCTGAAAATGCTGACGGCGAGGTTTCGTTTTCACATTATGTTGAGATTAAACGTGCAGAGGACAACGAAAACGCACGCGTTATAACTATCTCGGAGGCATAAAATGAAGATACTTGCTATTGATTCTTCGGCAAAAGCAGCATCTGTTGCGGTTGTTGAGGACGGAAAAATACTTGGAGAGACGTTTCTTAATTGCGGACTCACCCACAGCGTTACGATTATGCCGTCGGTGGAGTGGCTTCTTGAGAAGTGCGAGCTTGAAATTTCGGATATAGACAGAATCGCGATAAGCAAAGGCCCCGGCTCGTTTACGGGACTCCGCATAGGTATGGCGGCAGTAAAGGGGCTTGCGTGGAGTGATGATATTCCGTGTGTGAGTGTGTCAACCCTTCTTGCTGCGGCAGAGGGTGTGCGGCATATCAAAGGAATAATCTGCGCCGTTATGGATGCGCGTGCGGGACAGGTCTATAACGCTGTTTTCAAGTCGGACGGAAAGACTCTCACTCGTCTCTGTGACGATCGCGCGATAGAAACGGCAAAGCTCATAGAGGAGCTTTATGATGAAGCGTCGGTTACGGTGTGTGGCGACGGAACAGAGGTGCTTATGGAATCGGCACCCGGAAATTTCGTTGCGGCTCCCGAACATATAAGACACCAGAGGGCGACAACGGTTGCCTTCCTTGCGGAGAAGGCATCCGGAGTTTCGGGAAAGGAACTTGAGCCGGAGTACATAAGGCTTCCGCAGGCAGAAAGACAAAGACTTGAAAAATTAAAGAAAGAAGGAATATAAAAATGAAAGTTATTATTGGTGCAGACAGCGCAGGATTTGCTTACAAGGCAAAAATTATGGAGCATCTCAAAGATCGCGGAATCGAGGTTGTTGACGCAGGCGCATACAACGCAGAATCAAGCCATTATCCCGAGTTTGCTTACAAGGTTGCAACAAGCGTATCTGAAAAAAGTGCAGATTTCGGCATCCTCGTTTGCGGAACGGGTATCGGCATGAGCATCGCGGCAAACAAGGTCAAGGGTGTTCGGGCATCTGTTTGCTCGGAGCACTTTTCAGCACGTTATACAAGACTCCACAACGATGCAAACGTTCTTTGCCTCGGTGCGCGCGTTATCGGCGAAGGTATTGCAATTGAGCTTGTTGACATCTTCCTTGATACAGAGGCTGAGGGCGGAAGACACGCGGCTCGCGTTGATATGATCCGCGAAATAGAGGCCGGAACTTTTAACGCTTAATCGGAAGTTGGGGAATTAAATTGTTTTTGACAGATTCAATAAAAAGAGTGGTAATAAAGATCGGCACGTCAACCCTCACTCACAGCAGTACGGGAAGGCTTGATTTGCGCCATCTTGAGACACTCGCAAGAATACTTTCGGACATAAAGAATATGGGAATCGATGTCGCACTCGTAACCTCGGGCGCGATAGGCGTAGGTATGTCAAAGCTCGGGATGACCGTTAGACCTAAAGAACTTCGCTACAAGCAGGCGGCGGCGGCCATCGGTCAGTGCGAGCTTATGCACATATACGATAAGTTCTTCCTTGACTATTCGCAGGTTGTGGGGCAGGTACTTATCACAAAGAGCGATATCGTTGAGGATGCGCGTCGCGAAAAGGTCGAGGATACCTTTGAGGCTCTCTTTGAGCTTGATGCCATCCCTGTTGTAAACGAAAATGATACTACGGGTGTTGATGAAATTCTCTTCGGTGATAACGACACGCTCTCTGCAGAGGTTGCGGCTCTTGTGGGGGCTGATCTTCTCATAATCCTTTCGGACATAAACGGTCTTTATGAGTCCGACCCGCGAGAGAATGAGAATGCAAAGATTATACCGAGGGTCACGGAGATTACAGATGAAATCCGCGCTCTTGCAGGCGGTGCGGGAACAAAGCTCGGTACAGGCGGAATGGTTACGAAAATTCACGCGGCAGAGGTGTGCTTTGAGCACTCTGTGCCGATGGTTATCGCAAACGGAGATCGCCTTGAAAATATCTATGATATTATCGGCGGCAAGATTTCCGGCACGCTCTTTATGAAGTAGGTAAAAGTATGTCTCTTTTTATATGCCCTGTTTGCAAAAAGGTTCTCGAGAAGAGAGAGAAAACATATATTTGCGAGGATTTGCACAGTTTTGATATCTCAAAATACGGATATGTAAATTTGCTTATGTCGTCGGGGAAGAACAAAATCCACGGCGATGACAAGGCAATGATTCTTGCAAGAGAGGACTTTTTAAAACGCGGTTTTTACGACAAACTTTCGGATTTTGTTGCATCACTTGCGGAGAAAAACTGTTCCTGCGAAAGTGTGGTTGTCGATGCCGGATGCGGAGAAGGGAAATATACTGCGGATGTCGCGAAATGCCTTGAAAATTGCGGCAAAAGCGCGTCTGTAATCGGAATCGACATTTCAAAAGATGCGGTGCGTTATGCGGCAAAAAAGGGGCAAAATCTCCTGCTTGCCGTCGCGAGCACGGCGGCGATGCCGCTCCCGGACAAGATTGCGGACGTGATCATAAATATTTTTGCACCGTTTTCTCATGAGGAATTTAAAAGAGCCTTAAAGGATGACGGTATAATAATCCGCGTTTATCCGCTTGCGCGACATCTGTGGGAGCTTAAAGAACTTGTTTACGATGTTCCGTATGAAAATCCCGAGCCGACTATGGAAGAAGAGGGATTTTTTATTGAATCTCATCATAGGCTTGAATATGAAATGGAGTTTTTATCCAATGAAGATATTATGAGTCTGTTTGCGATGACTCCGTATTTCTACCGCACGGGTGAGCGGGACCGTGAAAAACTAAAAAATGCAGAAAAACTCACCTGCCGTGCACAATTTGGAATTGCGGTATACAGAAAAAAGTAGTACTTTGCCTTTTTAGTGTCGGAGGTGTTTCATATGTCAAACTGTTTTGATTATCTTGACTGGAGAGGAGATATTCCGTTTAGTGTCGATGGTGTAAATGAAGTCGACGGAATGATCCTTTCCAGATTTTCATATGCTCCGCTTGAACTTATAGGTGAAGTGGGGAGAGGTACAATCGGCGGGATATGCGAAAAACTCAGCAAGCATCCGAATCTTCGTGAAAATCTCGTGAGAGAAGACGATGAGAAGCTTATTGACTCACTTTGTATATCGCCGCGTTTTTCAAACCTTGAGTATTTTTTTTATGAGAACAAAACGGATACCTCACTTGAGTTCCAGTTTTCTGCGGTAACGATAAGGCTGTCGCCCGTTCTTTATTATGTCGCGTTCCGGGGGACAGACGATTCAATTGTCGGGTGGAAGGAAGACCTCAATATGAGTTTCGTTTTTCCGGTGCCGGCGCAGATTTTTGCAAAGGAATATCTTGAACGCGTTGCGGCGCGTGTGCGAGGAAAAATTATCGTGGGAGGACACTCGAAAGGCGGAAATCTCGCAGTTTATGCTGCTACCTTCTGCAAGAAGAGGGTACAGGGCAGAATAATAAGGGTTGAAAACTTTGACGGACCGGGATTTGACGGAAGAATGCTTGACAGGGAAGAGTATCTGTCGGTACATAAAAGAATACGCACATACGTTCCGAAATCCTCCGTCGTGGGAATGCTTCTCTCGCACGAGGAGGAATACATAATCGTAGACAGCACATATCATGGGCTTCTGCAACACGATACTTATTCGTGGGTGGTAGAGAGGGATCGCTTTAAATATCTCGAAGAGGTCACGGATTCAAGCCGTTTTCTTGACGCAACGCTCAAAGAGTGGCTTGGGGGAATATCTTATGAAAAACGCGAAAAGGTTTCAGACGCTCTTTACGAGGTGATTATGGAGACAAAGGCGACCTCGCTTCGCGAGCTTTCCGAAAACTGGTTTGCCAACACTATCACCATAGCAAAAACACTTCATAATCTTGATGATGAAACAAAAAAGCTTCTGCGGGAGCTTATGCAGGCACTTGCTGTGGGAGCCGGGAAAAATATCTATAAAGAGCTGCAGGGCAAGGGCGTGAAAAAATGATAAAAAAGGTCTTTTCTGACTCGGAAAAGACCTTCTCTTTTTTTGTGAAAAAAGTTTTGATTTTAGGGCGAAAACTTTCTCTATTTATATTGTGTTTTTTTGAGTTTTGTAATATAATTTATACAGGGAATTTTTGAATAAATCATGAGCGGATAAAAAGGAGGAAGAGCATGAAAAAAGCAGTGTTTTTTGCGCTTGTAATTATACTTATGCTTGCCGGATGTGCAGAGAATGCGCAGTCGGATATTTTTGCTCTGCCCGAAATGCCCGAGACGCATAGTGCGCTTATTCAGACGGTCGAGGAAGTCAGACTCGGCGGGTTTGAATATGCAGAGCCGAAATCCGGCTTCAGCAGACATCCGCTTCAGCTTGTTGACCTTGACGGCGACGGCGAAAACGAAGGTATAGTTTTCCTTCGCGACATAACAGAAACATACAAGACGTATATATACATTTTTGAACAGTCAGACTCCGTTTTTGGTCTGTTTGACATTATAGAGGGAAGTGAGAACGAAATCTACACGGTTTCTTATTCGAAGCTTCTTGAAAACGGAGGATATGAGCTTATAGTCAAATGGGGTGCAGACGATGAGGGAAGCCATTCGGTTACGGCATATACACTCACTCAGGATGGCGTCAGGAAGAACCTCTCGATTATGGCAGAGCAGTTTTCTGTCAGCGATATTGACGGCGACGGACAGAATGAGCTCCTTGCCGTGCGAAAGAGCGATGGTGGATATTTCGCAGACATATACGCGGCAGACGGTGATGAAATTGAGAAGAAGGCAAGCATCCGGCTTTCTGAACATAAAGACGGCAAGGTTATAAGAATTTTAAGCGGAAAGATATCGGATGAGAAAAATGCGGCATTTATTGAGCGTAGATCGGATGACGGAATAATAACCGACGTTGTTTCGGGAAAAGACGGAGTTTTTGAGAATGTTATTCCGAGCGGAGATGTATGCGGTGTCAGCGCACTTTGTGCAGATGTCAACAACGACGGCATAACAGAGCTTCCGCAGGAGACCGAAAAGAACGATCTTTCCGATACCGACAGAACATATGTCTGGCGCAGAGTTTCCGGAGGTGGCGTTCTTATCCCGACAACGTTTACCTATCACTCCTTCTCTGACAACTGGTATCTCTCCATGCCGCTTGACTGGCAAGCGTCTGTTTATGCGGAAAAGAGAAAAATCGGCAGCGAAAGAACGCAGATTGATTTCTATACGAAGGAAATGATTGAGGCGGATGAAGAGACATATATCAAAGCGCCTCTGTTTTCGATATACGTGCTCACCGGCTCAAACAGAAAGAATATTGCGACAGAGGATGGCGAGTTTATTATCGCCGAGCGCGAGAATATGCTTATTGCGGGAAAGATAACGAGCGAGGGATACCTCGGCGAGAAGATAGACGAAGATTTTATCAAAAAGGCATTTAAGAATCGCGAGAGCGACTGGGCATCTGAAATTTTATTTGCTTAGGGGGATTCTTTTATGAACGAGAAAAAGAAAATACTTGTAGTAGAAGACGAAGACAGCATAAGAAGCTTTATAGTCATAAACTTAAGCCGCGCAGGATATGAGGTGTGCGAAGCATCGAAAGGCGAGGATGTCGAAGAGATTCTTGCAAAAGAGAAGGGAATCGGAGTGATGCTTCTTGACCTTATGCTTCCTGGGATAGATGGCTTTGAGGTGTGCAGAAGAATCAGGTCGAAAGGCTCAAAAATCGGAATAATAATGCTGACCGCGCGCACTCAGGAGGTTGACCGCGTAACAGGTCTTATGACGGGTGCTGACGACTACGTTACAAAACCGTTCTCGCCAACCGAGCTTATTGCACGAATCGATGCGCTCTATCGTCGCCTTGACGGTGTCATCGGTGAGGACAGCGAAAGAATGATAAGCGGTCCGTTTGAACTCAACACGAGAAACAGAACTCTCGACAAAAACGGAAAGCGAATCAGACTTACTCAGGTTGAATATACGATAATGCGATATTTTCTTGAGAATCCCGACCGCGCAATATCGCGCGAGAGTATTCTCGGTGCGGTCTGGGGAAATGATTATGATGGTGAACTCAAAATCGTTGATGTAAACATCCGCCGCCTCAGAATAAAAATCGAGGATGATCCGGCAAACCCGGGATATATACAGACTGTCTGGGGATACGGATATAAGTGGAACTCATAAACACAGGCTTTTAAAAACTATGAAAGGATATGTGCAGAATGAATCGTTCGCAGGGTTTAAGACGTCGCTGGATGCTCAATAATCTTTTGTATGTTGCGCTCATTATTGCGGTTTGTGCAGTTGTTTTTTCAATAAGCATAATGAACTATTATTATGTAAATGTTCGCACAAGCCTCACAAACAGCGCAAACTTGAGCGCGCAATATTTCAGCCTTGACCTTGCATCGAGTGTCGATTCGTTCTACGCAAATGCAAAAAGGCAGATTTCGACGGCTAATAAGCTTGAAAATATCGAAAAGCAGATTCTCTTTGCAAACGGAAGAATCGTTATGTCATCGTCAGGTCTTCCTGCAGGAATGATGCCTGGAAGCCCCGATATAACAGAGGCGGTTGAAAAAAACGCAACCGCAAGCTTTGTCGGACGCGATGCGCATACGGGAGAGAGGATAATGAGCGTTTCAAGTCCTCTCGTTTCGGGCGAGAGAGATGTTATCGGTGTTGTAAGACACGTTACAAGCCTGCGATATGTTGACCGCAGGATTGCCATAATGTCGCTCGTTGCGTTTCTGGTCGGCTTTGCAATGCTCCTTCTTGTTTTTGTTTCAAGTAAGGTTTTTCTGCGCTCAATTATTTCGCCGCTTCGCGAGGTTATAGATATCACGAAAAAGATTACGGGCGGAAACTACGGTGCGGTTATTGAAAAGAAGTATCAGGACGAAATCGGTGAGCTTGTCGATTCGATAAATGAAATGTCATCGGAGATAGCAAAAGCCGAAAAGATCAAAAATGAGTTCATCTCCTCTGTGTCTCACGAGCTTCGCACGCCGCTTACGGCGATTATCGGTTGGGGTGAGACGCTCTCAACAGTCGGCACGGAAGATAAGGAAGAAACGGGCAGAGGTGTCGAGATAATTCTCAAGGAGACGAGAAGACTCTCGAAGATGGTTGAAGAGCTTCTTGATTTTGCGAGGATGGAAAGCGGAAGATTCACTCTCTATATCGACAACGTTGACTTAAAGGCGGAGTTTGAAGAAACTCTCTTTATGTATGCCGAAACCTTCCGTCGCGAAAATGTTATCCTCAAGTATTCGCAGGATGATGAGGATGACATATTCATAAACGGCGACCGCGAAAGACTCAAGCAGGTCTTCTTTAACATAATCGACAATGCGGTAAAGCACAGCGGCGAGGAGAAAAAGATAGACATAAACTTATTCCGCGACGGAAAGTGTGCGCGTCTTGTTATAAAGGACTACGGTGAGGGCATTTCTGAAGAGGATCTGCCGTATGTAAAGGTGAAATTCTACAAGGGCAAATCAAAGGCGCAGGGAAGCGGCATCGGACTTGCTGTGAGCGATGAGATTATAAATCTTCACGGCGGGCACCTCGATATTGAAAGCACACTTGGCGAGGGAACTACAGTAACAATAACCTTGCCGGTGCGTGAGAGCGAAACAAAAGAATGAAAGGTATAAAAAATATGAGTGATAGTAAAGCTTGTAAAAAGACGACTATCGGCGGTCAGGCACTTATCGAAGGTATTATGATGCTTGGTCCCGGGAAGAGTGCGATAGCTGTTCGTCGCCCCGACGGTGAAATTGAGCTGAAGGTTGAAAATACAACACGCGCAGCCGAGAAGAATAAGTTTTTCTCACTTCCGTTTGTGCGCGGAGTAGTTGGGATTTTTGATTCACTAAAAAGAGGTTTTAAGGCACTTGAATATTCATCTTCAATTGCGCTTGAAGATGAGGAAGAGCCGACAAAGTTTGAAAAGTGGCTTGAAAACAAATTCGGAAGTGCGGTTCTTGAAAAAGTTATAATAACGATTGCGATGATTCTCGGAATCGGACTTTCTGTCGGTCTGTTTATTCTGCTTCCGACATTGCTTGCAGGTTTTCTTGATGGAGTTATAGAGTCAAACTTTCTTCGCAACATCATTGAAGGTGTTTTGAGAATAATAATCTTCTTTGTCTATATGGTTGCAATATCGCGGATGAAAGATATGAAGAGAGTTTTTTCATATCACGGCGCAGAACATAAGTCGATATTCTGTTACGAAGCGGGAAAAGAATTGACGGTTGAAAATGTCCGCGGATTTTCAAAAGAGCATCCGAGATGCGGAACGAGCTTTATGTTTTCGGTCATGATAATAAGCATCCTTATTTTCTCGGTTGTGAGGTGGTCAAATCCGTTTGTGAGAATGGCACTTCGACTTTTGCTTTTGCCCGTTGTAGTCGGCATAAGCTATGAAATAAACAGAATTCTCGGAAGATACGACAATTTCTTTACGAAAATTATGCGCGCTCCGGGCATATGGTTTCAGAAGTTTACTACCTTTGAACCGGACGATTCAATGATTGAGATTGCAATAAGCGCACTCTCTTCCGTTATTCCGGAGGATGATGGCGCAGATAAATGGTAATTTAGCAGAGGGTGAATGAGTAGACGTGTTTACAACATACAACGACGTATATCTTGATATAAGGCGAAAGCTTGTTTCTGAAAAGGTTTCAATGGCAGAGCTTGAAGCTTTTGAAATTATGCGCTATGTCACGGGCAAGAGCAGGGAAGAGTTTGTGCGCGATAAGTATCTTCACGCATCAGCAAGCGTTGCGGCAACTGCTGCAACAATCGCGCTTCGCCGCTGTTCGGGCGAGCCGCTTGCATACATTCTCGGAGAGTGGGAATTTTACGGAATTACCCTCAAGGTAACTCCCGATGTTCTCATTCCGCGCTCAGATACGGAGGCGCTTGTCGACTGTGCGCTCCGCCGCTGCGACGGTGGTTTCCGTTTTCTCGACCTTGGTTGCGGAAGCGGATGCGTCGGCATCGCTCTTGCGGCAATGCGCGCATCGTCAAAGGGTGTTCTGGTTGATGTGTCAGACGCAGCTCTTAAGGTTGCAAAGGAAAACGTATATGACCAGAAGCTCTCATCAAGACTTTCTTGTATAAAAGGAGATATGACGGCACCGCCACCTGCAAATCTCGGTATGTTTGATGCCATCGTTTCAAATCCGCCGTATATAACAAATGCAGAGATGACAGAGCTTGATAAGTCTGTCCGCGAGTTTGAACCGGACTCGGCACTTCGCGGAGGAGAAGACGGACTTGATTTTTACAGAGCAATATGCGACAACTGGTTAGATGTTCTTTCGCCGGGTGGCGTGCTCGCTTTTGAGTGCGGAATCTGCCAGAGCTCCTCACTTGAAAAGGTGCTCGCAGGATACGGTATGCACAGCATCCAGACAACGCGTGATACGTCAGGAGCAAACAGGGTAGTCTCCTGCATCAAATAAGTAATATAAATAACAGGAGTGATAAAGTTATGGAAAAGGAAAAAGCATTGGAAACCGCGATATCCCAGATTGAAAAACAGTTCGGAAAAGGTACAGTCGTCCGTCTCGGCGACAAGACGAGCATGAACGTAAGTTGCATCTCAACAGGTTCGCTCACGCTCGACCTTGCACTCGGCGTCGGAGGTCTTCCGAGAGGAAGAATCATCGAAATGTACGGTCCTGAATCATCAGGTAAGACAACGGTTGCCCTCCACGCAGTTGCTGAGGCTCAGAAGCTCGGCGGTGAGGCTGCATTTGTTGACGTTGAGCACGCGCTTGACCCCGTATATGCAAAGGCACTCGGTGTTGATATCGACAGTCTTATCGTTTCACAGCCCGATGCAGGTGAGGACGCTCTTGAAATCGCAGAGGCACTTGTCCGTTCAAATGCTATTGACATCATCGTTATCGACTCTGTCGCGGCTCTTGTTCCGCGTGCGGAAATCGAAGGTGAGATGGGTGATGCACTTGTTGGCGCACACGCACGTCTTATGTCAAAGGCTATGAGGAAACTGGCAGGTGCGATTTCAAAGGCAAACTGCGTTGCAATTTTCATCAACCAGCTCCGTGAGAAGGTCGGCGTCATGTACGGAAATCCCGAGGTTACAACAGGCGGACACGCGCTCAAGTATTACTCAAGCGTAAGAATCGACATCCGCCGTGCTGAAACTCTCAAGAACGGAACTGAATTTATCGGTAACAGAACACGCGCAAAGGTCGTAAAGAACAAGGTTTCACCTCCGTTCAAGACAGGTGAGTTTGACATTATCTACGGTCAGGGTATCTCAAAGGTAGGAGAGATTTTAGACCTTGCAGTTAAGTTTGAAATTATCCAGAAGAGCGGCTCGTGGTTCAATATGGGCGAGATCCGTCTCGGTCAGGGAAGAGACAGCGCAAAGCAGTATCTCATTGATAACCCCGAGTTTGCGGCAAAGATTGAAGCAGAGGTTCGTGCGAAGTACGATTCACTCACAGCTTCTCCTGCAGCAAAGCCGGCAACTCCGGCAGGCAAGGGAATAAGCGTTGATGCTGATGACTTTGAAGGATAAGCCTTTTAAAGATGAAAATCGAAAGCATAAAGGTTGGTAGGCGCGATAAGGAAAAGCTCGTCATCCGAATGGAAAACGGCGAATATATTTCAGCGAGGGTAGACGATGCCTATATGCTGAAAGTTGGCGATGAAATCTCAAGGGAAAAGGCGGATGAGCTTACATCTGCCTATAGCAGAACGCTTGCAAAGAAAAGTGCGGCAGCAACGCTTGCACGAAGAAGCGTTTCAAAGGCTGAGCTTTCAAAAAAACTGCGTCAGAAGGGGTTTTCAGAGGAGGACTCCGAGGAAGCCGTCGAGTGGTTTTCCGAGCGCGGCTTTGTGGATGATGAATCGTATGCCGACGCAGTCTCACAGTATTATACTGCGCGCGGATATGGCAGAATGAGAGTTTATGAAGAGCTTAAAAGACGCGGTATAGCGCGGGATATTTCAGAGCGCGTTCTTTCTGAAATCCCCGAGGCGAAGGAAGAAATTATATCGCTTATCGAAAAACGTCTTCGCGGCGAGGGATGTGATCGCGAGAAAAAAGCAAAAACAGTTGCGTTTTTATTAAGGCGCGGCTTTGGATATGATGAAATAAAGGCTGCGTTTTATCAGATGCAGCTTGATTCGGAGGATATTGACTGATGTCTAAAATTGGCGTAGTTTCGCTCGGATGCTCGAAAAATCAGATAGATTGCGAGCATATGCTGAGCCTTCTTGATGAGGCAGGGCACGAGCTTACGGTTGAGCTTAACGATGTTGACGTGGTTATCATAAACACCTGCGGCTTCATCGGTGACGCAAGAGATGAGGCATATGAGTACATCAAAGAGGCGATAACTCTCAAGAGTGAGAAAAGCATCGGAAAGATTGTTGTTACCGGATGTCTGGCCGAGCTTTCGCGCGAAAAGCTTTGTGATGAGTTTCCGGAGATTGATGCGCTTGTCGGTTGCGGAAGCTATCTTGAAATCTGCGATGTCATAGAAGAGGTTCTTGCGGGCGGATATGCAGAGCGTTTTGCAAAGCCCAATGATGCGCCGCTTGAGTGCGGGAGAGTGCTTACCACTCCGCCGTATACCGCATTTATAAAAATTGCAGAAGGATGCTCAAACTGTTGTTCATACTGCATCATCCCACGCCTTCGCGGTCGTCTTCGCAGCCGCGATATGCAGGAGATTATAAACGAAGCAGAAGCTCTTGCAGAGAGCGGAGCACGCGAGCTTATCATTGTTGCACAGGATACGGGAAGCTACGGTATCGACATTGTTGGAAAAAGTCTTCTTCCCGAGCTTCTTGAAAAGCTCTGCGAGATAGAAAAGCTTCGTTGGATTCGCATTCATTATCTCTATCCCGACAAGATAGACGATGAGCTTATCCGCGTGATTTCAGAAAATGAAAAGATAGTGAAATATCTCGACATTCCGATTCAGCATATAAATAACAGAATCTTAAAGCTTATGAACAGAAAGGACACGGGAGAAAATATAAGGAGCTTATTTTCAAAACTCCGAAAGGAAATCCCCGATGTCGTAATCAGAACAAGTCTCATAGTCGGTTTTCCGGGTGAGACGGATGAAGAGTTTGAAGAACTTTGCGATTTTCTTAAGGAATATAAAATTGAACGTGCCGGCGTATTTGCATACTCACGCGAGGAGCATACCGCGGCATACTCAATGGAAGACCAGATTGATGAAGATGTAAAGCAAAGAAGAGCAGAGCTTGTCGGCGCACTTCAGGCACGCGTTATGGACGAATATAACGAAAAGATGACGGGTAAAACAATTACCGTCCTGACAGAAGGCTTTGACAGGTACAGCGAATGTTATTTCGGCAGAAGCTTTGCAGATTCTCCCGATATCGACGGAAAGATTTTCTTCTCCGGCAAAAAGGGAATCCGTCCGGGTGATTTTGTTGATGTAGAAATTACCGAGGAGATGGACGGAGATCTTCTTGGAGAGGCAAGACAGGAGGAAAATATATGACAACTGCAAACATAATTTCGATAATACGTATTTGTATGATACCTGTGTTTGTTGCGTTTGCACTTATCGGAATTCCGTATAGTGAATACATAGCTCTTGCGATATTCATTCTCGCGAGCATAACAGACTGGGTGGACGGTTATATCGCAAGAAAATATAATCAGATAACAACACTCGGAAAATTTCTTGATCCGCTTGCGGATAAGCTTCTTGTTACCGCAGCAGTTCTTGTGCTTATTGAGCGCGGTGATATGGGAAGTGTTCCTGCACTTATCATTATTGCGCGCGAGCTTATTGTAACATCTCTCCGCATCGTTGCAATGGGTGAGGGGATCGTTATTGCGGCGCAAAAATCCGGAAAGCTTAAGACATTCATCCAGATTGTCGGAGTTGTATTCCTCTTCACTCCGCTTCGCGAAATCCCTGTATTCTTTATGACAGCAGGAGATATCGTAGTCTGGATTATGGCGGCAATCACCCTTGTTTCCGGCATAGAATATTTTGGAAGCTTCGGCGGAGTTTTAAAAAGCTCCAATGATGCAAAAAACAAGACCGAGGAGAAATAAAGTATGAAGCTTTTTAATTCACTTACTAGAACAAAAGAAGAATTTCAGCCGATTGAGCCGGGAAAGGTAAAGATGTATTCCTGTGGCCCGACGGTGTATAACTTTTTCCATATAGGAAATGCGCGCCCGTTTATCGTTTTTGACGTGCTCCGCAGATATATGGAGTATCGCGGATATGCAGTAAACTTCGTTCAGAATTTTACGGATATCGACGACAAGGTAATTAAACGCGCAAATGAAGAGGGAACTACCTATAAAGACGTTGCAGAAAAGTATATCGAAGAGTATTTCGTTGATGCAAAGGGGCTCGGAATCCATCCGGCAACGGTGCATCCGCGCGCAACAGAAAATATTGACGCGATAATCGAGATAGTTAAAACTCTTGTAGACAAGGGTTATGCATATGAATCTGAAGGCGACGTGTATTTCCGCGCTCTCAAGTTTGAGGGATATGGCAAGCTCTCGAAGCAGCCGATTGAAGACCTCGTTGCAGGCGCTCGCATAAGCGTCGGTGAGAAGAAGGAAGAAGCAACCGACTTTGCTCTCTGGAAGGCTGCGAAACCGGGTGAGCCGTACTGGGAGTCTCCGTGGGGCAAAGGTCGTCCCGGCTGGCACATCGAGTGCAGTGCTATGGCAAACCGCTACCTCGGCAAGACTATCGACATCCACAGCGGCGGCGTTGACCTTACCTTCCCGCACCACGAAAACGAAATCGCACAGTCAGAGGCGGCAAATGGATGCAAGTTTGCAAATTTCTGGCTCCATAATGCGTTTTTAAATATCGACAACAAGAAGATGTCAAAGTCACTCGGCAACTTCTTCACGGTCCGTGATGCTGCAAAGGTATACGGCTACGAGGCGATTCGCTTCTTTATGCTCTCTGCACATTACAGAAGTCCGATAAACTACTCTGAAGAATCTCTTATGCAGGCGAAGGCGGCGATTGAAAGACTCCGCAATGCCGAGGGCAATATGGAGTTTATGGCAGAAAACGGTGATTCTGCACAGCTTTCAGACGAGCAGAAGAGCATTCTTTCGGGATTTGATAAGTACAGAGAAAAATTCAACACAGCGATGGATGATGACATAAACACAGCAGATGCGATTGCGGCAATATTTGAGCTTGTCCGCGATATAAATACGGCACTTTCAGATAACGCAACTGCCATCTTCGCAAAAGAATGTCTTAACCGTATGCGTGAGCTTTGTGATGTTCTCGGAATCGTTCCGAAGATAGAAGAGGCATCACTTGATGCGGAAATCGAAGAGATGATAGAAAAGCGTCAGGCGGCACGTAAGGAGAAAAATTTTGCAGAGGCAGACCGCATCCGCGACGAGCTCGGAAAGATGGGAATTGTGCTTGAGGATACACCGCAGGGTGTAAAGTGGCACAGAGCATAAATTCCGGCATCGGTCTGGCGTTTACGCGAAACGTTTGGCGGAGAGAAATCTCTCCGCCTCAATTTTGATACGAAAGCGTGAGGATTGCTTATGAAAATAATGGTTATAGATGGCAACAGCATAATAAACCGTGCTTTCTACGGAATTCGCACGCTCACAAACGCAGAGGGCCTTAATACAAACGCGATTTACGGCTTTTTGTCGATATATTTAAAGATTTTTGAGGAGATTAAACCCGACGGTGTATGTGTTGCGTTTGACCTTAAGAAGCCGACCTTCCGCCATCTTAAATATGAGGCGTATAAGGCTGGCAGAAAGGGAATGCCCGACGAACTTGCAGAGCAGCTTGAGCCGATGAAACAGGTGCTTGATGCGATGAACATTATGCGCATTGAATGTGAGGGCTTTGAGGCTGATGACATAATCGGAACAATCAGCAAAAAATGTGCTGAATGTTCTGATGAATGTGTTATTGTTACGGGCGACCGCGACAGCTTTCAGCTTATTGAAAACGAGGGGACAAACGTCCTTCTTGTTTCATCAAGAATGGGAAAGACGGAGACAACTCTCTATAACGGTGCAGAGCTTCTCATAAAGTACGGTCTTCCGCCTGAACTTATGCGTGACCTCAAAGGTCTTATGGGAGATTCGTCAGACAATATTCCCGGTGTTCCGGGAATCGGCGAAAAAACGGCAACAGAGCTTGTTTTGAAATTCGGAGACATTGATTCGATTTATGATAATATAAATTCGCCTGAAATTCGCGAGTCTGTAAGAAAAAAACTCTGTGAAGGCAAAGACCTTGCCTACCTCTCAAAGTGGCTTGGCACAATAGCTTGCGATGCGCCGATAGATTTTTCTGCAGAGAAGGCAAAGGTGCGCGAGGTTGATAATGACAAGCTCTATGAGCTCTTTTCTCGTCTTGAATTTAAAAGCTTTATATCAAGACTCGGGCTTAAGTTGCCCGAAAAAACAGAGATAAGTTTAAATAAAACTGAAAAGAAATTTTCAAAAAAACTCATAAACACAGAGGCGGATTTAGGCGAGGCAAAGGAAAAACTCTCCGGCGGAGAGTCGGTAGTTTTTTGCGACGATGCCTTTAATGCAATCGGGGCATCCTGTGGAGAGTATGTTTATATCGCTTGCCGTTTTCAATGCGGAGAGGATGTTTTTAAAGAGTTTATGCGCTTTGTTTTTTCGTCCTCGGTCTCAAAAACTCTTCACGACAAAAAAGAGTTTATAACGCGGCTTAAGAAGGAAAATACCGAGTGTGAAAATGTAGTTTTTGATACGGCGCTTGCGGCGTATGTAATTGATGCGACAAGAAAGAGGTACGATGTCGTTTCGGTTTCGCATATGATGGGATGCGATATGGACGTTGATTGGGAGAGGCTTTGCGACCCTGTAAGCTTTTCTCCCCTTACAGGCTGTGAGGATGGTATTGACGCCATTTTTGCGTGTCTGACGGCACTCTGCTTCATCGCAGACGAGGAGAGAAAAAAACTCTCCGAAACAGGAATGGAAGCACTATATTTTGATATAGAAGCTCCGTTTACAGATGTCCTTTCGGATATGGAAAAAGAGGGAGTTTTTATAGATTCGGCAGAGCTTTCGTCATTTGGAGACAAGCTCTCCGTTGAAATTGCTTCTCTTACAAAAAAGATATATGCTTATGCGGGGATGGAGTTTAACATTCTTTCTCCGAAGCAGCTTGGTGAGGTTTTGTTTGAGCATCTCAAAATTCCGCCAGTCAGAAAGACGAAGACGGGATATTCGACGGATGCAGACGTTCTTGCGAAGCTTGCAGGCTATCATGAAATAATTCCGCTTATAATTGAATACAGAAAATATTCAAAGCTCAAATCAACCTATGCAGACGGTCTTTTGCGCTTTGTTTCACCCGAGGATGGGAAAATCCATACCACATATCAGCAGATGGTAACCGCAACGGGAAGAATCAGCTCAACTGATCCGAATCTCCAGAACATCCCCGTGCGCTCGGAGCTTGGCGGAGAGGTCAGAAAGATGTTTATTCCGTCAACGCCCGACAGGGTTTTTATTGACGCTGACTACTCGCAGATTGAGCTTCGCGTTCTTGCGCATATAACGCAGGATAAGGAGATGTGCGATGCGTTCATAAACGGAACGGATATCCACTCGCAGACCGCATCACAGATTTTTGGTGTACCCGTAGATAAGGTCGGTGCGGATGAAAGGCGCGTTGCAAAGGCTGTAAACTTCGGCATTGTTTACGGCATCTCGGAATTCTCGCTTGCCGAAGACATCGGTGTCTCAAGGGCAGAGGCAAAGCGATATATTGAAACATATCTTGAAAGATTTTCGGGCGTTCGAAACTATATGAAGGATATTGTTGCAAAGGCAAGGGAAGATGGCTACGTCACAACACTCTTCGGCAGACGCCGTTATATCCCCGAAATATCTTCAAAAAACTTCAATATCCGTTCATTCGGAGAGCGCGTTGCGCTCAATGCGCCGATTCAGGGAAGTGCTGCCGACATCATTAAAATCGCGATGATAAAGGTAAAAGCCCGCCTTGAAAAAGAAAATATTCCCGCAAAGCTTATCCTGCAGGTGCACGACGAATTGATACTCGAAGCAAAAGAGAGCGATGCCTCTCATGCCGCAAAAATCCTCGTTGAAGAGATGGAAAACGCGTGCTCGCTGACAGTTCCGCTCACTGCAGATGCAGGCATCGGAAGAACTTGGTACGAGGCGAAAAAGTAATATGGAAATCATAAAAGCTAAAAGAGAGCACATAGGAGGAATTGCCTGTCTTGAATCGCTTTCGTTTTCACATCCATGGAGCGAAACGGCGATAGAAGAAACAATGATGCGCAAGGAGTCAGTTTTTCTTGTTGCGCTTTCTGAAGGTAAAGTGGTGGGATATATCGGATCTTACTACTGCGCAACCGAAGGGTATATAACAAACATCGCAGTTTTGCCGGAGTGCAGAAGAAAAGGTGCAGGCCGCGCTCTTCTTAAAAGGCTTATAGAAGAGGGGGGCGCGCTTGGGCTTGAGTTTTTGACTCTTGAAGTCAGAGAGTCGAACACTCCTGCGATTTCGCTCTATGAGTCACTTGGATTTATTCCGGTAGGAAAGCGTCCGCGATTTTATTCAGATCCCAAAGAAGCGGCGCTTCTTCTTACATACTATATGGATGCATCGGAAGGTGATGACGGTGCTCGGAAAGGATAACAAAGTGAAGATTCTTGCAATTGAAAGCTCGTGCGATGAGACTGCGGTCAGCATCGTCGAGGACGGAAGACGCATACTTTCAAACGCCATACTTTCGCAGGCTGATATGCATGCGCTCTATGGCGGCGTTGTGCCTGAAATCGCATCAAGAAAACATATAGAATGCATAAGCTCACTTACAGACAAGGCTTTTGCGGATGCAGATGTTTCTAAAGAAGAGATAGATGCAATTGCAGTTACATATGCGCCCGGTCTTATAGGTGCGCTTCTTGTCGGTGTCGGGTTTGCAAAGGCTCTTGCGTATTCGCTCAAAAAGCCGCTTATTCCCGTGCACCACATAAGAGGACACATCGCGGCAAATTACCTTGCATTTCCGGATCTTGAACCTCCGTTTCTCTGTCTCGTTGCATCCGGCGGACATACACTCATTGTAGATGTTCTGTCGTACACCGAGTTTAAAATACTCGGCTCAACGCGCGACGATGCGGCGGGAGAGGCTTTTGATAAGTGCGCGAGGGTTCTCGGTGCAGGATATCCGGGAGGCGCGAAGATTGATGCGCTTGCAAAGACGGGGGATAAAAAGAAATATCAGCTTCCGAGAGCACATATAGACGGTGCGGAGCTTGATATGTCATTCTCAGGGCTCAAAACGGCAGTTATAAACCTTGTTCATAAGGCAGAACAAAAGGGAGAAGAAATTGACAAACCGTCACTTGCGGCATCCTTCTGCGAGGCGATATGCGACGCTCTCGTGCCGAGAGTTCTTGTGGCGGCAGAGCAGGCGGGAAGAAAAAAGATAGCAATAGCGGGCGGAGTTGCTGCAAATTCCTTCCTTCGCGCAAGACTTCAAAATGAGACAAAAAGTTCCGAAATTCAGTTATTTTTCCCGCCACTTTCTCTGTGCGGAGACAATGGTGCGATGATAGCATCGCAGGCATATTATGAGTTTTTGCGCGGAAACATTGCAAAAAGCGACTTAAATGCAAAAGCAACGATGCCAATCGACTTTTGATGTAAAAATATCCGAGAATTATGTAAACTGATTAGCCATATCGGAAAATGTCGAAAATACCACTACGAACATTGGTTAAAAATGTAAAAAAACACCGAAAGCCTTGGTATAACTTGATTTGAAGGCTGTGGAAAAACCTGTGGAAAATGTGGATAACTGTTTGTAAAACTTATTATGATAAAATTTTACGTAAACTCAAAGGGTTAAAAAAAGCTTTTTGGCGGACAAAAAAATGCGCAGTTGCAAGTGTGTATTTAAGTGGGTTTCAGAGTTTTTTGGAAAAGAATGGAAAGCGAAAAATATGTCGTAAAAGGTCAAAAAAGTTACATGAAAAAGTGGCAGATATTAACTGAAGATTAAAAGATGTGCGACTGATTACGAAATGTAATATTGTTCCGAAAAATGACTTTTTTACAAAATTTGCATTGCCGTGAAAAGTTGACAAAAAAAGCAATATATATTAGAATTATACAAAAGGAGAGATAAGACTATGGAAAACACAATGAAGCAATTTGAAAAGATTATTGAGCTTCAGCTCAAGCGAGTTGAGGCTATGAAGAAGGAGAGCGATTTTATTGATTACAAAGCTCTTCCGAAGATAATCATCGGCGTTTGCGGCGGCGACGGTATCGGCCCCGCAATTACCGAGCAGGCACATCGCGTTCTTGAGCAGCTTCTCAAGGACAAGGTCGATGCAGGAAAGATTGAGTTCCGCACAATTGACGGTCTCACAATCGAAAACCGTGTTGCGGCAGGTAAGGCTATTCCGGATGATGTTCTGGAAGAACTCAAGGCTTGCCACGTTATCCTCAAAGGCCCGACAACTACTCCGCGTGCGGGAGATCCGTGGCCGAACATCGAATCTGCAAACGTTGCTATGAGAAAAGAGCTTGACCTCTTTGCAAATATGCGCCCGGTAAACGTTCCGTCAGAGGGTATTGACTGGATGTTCTTCCGCGAAAACACAGAAGGCGGATACGCAGTAGGAAGTATGGGTGTAAACGTTACTGACGACCTCGCAATTGACTTTACCGTTGCAACAACGCAGGGTTGCGACAGAATTGCAGAGCTTGCATTCTCATATGCAAAGCGTATGAACAAGACACGCGTTACAGCTGTTACAAAGGCAAACGTTATAAAGACAACAGACGGCAAGTTCCTCGATGCTTGTAAGAGAGTTGCGGCAAAGTATCCTGAAATTGCATTTGATGACTGGTACATAGACATTATGACTGCAAAGCTCGTTGACACAAAGCGTCGTCGCGACTTCCAGGTTATGGTTCTTCCGAACCTCTACGGCGATATACTTACTGACGAAGCTGCAGAATTCCAGGGCGGCGTAGGCACTGCGGGAAGCGCAAACGTCGGTAAGAAGTATGCTATGTTTGAGGCTATTCACGGCTCTGCTCCGAGAATGGTTGCAGAGGGCAGAGATAAGTATGCCGATCCGTGCAGTATGCTCCGTGCGGCAGTTATGCTTCTTGAGCATATCGGTGAGGTTGAGCTTTCAAAGAAGCTTGCAAATGCACTTGACGTATGTATGTATGAAGAAAAGAAACTTAAGATCACAGGTCGCGCTGACGGTGCAACATGTGCTGAGTTTGCAGATTATGTTATTTCCAAGCTCTAATATAAATGAGGGAGAATAAAGAATGCAGGAAAGGTATATTTCAACATCTGTAATAAGACGATTGCCAAAATACTACCGCTGTTTGAGAGAACTTGAAAGGTGCGGTGTTGAGCGCGTCTCATCAAGCACTCTTGCAAAGAATCTCGGATTCACGGCATCACAGGTGCGCCAGGATTTCAGCTGCTTTGGCGGATTCGGACAGCAGGGCTACGGATATAACGTCTCAAGTCTGCTTGAAGAGCTTTCCGGCATTATGGGCACAAACCGGCCGCACAGCGCGGCGATAATCGGTGTGGGTAACCTCGGCCGCGCGCTTATGCACAACTTCAATTTCAAAAACTACGGTTTTGAGCTTGTTGCGGCGTTTGATGCATCTCCCGATCTTATAGGCGAGAAGGTAGGAAATCTGAAGGTTTCTGATATCGCGGAGCTCTCGGATGTGTATGAGAAAAAACCGTTTGACGTTGCAATTTTAACGCTTCCGAAAGCATATGCAAAGGATATGGCGGAGAAGGTTGCGGCGCTCGGCGTTTCCGGAATATGGAACTTTACAAACATCGACCTTTCTCTCGAAGCACTCGGAGTTGCGGTTGAAAACGTTCATTTTGCAGACAGTCTTATGATTCTCTGCTACGGAATATCAAAGTAATTTGGTGGGAGAAAAGATATGAAGAAGAGGGCGAAAATTATTTCGCTCACTCTTGCTCTTGTTGCGGCACTTGTGCTCGTGGCAACGGCATCGGGTGGAACGGCAGAAGATCCGCTTGTTTCAAAATCTTTCGTAGACAAAACCTTTTTTGAAAAGGTGATCACGGATGCGAGAGGGAAGATTGAAAATGCGGTGTCTTCGTTTAAAACTGAATATTTAAATAAGATATCCTCTGTCGCAAAAGTTCCATCGGTAAAAGAACCGTTCGCGCAGGAAGTGGCAGACAGTGTGCTTGAAAGCTTGCAAAGTGAAGGTAAGTATCTCTACTCAAATTCCTCCGCGGCACCGCAAACGCTTATGTCGGGCGATGTGGTTTCGGCAAAGAACGGAACGGTGATTATAATCACCGAGGGAAGCGCAATATGCACATCGGGAAGCCTTGTGAATATAGTGCAGGGCAGAGAGTGTGTGTCCGGAAATGCGCTCGGCAGATTTACTGCGTTTATGTTCCCTGAAGGCGGCGCGACGGTTGAGATTACATCAAAAAACGCAAAGGTGCTGCTTGACGGAACATTCTCAATTTCGGGATACGAAATCAAGCATATGGATAAGGCGTACGCCCTTAAGAAGCTCGGTCTTGTAAGAGGTGCGGCAAACGGTATGGAGCTTTACCGCGGAAACACACGTGCGGAGAGCATAACGATGCTTATCCGACTTCTCGGTGAAGAAGTACCGGCGCTTGAGAAAGACCATCAGAATCCGTTTACAGACGTTGATGCATGGGCAAAACGCTATGTCGGATATGCATATGTAAAGGGATATACAAAGGGCGTTTCAAATACGCGCTATGACGGAAGCTCTCTCACAACGGCAGGACAGTATATGACGTTTATCCTGCGCGCGCTTGGGTACAGCGAAGCAGCTGGAGATTTTAAGTATGAAACCGCGCTTTCTGATGCGGTGCGCCTTGGTGTAATTGATTCGTCGGTTATGACGGAGCTTTCCGGAAAGCAGTTCAGACGCGACGACGTTATGCATCTTTCGTATCTTGCGATGAGTGCAAAGGTAAAAGGCTCGAACAAGACACTTCTTTCAAAGCTCGTTGCAAGCGGAGCAGTGGCACAGTCTGCCGCAAATGAGTTCTTGAGATGATAAATAATCGGAGGGTTGAAGATTCAACCCTCCGATTATATTGACAAAAAGTCATTCATATATTATAATGGTTAAGTTGCAAAAAGAGAATAACGAGGCGTAGCGAAGTTTGGTATCGCGCCTGGTTTGGGACCAGGAGACCGCAGGTTCAAGTCCTGTCGCCTCGACCAAAAAAGAACAGACCCGAATGGGTCTGTTCTTTTTTGCCCGTAGGGAGGACTTGAAGCTTAAGAAGGTAACGAGCGTAAAGAAAACGATTGATAATCGTTTTTAGCGAAGTTGGTGCGCAGACGGGTACCGAAATGCGAAGTATTTGGGTCGTCAAGCACGGAAGACTTGCAGCGCAAGGCTTTGTCCTGTCGCCTCGACCAAAAAGGAACCACCCGAGAGGGTCTGTTCTCTTTTTGCCTATTTGATTTGTTCAAAGAAATCAGCTATATTAATAACGGCTTTCCCTTTTCTTTCAGAAAGAGCCTTAAATTTTGCAGCGTTGCCGAAAGATTGATTCACATATGTTACAACATAATCAGAGTTTTCTATCATCCATTGATTACGTTTTATGATTGCATATTTAGGAGGCACGGACTCAAGGCCTTCCGGATATATAGTGTTTTCAGAATGAAGTGCACAATTATCGCTTTTGCCGGGAAGATATGCGAGAACTATGTAATAAGAAATGTGAGGATATTCTCTTTTTAATGATCTTAATTTTTTTATTACGATATGATCAAAATCACCGTGCGAGCCTACATAAAATACATCAATATCAGCGTCTATTAGTTTAATCAATGTTGATGTTAAAACGTCTTCAATTTTATCAGAAATATAGCTGTGCCCAAAAAATGTACAACTTTTCATAATAATCTCCATATATGGGGATTATATCCCCTTAATATTTTAGATTATAACCCCCCATAATAATTATTGTCAAGGGGGAAATATGATGATAGTTTTTGACAGACTTTGGAAAATAATGGAACAAAAGGGCGTTTCCACATATGTGCTTCGGGAAAGGTGTGGTATAGACAGTAAAACCATACGCCGACTTAAAGCTAACGAAAACATCGAAACAAAGACTCTCGATAAACTGTGCAGCGCGTTGGATTGTGAAATTGAAGATATAGCAGAGTATATAAAAGATTGATAAGTTAAATCAAACAAAAAAGAACCACCCGAAGCAGCATCGTCTCGGATGGTTTTTTTGTTTTATCTCATTCAACAAAGCTTACAAGTTCGGTTGTAGCTTTTCTCTTTTTCTCGCGGAGCTTATCGTCATCCTTTGCATAACCGAGTGTTATGACGAGGCGGACAGGATGTTTGAGATTGCAGATTTTTCGGATTTTATCGTCATCAAGCCAGCCGAGAATGCAGGTTGAGAGTCCTTGCGCCGCGGCTTCTGCCGTTATATATGCACTTAGGATGCCGATATCTATTGAACGGTAGTCGTTGTTTTTTACCCGTGCGCCGAGCGCGGCGGTTGCGACGTACGGCTCTTCAGAGATTACAAGCATAACAGGCGCATCTGTTGCAAATTTGTTCATCCCCATACCCTGAGTTGCGGCGGAAACCTTCTTTGCGGCATCGCCTTTGCAGACTGTTATGTGATACGGCTGACCGTTGCACGCAGAAGGGGAGAGGCGCGCGCTCTCAAGAATACGCTCAAGCTTTTCGCTTTCAACCTCGCGGTCGGGATTATATGCGCGGCAGGACTGTCTTGTATTTGCAATTTCCGTAAAGTTCATAGAAGTCTTCTCCTTTTTTGTATGTTATCATTATAGCACACAAATGGCACCTTATCAATCGTTCCTTGCATATTCATATAGGATGAGGTTAAACTAAAACCAAAGACAAGGAGGGAAGATATCTGGAATTTATAAAGCTTTTACTTACTTCGCTTTTGTCGGTCATCGCGCTGTTTGCGATAACAAAGGTTATGGGACACAAACAGGTTGCACAGCTCGACTTTTTCGACTATGTCAGCGGTATAACAATAGGCTCGATAGGCGCTGAGCTTGCAACGGAGCTTGAAAGTCCGTGGAAGGCGCTCGTTGCGCTTTTAATTTACGGAGCCGTTTCCATAGTTCTTGAAGTGCTTGCACAAAAAGTGCCGAAATCCCGAAAATATCTAAACGGTACACCGACGATTCTTATGAATAACGGAAAGCTGTATCGCAAGAATTTAGGGAAGTCAAAGCTTGATTTGTCTGAGTTTATGTTGCTGTGTCGCGAACAGGGATATTTTGACATTGACGAAATCCAGACGGCGATATTTGAACACAACGGGAAACTTTCAATTCTGCCGAAAGCGGCAAACAGACCTGCAACTCCGACAGATTTGAAAATTACGGCAGAGCAGACGTTTATGGGAACGGAGCTTATTATGGACGGATGTATTATGGAAGAAAACTTAAGGCGGCTTTCAAAGGATAAGAAGTGGCTTGAAAAATGGATTCGTGATTCCGGTTGCAAAAGCACAAAAGAGATTTTTCTTGCGATATATCATGGGGAAAAGGATACGGTTTCAATTTATCGCACAGAATAAAAAACACCACTTTGCAAATCTGCAAAGTGGTGAAATTTATATGATTTAGAAAATACCTTCCTGGAGCATTGCTTCTGCAACCTTCTTGAAGCCTGCGATGTTTGCGCCTGCGATAAGGTCATATCCGAGGCCGACCTCTTCTGCAGCAGCTGCAGAGTTGTCGTGGATGTTCTTCATAATAGAGCGAAGCTTTGCGTCAACCTCTTCGGGCTCCCAGTTGTATCTCATAGAGTTCTGAGCCATTTCAAGAGCACTAGTTGCAACGCCGCCTGCATTAACTGCCTTTGAAGGAGCAACGATTTTTACGTTTTCCTTAAGGAACTCAACAGCTTCGTTTGTTGTCGGCATATTTGCAACTTCGATGTAGTACTGCACGCCGTTTGCAGCAATCATCTTTGCTTCTTCCATGCCGATTTCGTTCTGATAAGCACACGGCATAGCGATGTCAACCTTTTCGCACCACGGCTTTGTCTTCGGAACGAACTTGCAGCCGAACTTGTCAGCATAGTCCTGAGCCTTGTCGCGACCTGATGAGCGCATTTCAAGGAGGTAGTCAATCTTCTCGTCTGTTACGATACCGTCGGGATCGTAGCAGTAGCCGTCGGGTCCTGAGATTGTAACAACGCGACCGCCGAGCTCTGCAACCTTCTTGCAGACACCCCATGCAACGTTGCCGAATCCTGAAACTGCAACTGTCTTGCCCTCAATTGAATCGCCAAAGTGCTTGAGGACTTCGAGGAGATAGTATGTAGCGCCGTAGCCTGTAGCTTCGGGGCGGAAGTATGAGCCGCCGTATGTGAGGCCCTTGCCTGTAAGAACACCGTTTTCCCAGCAAGCCTTGATGCGCTTGTACTGACCGAAGAGGTAGCCGATTTCGCGACCGCCTACGCCGATATCACCTGCCGGAACGTCAACATCGGGACCGATGTGGCGGTAGAGCTCTGTCATAAAGCTCTGGCAGAAGCGCATAATTTCGCTGTCAGACTTGCCACGCGGGTCAAAGTCAGAGCCGCCCTTACCGCCGCCGATCGGAAGACCGGTGAGGCTGTTTTTGAAAGTCTGCTCAAAAGCGAGGAACTTCATTGTATCGATAGTAACTGACGGATGGAAACGGAGACCACCCTTGTAAGGACCGATTGCACCGTTGAACTGAACGCGCCAGCCACGGTTTGTGTGAATGTTGCCGTTGTCGTCTTCCCAGGTAACGCGGAAAGCAATCTGTCTGTCCGGCTCTGTGAGACGTTCAAGGAGTCCGGCCTTTTCGTATTCGGGATGCTTTTCGACTATCGGGGTGATGCTTGCAAACACCTCTTCAACTGTCTGGATGAACAAGGGCTCACCCTTATTTCTCTCCTTTACAGAGTCGAGAACTCTTTGCATATAACTTGTCATAAAAAACTTCCTCCCAGTATAATCTAATATGCTAAAATTATAACACTTTGAAAATAAAAGTGTCAATAGAATCGGTCGAAAAAACGTTGCAAAAAATAGACAAAAATCGATATGCGCAAGTTAATATTTTTGCACATATCGACAAAATTTTTGCATATTAATTCATTTAAGGCTTGAAATAATATAGTCGATGCCCGTGTCCTCGCGGTTTACTATATGACCGCCGTTCCAGATGTTGAAACGGAAATTTTCTTCTGCACCTTTTTGGGCGTAATATTTCTTTGCCTTGCTCATCTCCGAAATTGCGCCATCAACGGGAAAGATGTCGTCAAACTTTCCGACCTCGACAAAGACCGGGCGGGGAGCACAATATGCGAGAAACTCGCAGTCTGAAAGAGATGTATACGGTGCGCGGAAAAACCATTCGGGGAAATCAGGCTCAAGACTTCCGTTTGCACATGACATAAAATAGCCGGCTTTTATCAGGGGAGAAACCGCCATTGTGCGCATTGTGAGAAATGCACCGTATGACATGCCGCACGCGGCAATTTTTGACGTGTCTAAAAATTTGAGCTTTGAGAGTGCGGAGAGTGCAGACAGGAGAAAGAATATCTCGAGCGAATTTATGCCTCCGCCTTTTTCCTTAAGCCGCGCATCTATTTCGGCGCGGTTATATTTCGTTTTATAACACGGCTTTGCAGGACTCATTCCACAGTTCCAGAGGAGAAATTGCGGAGAGAGAACGCAAACGCCCTTCTTGAGAAGGCGCGCTGTGAGGTTTGAGTATCCGTTTGTGCCGTGCATACCGTACATAAGCTCGGGAGTGCCGAGAAGTCCGTTTGCCGCAACAACGAGAGGTGAAGGTGTTGCCATTTTGTGCGGCACAAACAAGAGTGCGAAAAACGGCGTATTCTGAAGCGGGAAAAAACGAAGCCTGTATATCTCACAAAGCTCATCCTCACCGACAAACTCCTGCGAAATAAAGTCTGACGGCGCAATTTCACGGTCAAGCGGCGCACCGAAACCCTCTTCAAGGGGAGTTAGCGCAGGCTTGAAGGGAAGGTGAGAAAATCCACCTTCAACGAGATTTAGTATACCGTCAAGATACTCCTTGCGTGCATATTCACTTTTATCGGGTGATTCCGTAAAAAGACTCATCATTTCTTTAACTCTTCAAGCTCCTTTTTAAGACGTGCAAGCTCACCCTTCAATGAGCAGAGCTCCTGTGCAATCGGGTCGGGAATGTGAATCTGGTCAAGCTCTGAATTTTTCGGCTTTACTCCGCCAAGTCGCGCAACTCGCGCCGGAACACCGACTGCCGTTGAGTTTGGCGGAACAGCATCAAGAACTACTGCGTTGGCTGCAATTTTTGCGTTGTCGCCAACAGTAAACGGCCCGAGCACTTTTGCGCCGGCACCAACCATAACATTGTTTCCGAGCGTCGGATGGCGTTTTCCGACATCCTTGCCCGTACCGCCGAGTGTTGCGCCCTGATAGATTGTGCAGTTTGAGCCGATTTCAGTTGTCTCACCGATGACGACACCTGTACCGTGGTCAATGAACAGCCCCGGACCTATTTTTGCGGCAGGGTGAATTTCAACACCTGTCCAGAATTTGTTTACCTGTGACACCATTCTTGCTAAAAAGAAGAGCTTGTGTCTGTAATAAAAATGCGCGATGCGGTGTCTGCAAATTGCGTGGAAACCCGAATAAAGAAGAAATATTTCAAGGTTGTTTCGTGCGGCAGGGTCGCGCTCGCGAGCAGCACGAAGGTCGGCTTTTAAATTTTCAAACATAGTTCATCCCCCTTGATGTCTATTCTATAAAACCGCCGCCGATGAGACGCTCGCCGTCATATAAAACGAGCGACTGCCCGGGAGAAACTCCTCTTTGCGGCTCAGAAAAGCTTGCGACAATGCGATTTTCAAAAATTTTCACAACACATTCGCAGGCGCGTGAATTGTATCTGATTTTTCCCTTGCAGGAGAATGTGCCTGTCGGTTGTTTGTCGCTTATCCAGTTTATATCGGAAGCGGAAACCTCACTTTTGCTCTGCGAACCCTCAAGACCGAGGATGACCTCGTTCTTTTCGGGATCGAGCTTTGATACGAAGATGCGCTCGGAATACGCAATTCCAAGCCCTCTGCGCTGACCGACGGTATAGTGGATAAGTCCTTTGTGCTCGCCGAGGTCTTCGCCCTTCGGACCGCGGAATCTTCCGGGTTCTGCCTTGCCGAAACGCTCTTCGATATATGCGGCATAGTCCCCGTCGGGAATAAAGCATATGTCCTGACTGTCTGCCTTATCGGCAACTTCAAGACCTATTTCGCGCGCAAGGAAACGGACTTCGTCTTTTGATAGCTCTCCCAGAGGAAAGAGCGAGCGCGAAAGCTTTTTCTGCGACAGGCGGTATAGTGCATAGGTTTGATCTTTTTTGTCAAAAAGCGCGCGTTGAGGGAAAAATTCACCGTCGTTTATAACGAGTCGCGAATAATGCCCCGTTGCGATAAAGTCAGCGCCCAGCTCATCTGCAAGGTCGAGCATCGTTCCGAACTTTATATGCTCGTTGCACAGGATACACGGATTCGGAGTTCTCGCGCGGCGATATTCACTTGTGAAGTTATCTATGACGTGGGTTTTAAATGCATCCTCTGCATTTACGGAAATGTGATCAATTCCGATGCGCTCGCAAACGCGTTTTGCATCACGGTCATCGTTTCCGTGCAGAAGAAGAGTAACGCCAAGAACGTCATATTCCTTTGAAAGGAGATATGCGGCAACGGAGGAGTCAACTCCGCCACTCATACCGATGAGAACTTTCTTTTTCATAGAACAAATCCTTAAAATTTAATATCCGTGCGATACGGGAAATGTGTGAGAATTTCGCATCCGTCGCGCGTTACGACAACGGAGTCTTCAATTCTTACACCGCCGAGTCCTTCGACATAAAGACCGGGCTCAATGGTAATGACCATATTCTCGGATAAAATCTCGTCTGAACGCTTTGAAAGGGTGGGAGACTCGTGTATCGCAAGACCGACACCGTGTCCGAGAGAGTGTGAGAAATACTTCTCAAGACCGAGCTTTTCAAATTCTTCTCTTGCAAAAAGGTCAAGCTCGCGGCAAAAAATTCCGGGGCGGACCTTTTTAAGACACTTCTGCTGAACGTCAAAAACGGCATCCCACAAATCACAGAGTTCCTTGCAGGGAGTACCTATATGAATTGTTCGCGTGATGTCGGAGCAGTAACCGTTTCGTTTTGCGCCGAAATCAAACGTCATAAGAGTGTTGTCGGGAATAACAACATCGTCTGCCTGTGCGTGAGGCATTGCACCTCGCATCTCGCTTGCGGCGATGGTTGAGAAAGCAGCGCCCTCACTTTTTGCACACATCATTTCATATTCAAGATATGCTGCCGCCTCGCGCTCTGTCATACCCTTTGACAGTTTCCTGCAAAGCTTTTCAAAAGAGAGGTCTGCTATTTTTGCGGCTGTGCGGATTGAGGAAATTTCAGACTCATCCTTAACCGCGCGTATCTCCTCACCAAAATCGGGACAGGCGACAAAGTTTATTTCCTTACCGCATGCGGATTTTACGGAGTTTAAATAGTAATCTGTGATTTTGTGTGTTTCATATCCTACGGAAGAGAGCTTAAGACTTCTTATGATCTCTCCGATGTGCTTTTGCATAGGCTCGGAAATCACCGTTATTTCATAGCCCTTTGCCTGATTATGAATCTGGACATCATACCGTCCGTCGGTCAGGGCAAAGAGTTTATCGTGAGTTATTATGAGCGCGCAGTTGCTGCCCGAAAAACCCGAAAAATAGCGGTAATTTTCATAGGAGGTGAAAAGATGTGCGTCAAGACCGACATCATGCATCCTTTCGCGAAGACGTCTGATTCGGGTGTTTATCATTATCGCACCTCAAATTTCCACTCGGCGGAGAAGAGATTTCCCGCCATATCGCGTGCGCGCACAAAGACTGTGTGGAATCCGTTTTTGAGCGGAACTTTAATCGTGTATGAAATCTTTCCTGTTGCCTCGTCGAATGTGCGGTCGGGGCAATCGTAGCCGTTGATGATGATTTCAACGGTTTCGGGGTTTATCTTTTTGTTGTCTGCAAGGATGATTCCGATAGACGGAGTTCTGCCATATGTCATCATGCCTTCAGACGGCCATGCCTTTACGATATACGGAGCTTCAAGGTCATCGTCAATGTCAGAGTATACTGCACGCATTTTGTCAAAATACAGACATCCATGAGTGAGCTTTTTGGGGTTTGAAACGAGGTGAACAGGGACTTTTATATATACCTCTTCGGTTATATCCGAAGGAACGGTTGCCTCCATATACTTCCAGCCCTTATGCTCAATCCTTCCGTAAGAAAGGTGATACTGACGACCTGATGTGCCTTCCAGAATTGAACGGAGCTCGACACCGCTTTCATCACCGTAAACAAACATTCCGAGTTTCTTTGGAAGACTTGAGAGCTTAAATGCGGAGTTGTCGGCTGAATCGGGTGAAATCATATAATACGAGCCGACAGAGCCTTCGGTATTTAAGAAGTTATAGTAGACCTTGAGAGAACGGAGGCCGTCGTATACAAAGTTCTTATCTGTTTCGTATTTCCAGTTAGGCTTTACCTTTGTGCTTATCCCGACGGGGACGAAGGAGACTTCATCACCCTCAAATTCCGTAACCGGAAGCGGCGGAATTTCTGGAGCGACGGGTTCTACGGGAGTTTCTGAAACTTCGGGCAAAACGTTGACGGAAGCAGAAACGTTGCCGTAGCTTATCGTGATTTCGCCCGCAACGGCATTTTCTGAAACGGTGAGAGTTCCGGGGGCTGTAAACGTTCCGAGATTTTCGGGGCATGTCCACATAAAGAGCTCGTTGGTTGATTCCAAAGCCTTGCCGTCAACATATGCGGTTGCGGTAAGGTTAACGACACCGCCGGGTTTTACATTTAAAGAAGAGACGTTTGCAGAGATAGAGTCAACACGGTCGAAAACTTCGATTTCCGCGCTTCCTTCTGCTGAACTTGCGCTTGCATAGACTTTGAATAAGCCGGATTGTTCAGCGATGATTTCGCCTTTCTCGGAGACACCGCCCGGATAGTCGGTTGACCAGTAAACATTTTGCGGGATGGGGGTCGGTTTGAAGTTTGTGTCATACGCGCCGGAAACCTTGAAAGCATATGTTCCACCTGCGAGAACGCGGCGCGTTTTGGGAGAAAGTGAGAGGCTTGTTGCGTAGCTTGTGGGTGCGGTGTTCATAAGAACGAGAGCGTTTGCGACCTGCCTTGCGCTTGCGCCTGAAACGCTGTTTACAATGCTTGTCTTCATAGCACCCGGCTCGCGGAGAACAAAGGTCGTACTGCCGCCGCCGTCGAGGTTGAGAGCATCTGTGCAACCGAGTGCCGCCATAGCCTCTGCAGCAGTTTTGTAGGACATACCGACAGCGTCATCCTGACGTCCGTCAAACGTTGCAAGAACAACAGTTCCGTCGGGACGGATGCCGACAGATGTTCGCGGCTGATTGGATGCGTCCTTTGTGCTGTAAATCTCACCGTCTTTAAGGAGAAGCTCGATTCCGCCGACTGCGAATTTGACGTTTGACCAGAATTCGTTGAAACGGAACTTGATGTCAAATGTTTCACCAACGGAAATTTTCTTTAAATCTTCGATTCTTGAACCCTTTGCGGAAAGAACGATATATCCGTCGCCGAGAGAGGTGTTGCCGACAGCATCAAAAACCTCTTCAACGGTGAAGTTGAGAGTTTCGCCGTGGCGGATATCGCCCGAATTTATGCGGCAACGAAGCTCATATGTGTCGGTGCCGGTTTTTGTTCCGCGTGCATAGTCGGGGGTGTAGAGAATGAGGGAGTTTCCGCTTGAGTCGTGGGCATTGTTTATGCCGTTTATGTCGCAGAGAACACCGTTTATGCGGAATTCCTTATCGAGAATCGTTCCGTGGCGAACGATAAACGGTTCGTTGTCATAAGTGAGGCCGAATGCGGCATAATACTGCGGAGGTGTCGAGAGAATGCGGCCTTCATCAATGAAGATTCCGTGAGGAACACCAACTCCGAAGGTGAAGAAGTCGCCGTTTATGGCGGCAACCGCAACGTCTCCTCCGTCAGTATCGCTCATATTGTTTGCGATTGTGTTTACTGTCTGTGTGCTGTAAACGTATCCTGCACTTTTGCCTGCGCGGAGTGAGAGGTATTCGTTTTTGGGATTGAACTCGACGGCATTGATGTTCTGCTTGCCGCTTCCGTTTGTCGCCGTGAGCGAAATATGGTTTGTTTCGGGGGCAACCTGAGTTATTGTGTAGCCACCGATTGAAAATACCGAAGACATATCGGTGTATGAGAACGCGGCTGCATTGAGAAAAAATGATGCAGTTATTGCAACTGAAAGGACAGCCGCGCAAAGCTTTTTAAAGTTAAACATAGTTTTATCTCCAATTTGATTATTCGTCGCGTCCGCAACATTTTTTGTATTTCTTGCCGCTTCCGCAGGGGCATGGGTCGTTTCTGCCGACCTTGTTTTCAACCTTTCGCGGAGTCCTTCTGACTTCGGAGTCATCACCGCCAAGGGTACCTGTAATTCTTGCGACCGCGCGGCGTTTGGGTTCATCCTCGCGTCTTATGCGGAGTGTGAACATCTGTCGTACCGTGCTTTCGCGGATTGAGGAAATCATTTCTTCAAACATATCAAAGCTTTCGCTCTTGTAAACAACTATCGGATCGTGCTGGGCATAAGCGCGAAGACCGATTCCGCGGCGAAGCTCGTGCATTGCGTCAATGTGCTCCATCCAGTTTTCGTCAACATTCTGAAGGAGGACAACACGCTCAATTTCGCGCATTTTTTCGGAGGTGAACTCTTCTTCACGCAGGGCGTAGGCTCGCTCTGCGCTTTCGAGAAGATCACTCTTTAAGTCTTCGGTATTATAGTCGACGCGGTCAAGCTCATCGCGGGTCATTCGGAGGTCAGAGTTTGTGAGAAAAATGCCGAGGTATCTCTGACGAACAAGGTCAAGATGCTCTGTCTGTACATAAAATTCTTCGCCGATGACTTCCGAAACCGTGCTTGATATTGAGTCTGAAATCATCTTCTTTATTGTATCTGCGATATCGTGTCCTTCAATGACTGACTGACGCTGTCCATAGATGATTTTTCTCTGTGCGTTTATAACATCGTCATACTGAAGAACGCTCTTTCTTGCCGCGAAATTTCGACTTTCAACGTTCTTCTGTGCGTTTTCAATGGCAGATGTGAGCATTTTCTGGTCTATCGGCATATCCTCATCAATCCCGAGTGCGTTCATCATTCCCATAATGCGCTCGGAGCCGAAAAGGCGCATGACATCATCCTCAAGAGAGAGGAAGAAGCGTGATGCACCGGGGTCTCCCTGACGTCCTGCTCTACCGCGGAGCTGGTTGTCGATGCGGCGCGATTCGTGGCGTTCCGTGCCGACGATGAAGAGTCCGCCTGCATTGCGTACCTTTTCTGCTTCGACCTCGCACACGGCCTTGTGCTTTGCATAAAGCTCCTTGTATTTTGCGCGCACCTCAATAAGCTCGGGGTCATTTGTTGGCGTGCTTCCTGCGGCGTCAATGATGAGGTTTTCATCAATGCCGATGCGTCGGAGCTCGCTTTTAGCGAGAAAATCTGCGTTGCCGCCGAGCATAATGTCCGTTCCTCGACCTGCCATATTGGTGGCGATGGTTACGGCCCCTGCCTTACCCGCCTGTGCAACGATTTCAGCTTCTTTTTCGTGATGCTTTGCATTGAGGACAACGTGAGGGATGCCTTCTTTTTTGAGAAGGGCAGAGACGAGCTCACTCTTCTCAATTGAAACCGTGCCGACGAGCACCGGTTGCTCACGCTTGTTGCACTCTGCTATCTGGCGGACAACTGCACGGAATTTTCCGCGTTCGGTCTTATAGACTGAATCGTTTAGGTCTTTTCGGATCATCGGCTTGTTCGTCGGAACTTCCACAACGTCGAGGCTGTAAATGGTTTCAAATTCAGCCTCCTCCGTAAGGGCGGTACCTGTCATGCCGGAGAGCTTGTCGTAGAGCCTGAAGTAGTTCTGGAAGGTTATTGTTGCGAGTGTTTTGCTTTCGTTCTGGATGTCAACGTTTTCCTTTGCCTCAATCGCCTGATGGAGACCTTCAGAATATCTTCTGCCTATCATAAGTCGGCCTGTAAATTCATCAACGATTATGATTTCATTGTCTTTTACGACATAGTCAATATCGCGTTTCATAATTCCGCGCGCGCGGATAGCCTGGTTGATATAGTGGAAAAGCTCTGCATTCTCGGGGTCTGAAAGATCTTCAACGCCAAAGAAGCGCTCTGCCTTTGCTATACCTGATGCCGTGAGCGTTGCGGTTCTGTGCTTTTCGTCGACGATATAGTCGCCGTCGACATCGTCGTTGTCTTCTTTTTCGTCAACAGATGCCATGACAAGCCTTTTGAGAGTGGATGCAAAGCGGTCTGCCTCTCGATAGACATTTGTGGGCTTCTCTCCCATACCCGAAATGATAAGCGGAGTTCTTGCCTCATCTATGAGGATGGAGTCAACCTCGTCAACGATAGCAAATGAATGATATCCGCGGCCGACCATCTGCTCTTTGTAAAGAGCCATATTGTCGCGGAGGTAGTCAAAGCCGGGCTCGTTGTTTGTGCCGTAGGGGATGTCGCTGTGGTGAGCATCAAATCGTTCTTTATTGTCAAGACCGTGAACGATTATGCCGACGGAAAGTCCGAGAAAGCGGAAAACTCTGCCCATAAGCTCACCCTGATATTTTGCGAGGTAATCGTTGACGGTAACGATGTGAACACCGCGCCCTGTGAGTGCGTTGAGATAAGCGGGGAGGATGGCAACAAGAGTTTTACCTTCACCTGTCTTCCTTTCCGCAATTCTGCCCTGATGCAAAATGATACCACCGATCAGCTGAACGCGAAAAGCATAAAGACCGAGAACGCGGTATGCAGCTTCTCTGATGGTTGCAAAAGCTTCGGGGATGAGACTGTCAAGCTCCTCACCTGAAGAAAGACGCGTTTTGAATTCGTCGGTTTTTGCAGAAAGCTCTGCATCGGAGAGTGCACGAAACTCATCGGAAAGAGCTTCGATTTTATCAACAAGCGGGAGGATTTTTTTGATTTCTCTCTCACTTCTTGTTCCGAAAATTTTTGAAATAACACCCATTTTATAAAAATCCTTTCAGAATGAAATTGACAATAAAATTTGCAGATTTTCCATAATACTATCATTCAATTAAGTATATCACATTTTAATATGATAGAAAAGAGTTTTTGTGTGAATTTTCTGAAAATACGGGACGTGTTCCGGCAGTTTGCAAAAAAGAAATTGTTTTTTGTAAAATCTATTGAAAAACAGGCGGAAATTGTGTATCATTGAGATAGTTTTTCAAGGAGTTGATTATATAATGAGCATAATTAAAAACCCCGCACTCGCAGAGTCGGGAATAAAGAAGATAGAATGGGTAAAATCATATATGCCCGTGCTCTCTGCAATAGGCGAGAGATTTGAGAAGGAAAAGCCGTTTAAAGACAAGAAGATTGCGATGTCAATCCATCTTGAGGCAAAGACTGCATACCTCGCACTTACGCTAAAGGCAGGCGGCGCGGATGTCTATGCAACGGGCTGTAATCCTCTTTCAACGCAGGATGATGTTGCAGCAGGTCTTTCGGCTTTGGGCGTTGAGACTTTTGCAATTCATGGCGTAAATGCGGAGGAGTATGAAGCGCACCTTACCGAAACCTTAAAGTGCGTCCCCGATATAATTATTGATGATGGCGGTGATTTCGTTTCGATTCTTCACGAGAGCGCACCCGAGCTTGCAAAGAACCTTCTCGGCGGATGCGAGGAGACCACAACGGGCGTTGCAAGGCTTTCATCCCGCGCAAAATCAGGCAAGCTCAACTTCCCGATGTTTGCCGTAAACGATGCAAAGTGCAAGCACCTCTTTGACAATCGTCACGGTACGGGGCAGTCGGTGTGGGATGCAATTATGAACACAACAAACTGCTTTATTGCAGGTAAGCGCGTTGTCGTCGCGGGATACGGTTTCTGCGGTAGAGGTGTTGCTCTCCGCGCAAAGGGACTTGGCGCAAATGTGATTATATGTGAGGCGGATCCGTTCCGTGCGCTTGAAGCTTACGCTGAAGGCTATTCTGTTATGACTATGGACGAAGCATCAGAGGTCGGTGATATCTTTGTTACCACAACAGGCTGCCGCGATATAATTTTACGTCGCCATATGGAGAAGATGAAGGATGGCGTTCTTCTTGCAAACGCAGGCCATTTTGACTGTGAGATAAATAAGGATGATCTTTCATCACTCGCGGTCAAGGTTGAGGAGAGAAAGCCGAATATTGAAGGATACACAATGGCTGACGGCAGAGTTTTAAATCTCCTCGGTGAAGGTCGTCTTGTAAACCTCGCCGCAGGAAACGGTCATCCGGCAGAGATTATGGATATGAGCTTTGCGGTTCAGGCACTTATGATGGAGCATATCGCACGCCTTCCTGAAAAACTCTCTCCGGGGCTTTATGAAGTTCCGTCGGAGATTGACAAGCTCGTAGCGCGTGAAAAACTCACCGCTTGCGGAATAAAAATTGATTCACTTTCAGATGAACAGGAAAAATATCTAAAATCGTGGTAAAGTGCAGAACAGAGCAGGAGAAACTCCTGCTCTGTTTTTGTATAACAAAAGCGACAAGGTGATTTACCTTGTCGCTTTTTGGTGACCCGTAGGAGAATCGAACTCCTGTTACCGCCGTGAAAGGGCGGTGTCTTAACCGCTTGACCAACGGGCCATATGTGGGCAGAGCATTCACTCTGCCATGGTAGCGGCGGCTGGACTTGAACCAGTGACCGTTCGGGTATGAACCGAATGCTCTAGCCAACTGAGCTACACCGCCATATGATGCTCCAAAACAGAGCTTTGTTATTATAATACAAAATTGAATTGTTGTCAACAAGAAAATCAAAAAAATTTTCAAAATTTCAAAAAAAGTCGGAAAAGTTGTCAAAATCTTGTCAAGCACGAAATTAAATAAGTGCTATAATGGATATCGCAACGTTGGGAAAACGTGCTTTTGAAAGTGGATTTTGACCTTTGCAGGCGCACATGCAAACGGGAAAAGTTCATTTTTCAAAAAAGATATGCACACGGAATGAGAGCGGATGAGAATCTTTCGCTTTAGCGCGCAAAAGACGGAGGATGCGTCCGGAACAGAATTTATAAAAAGAAAAGTGTGGTATCTAAATATTCAAAAAATATAACGGAGGTGCTCTTAACGTGTTTGATGAAACCAATATGACACAGGAGCAAGAGATTTCGCTTCCGGAAAAACTATTCGAAAGCGAAGACTCTTATGAAGAAGAAATCCTTGATCAAAACCATGATGAAGAGGAAAAGCAGACAATCACAATTAAATACAACGGTGAGGAGCGCGATATAAGCCTTGATGAGGCTCGCGTTCTCGCCCAGAAGGGAATGAATTACGACCATGTCGTTGCCGAGCGCGATACGAAATATAAGCGTGAGCTCGACTTTCTCGACAAGGTCGCAGAAAAAAGGGGACTCACCCGTGCAAAATATATGGAAATGCACGAGGAGGGGCTTCTTGAAAACAAAAATGAAAATCCCATACAGGAAGTATCAGGTCGCGAAAGAGCCGCTATGCAGGTTAAGCGGATAACCGATTCGCTGAATATAAACGGTCCTTGGACCCGACTTTTCAATAAATATCCGACACTCTCAAGAAAAGACGCATATTCATCGCTTTCCGATGCGGTTGCAAAAGGGTCAACTCCCATTGAGGCATACCAGGAAAAGCTTATTGCGGAAAAAGAAATGGAGCTTCGCTCGGCAAACGAAAACAGGTTTGCGGAGAGAAAAAGCACCGGTTCAATAGAGGGTGACGGAAGCGGGGCAGGTCGCGACGAATTCTTAGAGGGTTTTTCAATGTATAACTAAATTGTAAAAAGAAAGGAATTATAAAAAATGTCAGCTATTAATTTACACACAAAGTATGCAAAGGAAATCCAGACAAAATTCACAACAGAAAGCCTTATCAACGGACATCTCTCAAATGAGTATTCGTTCTCAGGCGTAAAAACAGTAAGAATCTCCACTCCGATAACGGTTCCGATGACAGACTATGTCCGCTCGGGCACGAGCCGTTACGGCACTCCGACAGAGATGGAAGACGTTGTTCAGGAGCTTACACTTTCACAGGACAAGAGCTTTACGCTCACAATCGACAAGGGCAACAACCTTGACCAGAACGGCATCAAGGAAGCAGGAAAGATGCTTGCCCTTCAGATCAGCGAAAAGGCTATTCCGCTTATGGATAAGTACAGCTTCGAGCGTCTTGCATATCTCGCGGGCAAAATCAACGGCGAGAGCACGGCTCTCACAAAGTCAAACGTATGCGAGCGCATAACAAAGGGCACAACCTATATGGATGACTGCGAAGTTCCGGCTTTTGACAGAGTTCTCTTCGTTACTGCCGATACATACGCAAAGCTTCGCCTTTCAGACGAATTCAAGGCAGCGGACGCACTTATGGAGAAATCCCTCGCAAGAGGTCAGGTCGGCTCATATGATGGTATGAAGGTAATCAAGGTTCCGCGCTTGCGTTGGCCTGAAAACGTAAACTTCATGATCGTTCACAAGCGTGCAGCCTGTGCGCCGGTAAAGCTCAATGATACGAAGTTCCACAAGGACCCGCCGGGTATTTCAGGCGCGCTTCTTGAGGGAAGACAGTATTATGACCTCTTCGTGTTCGGCGCAAAGTGCGACGGCGTTTACGTTGATGTCGACACATCAAAGGCAACGATCTGCGAAGCCCCCGAAATCGGTGCGGCAGGTGAGCTTACCTGCGCAACAGCGGGCGTAAGCTTCAAGTACACAACAGACGGCTCAGATCCGAGATATTCGGCTTCTGCAAAGACCGGAACAGCATCGGATGTTGACGCACCCGAAACTGTTGTCCGTGCATATGCTTATAAAAACGGAGCATTTCCGTCTGCAGTAACAACTGTTACACTTTAATCGTTTTTGGCGGGGGCGGCGTCAGTCGTCCCCGTTTATTTTTTTAAAATTTTGAGAAAGGAACATTAAAAATATGAAAGCATATGATATTTACAAAAAAAGCATTGCGCTTCTCTTTGAGCGCGATGGAGAAGACAAGACATTTAAGGATAATTTTTGCGCGATTCTGACGTCCGTTGCGGCAGAGACTCTGCCGTATGAAAATTCCGTGAGAGAGTCAAACGGAGAAGAAAAACTTTTAAAATCACCGGAAATTTCAAATATGGATGATGAGGTATGTATGTGTGATGAGATATGCACACTCGCGCTTCCGTACGGTGTTGCGGCGCACTTTGCCGACGATGACGGAGAAAGCGTGCGCTCTGCGATCTTCAGAGAAAGGTTTTTGACTGCGCTTTATGGCGCAAAGAAGCACAACTTCAGTGATGTTGAGGATGTTTACGGGGGTGAGAACATATGAGCGAAAATATCTTGAACGAAAACTTTCTCGCGCTCATAACACCCGACCTGTATATGGTTATTGCCGCTGTTTTTGGGGTGTGCTTTGCGCTCAAGTCAGCAAAGTTTTTCGACGACCGCTTCATACCGCTTGCGGCGCTTGTTGTCGGAGTGGCTTTTGAACTTGTCATTTTTGCGATAAGCGGCAGAAATGTGGCGGAATTTATCCTGAAAGGCATAATTGCAGGTATGGCGTCAGTCTATATCGCAAACATCAGAAAGCAGATGGGAGGAAACGGAGACAATGACATCTGAATTGTTCAGGGGCGGAAGAATATACAATATTTCGCTTTCTGATATTGAGTATATCGGTTATTTTTACGGCGAGCGCGGAAGCGAAGAGGTGAAAAGTGCAAAGACCCGCATAACAAAACTGCGTGGGCGCGCACCCGACTTTCTTATGAATGCCGAGCTTTTTGACTTTAAAACAAGAGAGGCGGCAAGCGACGTTGTTGCAAACGGAGAAGTTGTGCGGCTTGGTGAGGGCTATGGAATCGCGTTCCCCGAGAACAAAACTGCGGTATTTTCGTACAAGAACAACGTAAATGCCGCAGATTACGTCGGCGCATATCCGACGCTTGTGCGAAACGGAGCGGAGGAGAGTCAGAACCCTGCAGGCGTTACGGGGCGTCGCGGCAGAACTGCGCTCGGATTAAACGGGAAATCGCTTTTTGTTGCACTCATACCCGATAAGAACGGTGCGACGCTGTCGGAGCTTCGCAAGAAGTTTATATCCGCAGGAGCAAAGGATGCCATCAACCTCGACGGCGGCGGAAGTACGCAGTTTTACGCGCCGACAGGAAATCATTTTTCAGGCAGGCGTGTCCGCGGCTTTATCGGTATATGGGTGCGAGGAGGAAACCGCCGCAGGGTAAGTGTGAGAACGAGCCTCAATGTCCGAAGCGGTCCGGGGTTGTGGTATTCGCGTGTCGGAAGATTCTATAACGGCGACGTCGTAACCGTAACGGAAGAACAGGGATTGTGGAGCAAAACTCCGGCAGGCTGGGTGTATTCTTCCTACCTCGAGAAGATATAGCGGAGGTGAGAAGGATGGAATATGTAACATGCGAGGCATGCGAAA
>JAZTYJ010000006.1:0-34425 GCA_045636865.1 Eubacteriales bacterium
CGGGAGCCTTTATCGGAACGCCTGCATCCATAAGAGCAAGGGTAGAACCACAGATTGAACCCTGTGAAGTTGAACCGTTGGAGCTGAGAACCTCGGAAACGAGGCGGATGCTGTACGGGAACTCTTCTTCGCTCGGGATAACCGGCTCAAGAGCACGTTCTGCAAGAGCACCGTGACCGATTTCACGACGGCCCGGTCCGCGGCTCGGACGAGCTTCACCGACAGAGTATGACGGGAAGTTGTAGTGGTGGATATATCTCTTGAACTCTTCTTCGTAGATAGTGTCAAGCTTCTGCTGGTCAGAAATTGTGCCGAGAGTTGCAACCGTGAGAACCTGAGTCTGACCTCTTGTGAACATACCGCTTCCGTGTGTTCTCGGTAAAATGCCGACTTCTGCTGCAAGCGGACGGATTTCATCAAGAGCACGGCCGTCAACACGCTTGCCCTCGAGGAGCCACTGACGGACAACGATCTTCTGGAGCTTGTAGAGGCACTCGCCGAGGAACTGCTCCATATCCGGATACTTTTCGATATACTCTTCAACAAGCTCGTCAGAAAGAGTCTTGAGGCGCTTGTCGCGGATTGTCTTGTCATCTGTATCCATGCACTCGCGGACGCGGTCAAGGATGTTTGCGCGAAGCTCCTCAAAGAGCTCGTCGTTAAATTCAACGTGGTCGTAGTCAAACTTCTCAAGTCCGATTTCAGCCTGAATGCCTGAAATGAACTCAACAACCTTCTTGATTTCCTCATGTGCTAGCATAATAGCATCGAACATAACATCTTCAGAAACCTGGTCTGCGCCTGCTTCGATCATAACAACCTTTGCAGCCGTACCTGCAACCGTGAGGTTGAGAGCGCTCTTTTCGCGCTCTGCAGATGTCGGGTTTACGACGTAACTACCGTCAACATAGCCGATGCTTACGCCTGCGATAGGTCCATTCCACGGAATGTCTGAAATTGAGAGAGCAACCGATGTACCGACCATACCTGCGATTTCCGGCGCACAGTCGTTATCAACCGACAAAACTGTGATTGAAACCGCAACGTCGTTTCTGAGGTCCTTCGGGAAAAGCGGACGGATCGGTCTGTCGATAAGACGTGATGTGAGGATAGCGCGCTCACTCGGTCTGCCTTCGCGGCGCATAAAGCTGCCCGGAATGCGACCTACTGAGTAAAGACGCTCTTCAAAGTCAACTGCAAGCGGGAAGAAGTCGATACCTGCACGGGGCTTATCTGAAGCTGTTGCAGTAACGAGGACTACTGTTTCGCCGTAGCGGACGAGACATGAGCCGTTGGCAAGCCCTGCCATCTTACCTGTCTCGATAACGAGCGGTCTTCCGGCAAATTCTGTTTCGAATACTCTGTTCTTTAAGAATACCATTTCTTTCATTTTCTTTCGCTCCTTTTTAAATAAATTTCGGAGCTTTTCCGCTTTGGGTTTAGCACTTGCAGCCGCCGTCAAACTGTTTTGGCGAAAGCTCCAATTGCTAAACAAAACCATCAGCGAAAAAGCCTTTTAAGTTTTATCCCCCGGACGGAGCTCCGTCCGGGGGACCTTTTTAGACTACTTACGGAGTCCGAGTTTTGCTACGATTGCGCGGTAGCGCTCAATGTCCTTCTTCTGAAGGTAATTGAGGAGACTGCGGCGACGACCAACCATCTTAAGAAGGCCGCGGCGTGAGTGGTTGTCCTTGTGGTGTACCTTGAGGTGTTCTGTGAGCTCTGCAATGCGCTCTGTAAGAACAGCGATCTGTACCTCAGGAGAACCTGTGTCAGTCTCGTGGAGACGGTTATTTGCGATAACCTCTGTCTTCTTTTCCTTGAGAATCATTTTTTTCACCTTTCTTTCTTTATTTCCTGCTTCGAAGTATTCGGTGGGTGAACTCCCCGTCATACGGGCGTTATATCCGAAAACTGCGAGGCGGTATCATCGGTAATGAGCAAAAACCACATTCCGACACGATAAATATTTTAACATACCTTTTTCAAAAAGTAAATACCTTTTTATTTTTTTATCATTTTTAACAAATATGCTCAAAAATTTTTTGCCTTTGTATATCAAATATGATATAATATCATTATATCGTTGTGAGGTTTCTCTTATGGAAGATAAGGTTTGCTCGTTTTCCGGGCACAGACAAATTTCAAAATCACATACGGAAACTCTTCCGATTCTTCTCTCGGATACGGTTGACACTCTCATCGGCTCCGGGGTTAAAACCTTTCAGAGCGGCGGTGCGCTCGGATTCGACCTTCTCGCGGCAGGGCTTGTTCTTGCAAAGCGCGCAAAGAACCCCGACATCCGCCTTAAGATGATTCTTCCCTGCCGCGATCAGGCGGCACGGTGGCCGAAAAAGTTTCAGCGCGCGTATGAAAACATCATCTCGTCGGCTGACGAGGTTTTATACCTTGGAGAGACCTATGATCAATTTTGTATGCAACGCCGAAACCGGCATCTTGTTGACTCTGCCGATATCCTGCTGTGTTATCTCACGCGCTCTTTCGGCGGCACAATGAGCACCGTTAATTATGCATATGACAAAGAACTCCAGATAATAAACCTCGCGACACTCTTAAACTAAGCCTTAAGGGGTGATTTTTTGAAGGAAATCACACGTTCTGATATATCTCTTCCAAAAAGAAACGAAGATGCTCACAAGGGCGATTTCGGCCGAGTTCTTCTCATTTGCGGAAGCAGGAAATATACAGGTGCCGCATTCTTTGCGGCGCAGGCGGCGGTAAATACGGGCAGCGGTCTTGTTTTTCTCTCGCTTCCCTCCTCCATCCGCCCCATTCTTTCTGCAAAGCTCAACGAACCGATTCTCGTTTCACGAAGAGATCACGGGCAAAAGTTTGATGCAACGCTTCTCGGTTGCGGAATCGGTCTTTTGCGCGCATCAAAAAAGCTCCTTTTCCGCGAGCTTTCAAAGAGCACATCCCCTTTGGTTCTTGATGCCGATGCAATCACGCTTCTTGCGAAGCACAAGATAGATTTAAAATATGCAAAGCGCGAGATTATTCTCACTCCTCACGAAGGCGAATTCTTAAGACTTTGCCCGGATTTTGAAAGCACAAGGCGCGAGGAATTTGCGCTCCGTTTTGCAACGGAGAACAAATGCACGCTCGTTCTTAAAGGGCACCGCACAATTACCGCAACGAAAACAGGCGGGCTTTTTGTCAATACAACGGGAAATCCCGGTATGGCAAAGGGCGGCAGCGGTGATGTCCTTTCCGGAATCATAACCTCACTTATCGGTCAGGGCATACATCCCCACACCGCCGCATATACTGGAGTATGGCTGCACGGCAGAGCAGGCGACATCGCCGCAGAAAAGTTTGGTGAATACGGAATGACTCCCACCGATATGCTGTGCACCTTAAAATCCGCTATGTGCGAGGTGCAGAAATAAAATGAAATTTTCGCGGCTTATCTTTTTTCTCCCCCTGATTTTTCTCCTTGTCTCCTGCTCGGAGAGTTTTGATGAAAAAGACGCTCTCACGGAAGAATTAAAAGCCGTTACTCACGCAAGCTATGTTGTTAAAACCGAAGTCTCCTTTCCCGAAAAGGAAGCTTCATTTACCGTAAGCTATTCCCACTCTCCCGAGGTTGACCGCGCATCCGTCATAACCCCCCGGGAAATCGCCGGTGTTTCCTACACCATTTCAGGAGAAGACGCATCCCTTGAGTTTGACGGCGCACGTCTTTCGCTCGGAAAGCTACCGACTGACAGTTTATCCCCTTTTTCCGCGGTACATACTCTTCTTGATGTATGGAAAACGTGTGATTTTGAGGAAACCTCACCCACCACGATATTCGGTAAACGCGCAATTCTCGCCATAAGCCGCGAGGATAAAGACAATTTTCAATACGAATACCGCACGTGGTTTTCAAAGGATGAATACCTCCCTCTCTACGCCGAAATTTTTTCAGACGGAGAGCGCATAATAAAATGTGAATTTGAAAGGTCTGAACACAACAAATGATGAAGGTTTTAAACAGAACCGAGGCATCGGTAAATCTTTCCGCACTCAAACACAACTTCAACGAAATAAAGAGAATCACCTCCGATGCAGACATCATCGCCGTCATAAAGGCAAACGCCTACGGCCACGGTGCCTGTGAGGTTGCACATCTTTTCGAGGGGCTTGGTGCATCAATTCTTGCCGTTGCCTGTCTCGACGAGGCTCTCGAGCTTCGCGTTGGCGGCATCAAGATGCCGATTATGATTCTCGGCATTACTCCCATCCACCTCGCAGGACTCCTTGCCGACAACAACATCATCCAGTCCGTTTCAAACCTTGAGTATGCAGCCGACCTTTCATCAATGGCGGAGAAAATGAACAAAAACATAACCATACATATCCAGTTTGATACAGGCATGTCGCGTCTCGGAATCTACTGCCATCGCGGATATGAGCTTTCTGCGGCAGACGAAGCAGAAAAGATCACAAATCTTAAGAACCTCACGGTTGACGGTGTTTTCACTCACTTTGCAGAGGCAGAAAATCCCGACACTTCATTTACCGATGAGCAATTTGAAAGCTTTGTTGAGGTATGCGATATTTTGAGATCGCGAGGAAAAATGTTCAGATTTTGCCATTGCGCAAACAGCGCGGCTGTGGTAAACTATAAGAGAGCTCATATCGGTTGTGTAAGACCCGGTCTTCTTCTTTACGGATATTCTCCCGCACCCGATACGACGTGTGACATTTCACTTATCCCCGCGATGACGTTCAAAAGCCTTATCGCCGATGTCAGAACGATTCTGAAGGGCGACTCTGTGAGCTATAACAGAAAATTCGTTGCTGACCGCGATATGAAAATCGCCGTTGTTTCGTGTGGGTATGCCGACGGTCTTTCGCGCCATCTTTCAAATCACGGCACGGTGCTCATATGCGGACGGCACGCACCGATTCTCGGAAACATCTGCATGGACCTTCTTCTTGCAGACGTCACCGATATCCCTGACGTAAAGCCGTTTGATGAGGCGGTTGTTTTCGGGCAGCAGAATCACGAGATTCTCCTCGCAAGCGAAATTGCCGACCTTTCGGATACGATTCCATATGAGGTTCTCACCTCCGTCTCCAAGCGAGTTCTCCGAACATATCAGAAATAAACAGCATATTATGTCTCGGAGGACAAATGAGAAATTTTTGAAATTTCAAAAGTGCTGATTAAAATATGCACGCTCGTGGAAAAATATAGTTGTCGAAGCATTTCGGCTACTACATTCCTGCGGAGCGTGAATTGAAAGTGAATTACAGTATAAAGCGCGGAGATATCTACTATGCCGACTTAAGTCCCGTCGTCGGCAGCGAGCAGGGCGGTATGCGCCCCGTGCTCATAATCCAGAATGATGTTGGAAACCGCCACAGCCCGACTGTCATCGCTGCGGCAATAACATCTCAGATAAACAAGGCAAAGCTTCCCACTCACATTGAGCTCGGAGGCAGAAATTTCGGACTGGCAAAAGACTCTGTCGTTTTGCTTGAACAGGTCCGCACCATCGACAAAACACGGCTTAAAGAAAAAATGGGTCGCCTTGACGACTCTCTTATGCACCGGGTTGACGATGCGATTGCCGTCAGCTTTGGTCTTTCAGGAAACTGATTACAGAAGACAAAATATTCGGAGGTATATCAAAATGAAACAAAAGAAATGGAAAGCTATAACATCTGTGGTTCTTCTCGTATCACTCGTTGTGGTCGGCGCACTTGCCATTGCCGCCGAATATGGAACTTCTGATGACCCGCTGGTCAGCTTAAGTTACATAAACAACGTTCTTGCTCCGGAAATTTCGGAAAAGGTTGACGAGATAATTGCAGAAAAGACACAGTCTCTCGGCTCTGACCTCGATGCGAAAATCAATTCAATCTCAAGTGAAATTGAAGACAAGATTTCACAGTATACTTCAAAAAGTGCAGATGAGCTTTTAACAGATGCATTCGTTAATGACGTTGCCGAAAAGGTTGCAGAAAAAGTCGGCGCACAGTCGTCAGCTTCTCCGTCAACCTTTGCTCTTGTAAAGCTCAAGTCAGGTCAGACAATCACCGCAAAGGTCGGATGCGAGGCGCTTCTTCGCCTCGGCACTGCATCCTGTGTTTCATCGGGAACACCCGGTCTTATTGATATGACAACGGGTGCTGACCTTGCCGGCGGAAAGCCGCTTGAGAAAAACCATCTCTACCTCTGCACCGTTGACGGACGCGGAATCAAGGCAACAAGCGATGCCACACTCCTTGTTCGCGGACCGTATACAATTTCTTAATTACGAACGCAAAAACTGCTGCAATGAGCATTGCAGCAGTTTTTTTATATTTCCGTGAGGTGATTTTATGCAAAAAACACTTCCTCTTTATCTCGGGCCGTCCGTTATCGGCTCCGTTGTCATTGAGGAAAACGACGGACATCTGACTCTTCTTGCAAAAACTTATGCGTGCCTTAGCGGAATTTGCAGAGCATATGTAAAAAGTGCGCGCACAAGCCTTCTCATCGGAGTGCTTGCACCTGACGGCTCTGCTTTTTCATCAAGGCGTCATTTTTCAAAGTCCGCGCTTTCAGGCATCGGCATTTCTTTTGACGAAATTTCATACGCCTATGCAATATGCAAGGAATATGCCGAAGAGCCTGATGGAAAGGCTTCTTTCACCTCTGAAATCCTTGAGAAAAACAAAGTTGCACTCGCGCTTTCAAAGAGCACGGGAGCAAGGCTTTCAAAAACAGAGTCCGGTATCGAAATCGCCGTGCCTCTATTTTCAAAACTTCCGTTCCCGAGACCTGATGTTATGTGCATTATGACACCAAAAAGAATCAACGGAGAGCTTTTTGCCGTCATCTCCGTCTCTCCCGACGGAAAATTCATCCCGCTATCGCGTCATACATAGACTCGCCGACAACCGAAACCTCCACTCTGTTAGGAACGCAGACGATAACCTCGCCGGATTTTGATATTTCTCCCGTCTTTTCGCAGACCTTGTCAGGGCAGGTCGACGAAATGACCGACACCTTTCCGTTTAAAACCCTGACCGTACACCCCGAAACCGAAATCTCGGCATCCTTTTCAAGCGGCAGGATATATTCGACCCTTCCGTCCTTTTTCACCTCTGCCGCGTTTCCGTCTGATGAAGAAATCGTCACTGAAAAAAGAGCTGTTGCAAGGATGATAACTGCGCATGCGGCAAGAAAATCACCTTTTCGCAATTTCATATACATACCCCTTTTCTTCGTTGGGATCAAATTTATCCCACAGACCTTCAGTTACGGTTACAGTCTTGTCACGTCCGATCAGAACAAGCTCAAAGCCATCTCCTTCTCTCCAGAACGAAAGGGCTTTTTCTTTTCCCATAACGTAAAGCGCCGTTGAGAGCGCATCTCCCTCTGCACCGTTTTTTGACACGACACAGCACGCAAGCAAATCACTCTCGCACGGTCTTCCGGTTTCGGGGTTTATTATGTGGTGATAGCGTTTTCCGTCTTTTTCAAAGAAACGCTCATAGTCGCCCGATGTGATTACAAAACTGTCGGAAAGCATAAGCGTAAGAATCCATTCGTTTTCACTTCCCAACGGATCGCGGACTGCAACAAGAAACTCTTTGCCGTTTTCTTTCTTTCCGTGAACATAAACATTTCCTCCGAGAGATATGACTGCTCCGCTTATGTTGTTTTCCGCAAGAATCGATCTGATCTTATCCGTCGCATAGCCTTTTGCTATTGCGCCGAAGTTGAGCCGTTGTCCGTTTTTGAGAGAAAGTTTATTTTTTTCAAGGCATGCATTCGCCTCATCCGTTGTCGCGAGAGCTTTTTTTATTTCGTCATCCTGCGGCACGTAATTTTTGCTGCCCACTCCCCAAAGTTCAATGGGCGCACCGAGATAGGGCGAAAAAACTCCGCCCGTTTCTTTTGATTTTTCTTTTGAAATTTCAAAAAGCTCCGAAATAAATTCATCGGCTTCTCCCTGCCCTGCATCGTTTATCTCTTTGAGCTTTCCGTCATGAGCAGAAAGTGAGGCGGACATTTCGCGAAGGGTTTTCTCAATTTCGTCTGCGACCTCTTCGTTTTCAGAGAACAAACGTATCGTTGCAACCGTATCCATCACATAAAGCGTTCTTTCCGTAAAAGGTGCGGTGCACGAGGAAAGGACGACACAAATCAAAAGAAAACCCGGCAGGATTTTTTTCATTTTACTTATCACTCTCTTTTTTATAGTTGAGCATAAGCACACCGATGCTTATGAGGATAAGCGTTATTATGAGATTGACAAACGGAACGTTGCTGTTCTCGGCAAGCATAATGCTTGATAAAATTACGCCGAAAACAGGGATTAAGAATGTATATATTGTAACCTTTGACACGGGGTTGTATTTGAGAAGGATTCCCCAGAGTGAGTATGCAGTTGCAGAAAGAAGCGCGAGATATACCATAACTCCTGCGGCAGAGGGAGTCGCGATGCTTATATGTCCGCCCGAGAAGGCACCGCAGAGCATCATGAATATACCGCCCGCAAAGAACTGGTATCCGCTTATGATTACGGGATTTTCGTCTTTTGAAAACTTCTTCATGAGCGCACTTGAAACGCCGTATGCGGCAGACGAGAAAATTACAAACGCATCTCCGAAGAAGTTCATATTGAAATCAAGCCCGTTTAAGTTTATGAGTATTACGCCCGCAAAACCGATGATGCAGGCAAAAATCTTCTTTACCGTTAGCTTTTCCTGATGGAAGATAAGACTTGCGATGATGAGTGAGAAGAACGCGTTTGATCCGCTGAGCACGGTACCCTTAACGCCCGTTGTGTTTGCAAGCCCGACATAGAAAAAGATGTACTGAATAACTGTCTGGAAAAGACCTACAAGAAGAATTTTTCCTATATTTTTCTTCTGCGGAACGAGAAGCTTTCTTGATGCGATACTGTATATAAGAATCGTGAGAACGCCTGCGAGCATAAATCTCGTGCCCGCAAAGAGAAGGGTTGACGGCACTCCGCCGTGCGGCATAATGAGCGCGTATCCCGTTTTTATAAACGGGGTTGCGCTTCCCCACAGCGCACAGCAAAGCATCGCCGCAAGCGCAACTATGAGCCTTTTCTTAAAGATTTTTTCCATTTTAAAACTTCACCTTTCGTAACAGACAAACGTAGGCTCCGAAAAAATGGGAGCCTACGTCTCTTTTATTTTTCGCTTGAATTAAACACCTGAATATGCCGCAAATCCACCGTCAACCGGAACTACAACGCCGTTAACGAAACCTGATGCACCCTTGTCAACAAGCCAGAGAAGTGTTCCGATGAGTTCTTCGGGCTCACCGAAGCGATCCATCGGAGTCTGAGAAAGGATTTTGTCTGTTCTCGGAGTCGGTGTGCCGTCTTCATTGAAGAGGAGTGCACGGTTCTGGTTTGTAACAAAGAATCCCGGAGCGATAGCATTTACGCGGATGCCGACCTTTGACATATGTACAGCAAGCCACTGTGTGAAGTTGCTGATTGCAGCCTTTGCGCCGCTGTATGCAGGGATTTTCGTAAGCGGGCAGAATGCGTTCATTGATGAGATGTTGATGATTGTTGCGCCGTCCTTATCAATCATATCCTTTGAGAATGCCTGTGTCGGAAGAAGTGTTCCGATGAAGTTGAGATTGAAAACAAACTCAACGCCCTTCGGGTCAAGGTCAAAGAAGGTTGAAATCTCTGAATTTCCAATATCTTCCTTGAAGAGGTATTCTTTTGTGGTTGTGCCGCGCGGATTATTGCCGCCCGCGCCGTTTAAGAGAATGTCGCATGTGCCGAGCTTTTCGTTTACGATTTCGCGTGCTTTTGCAAGGCTCTCCGGCTCAAGAACATTTGCGCCAACACCGATAGCGATGCCGCCGTCTTTAACAATTTCATCTGCAACAGCCTGTGCCGCCTCTTCGCGAAGGTCCATAACCGCAACCTTTGCTCCGCACTTTGCGAGCGCCTTTGAGAACATAGCGCAGAGGACACCGCCACCTCCCGTGACTACTGCCACTTTACCCTTAAGATCAATATCAAACGGAATTTTCATTGTTTTTCCTCCTTGAAATAAACTGTTTTCCATTAATTACAATTATGACACATATATCGCTTTTTTTCAAGTGATTTTGCAAAAAAGAATGTTTTGTGATATACTGTTATCTGAGATATTTGTGCGGTTGGAGGTTTTTTCTTATGAACGGGTTTCTTATCGTAAACGGTTTTTTGAATACCGATAAGTTTTCTGACATTTACAGCAGACTGAAAGCTTCTTTTGAAGAGAAGGGCGTAAAGCTTTCTCTTTATACAAACGACGCCTTCTCCCTCTCTGCAACCAACACACCGGATATCTCCGAAAAGCCTGATTTTGTCCTCTTCTGGGACAAAGATGTCCTTCTTGCAAAAAGCTTTGAAGAAATGGGCATCCCTGTTTTCAACCCGGCAAAAAGCATAGAGATGTGCGACGACAAGGCAAAGATGCACCTTTCCCTCCGCGGACTTCCGATGCCCGAAACTTATATCGCCCCGATGACCTTTCCGAACATCGGATTTACAAAGCTTGACTTTCTGGACGAAATCGAAAAAAGGCTCGGATATCCGATGGTTGTAAAAGAACGTTTCGGCTCCTTCGGCGCACAGGTTTATCTTGCAAAAAACCGCTATGAACTTCTCACGATAACAAAGAGCCACGAAACATCGCCGCTTATATTTCAGAAATTCGTCTCCGAAAGCGCAGGTCTCGACGTCAGAATAAACGTTGTCGGGCACCGCGTTGTTGCATCGATGCTCCGCGAGAGCGAATCGGGCGATTTCCGCTCAAACGTTACTCTCGGCGGAAAAACAACACCGTATACTCCGACAGACGAAGAAATTTTGCTTGCAGAGGAGGCGTCAAGACGCCTTGGACTCTCGTTTGCAGGCATTGATATTCTCTTTGGAAATGACGGCCCCATGCTCTGTGAGGTCAACTCAAACGCCCACTTCAAAAGCACGCTTGACTGCACGGGCGTAAATCTTTCCGAGATTATCGCTGACCACATAATAAAGGAGTGCGGCAAATGAAAAAAGCCTGGCTCGTATACGAAAGAGAGGGAGCAGAGCGAAATCGGGAGTATATCCGTCTTCACAACGAACATGGAAAGGCTCTCGGAATAGAATTTCTCACCGTCATCTGCGATGAAGAACCGCTTCCCGATGAAAAAGGCGACTTTGCCATAGTCCGCGCGATGCGCCCCGATATAACAAAGGCGATTGAAGAGCGAAACATTCCTGCCTTTAACAACTCTCTCGTCTCCTCAATCTGCAACAACAAGGCAAAAACCTATGAATATCTTACGGAAAACGACATTCCCATCATTCCGTTTGTTTTCGGAAAATGCGGTGATGTGCCTCCTGAAATCCCGTCTTATCCCGTTGTTATAAAGCCATGCTGCGGCCACGGCGGAAAAAACGTTATGATTATAAAAAACGATGATGAATATGCCGCCGCAAGAGACGCGATAGCACCCGATGATTATGTTATTCAACCGCTCGCAACAGAGCTTGGGAGTGATCTTCGCGTGTATATTCTCGGAGGAAAAACGGTTGGCGCTGTCCTTCGCACATCTGATTCTGATTTTCGGAGCAACTTCTCACTCGGCGGTAAGGTTTTTGCAAAAAAGCTTTCCGTTGATGAAAAAAAACTTATTGACCGCGTTTGTGCGCTCTTTGATTTTGACCTCTGCGGCATTGATATTATGTATCACGAAGGTCGTGCCGTAATAAACGAAATTGAGGATGTTGTCGGCTCGCGTATGCTGTACCGCACACACGATATTGATATAGTAAAGCTTTACCTTGAATATATTTTGAACAAGCTGCAAAACGAATAAAAAACAGCCTCCCGGCATATGCTTTTTTCAGGAGGCTGATTTTATGAAAAAAGCAAAAAGCTATGCAACCTTTATACTTATCTCCCTTGCAATCGGCGGGCTTTCCGCATTTCTCACGCGTAACAGCATGAACATTTTTGAAACCGTCAATAAACCGCCGCTTGCGCCGCCTGCTATTGTTTTTCCGATCGTGTGGACTGTCCTCTACATTCTTATGGGTGTCAGCGCTGCGCGCGTCTATATCAGAAACCCCGAGTCCGAGGCTATTCCCTTTTTTGGTCTGAATCTTTTCTTCAACTTTTTCTGGAGCTTGATTTTCTTCAATGCACGGGCATTTTGCTTTGCCTTTCTCTGGCTCATCGCACTTTTTGCAATAGTTCTTATTATGACCGTCAAATTCTTTTACGAAGACAGAGCTGCGGGACTTTTGCAGATTCCCTATTGCATCTGGCTCGTTATTGCCGGATACTTAAATCTTTTCGTCTGCCTTACAAATTGACTTTTCCATTAAATTGTGTATAATATTCTCATCATCACTTTTTTACGGAGGATTATCACAATGGTAGTTATCGAAATGGAAAACGGCAAGAAAATCAAAATCGAGCTTGACCCGAGTGCTGCTCCGATCACCTGCGAAAACTTTGAAAAGCTCGTAGGCGACGGTTTTTACGACGGTCTCACCTTCCACCGCGTTATATCCGGATTTATGATTCAGGGCGGTTGTCCGCTCGGCACAGGTACAGGTGGCCCCGGACACACCATCAAAGGTGAGTTTAAGTCAAACGGAATCGACAACCCGATAAAGCATACCCGCGGCGTTATCTCAATGGCACGCTCAATGATGCCAAATTCCGCAGGCAGCCAGTTCTTTATCATGCACAAGGATTCACCGCACCTTGACGGTCAGTATGCCGCATTCGGTCGCGTTGTTGAGGGCATCGAAGTTGTTGACGAAATCGCAGCGGTTGCCACAGACTTCTCCGACAAACCGCTTGATCCCGTTGTTATGAAGAAAGTAACTATTGAATAACAGAAAATCCTGCAAACTTTTAGTTTGCAGGATTTTTTTTATTTTACTTGTTTGCTGCCGCCTGGATTGTGAGGACATCGCGAGATGTGCGGATAACGTCTTCTGTTGTGAGGAGTGATTCCTCTCCGTTTATATCTTTCAAGAATTCGTCAAGCGGTGTTGTTTCGTATTTTTCGTTTTCGATTATATGGAAGCCCGAATCGCCCTCAAACGCAACCTGAACAATAGCGTTCGTTGAGCTGTCAAGCTTATCCTGATGTGAGTTTCCGTTCATCTTGTACTCGATGACACCCTTTGTTCCCCAGATTGTGATTCTCCAGTATGTTTCAAGACCGAATCCGCAGCTTGCAGGTGCCGCATATGAAATATCTGCCATCATACCTGCACCGTTTTCAAGCTCAACCATAAACTGTGCACAGTCGTGGAAGGATTTTACCTCTGTCGCGAAATGGTTCCAGGTTCTTGCGGCTGTTGCATTTTTAAGGCCGAGACCTGTCACAAAGCGGATAGCATCAACACCGTGGATTGCGATGTCGTTGATTGTGCCGCCGTGCTTACCCTCTTCAAAATACCACATCGGACGGACACCGTACTGAAGCGGATGCTGACCGAAGAACTGGCATGTGCCGACCTCGCCGAGCTTTCCGCTGAGTATAATTTCGCGGATAGCCTTGATGCCGTGTGAAAAGCGTGTTCCGAGATAGCATCCTACCTTGAGGCCCTTTTCCTTTGAGAGTTTTTCGATTTCGTCAATCTCGGAAAGGCGGGTGCAGATCGGCTTGTCGCCGTAGACGTGCTTTCCTGCCTTGAGTGCCGCGATTGCCTGTGCACCGCGCTCACCATAATATCCACCGAGAGAGATCGCATCAACGTTCGGGTCAGAAAGAACGTCATCAAGAGTTTTGTAGTTAAAATCCATGCCAAGGCCGTCTGCAAGAGCGCGTCCCGTTTCGGTGTCCTCGAATGCTCCGAGAACATTGATTTTCGGATTTGCCATAGCCGCCTTGTAAATCTCGCCCGTATGTCTGTGTTTGAATCCAACAAATACCAAATTCATAACTTTCACCTGCTTAAATTTTTGTTAATTCATTATACACTGTATATCACTTTTTTTCAATAAAATTATTCTTAAAATAATTCTTTTTTCTATTGAAGTTTCAAAATAAACTTGATATAATATTTTTAAATAACTTAAAATTCTTCAAAAGGGGTCCCCTTTTATGATACATAAATTTTATAATGGTAAAGTACTCCTCGGCAGAGTTATTTCAGACACGGTTTCTGTCTATACCGACGGTGAAAGAATTACCGCAATTACTGACAAAAAACTCCCGTTTGATGTCGCCCACGATGCAGGCGGCAAATATATCTCTCCCGGATTTATCGACATTCACGTTCACGGTGGATTTATGGTCAGCTTTGAAGACTGTACTGTTGACGAAATGTTTGAATGTGCCCAGAAGCACGCAGAACACGGCACAACAACGCTTCTTCCGACAGCTTCCGCAAACACAACAGAGCAGTATATTAAAATGTTTGAAACATTCAGAGAGGCTCGCAAGGTTAAAAATCCGCGTGGTGCATATATGCCGGGAATTCATATGGAGGCTCCGTATTTTGCAGAGGCTCAGGGTGGCGCTCAGGGTCCGCTCATCCGCCCGTATGACAAAGAAGAGTACACAATGCTCATCGAGCGCTACGGTGACCTTATAAACCGCTGGAGCGCAGCTCCCGAAATGGAAGGCTCTGAAGATTTTGCACGTGCTTGCCGCGACGCCGGTATTCAACTTTCAATCGGTCATTCAGACGCAGACTATGACTGTGTCGAAAAGATGTTTGACCTCGGTTTTAACTGCGTTACACACCTCTACTCCTGCACAAGCACCGTTCACAGAAAGAACGCATACCGCCACGCGGGTGTGGTTGAAGCAGCTTATATGTTCGACGATATGGATGTTGAAATCATTGCAGACGGAAAACACCTCCCTGCAACACTCCTCAAGTTTGTATGCAAGCACAAAAGCCTTGATCATATCGCCATCATCACCGATGCCGAACGTCTTGCGGGTCTTCCCGACGGTGCTGAAAAAACTTATGGCATAACAAACGTCATAGTTGAGGACGGTGTTTTAAAGGTTCCGGACAGAAGCTGTTTTGCCGGTAGCTGTGCAACCACAGACAGACTTGTCCGGAATATGATAAAGCTTGCCTCCCTTCCGCTTCTTGATGCTGTCCGCCTTGCAACGGTAAACCCTGCAAGAATGGCTCATCTTTCTGACCGCGGTGTTCTCCGAGAAGGCGCTTATGCTGACATCATCATCTTTGACGATGACATCAACGTTTCTCTTACTATGGTCAACGGCAACGTTGTTTTTGAAAAATAATTATACCCGTTTAAATTGTTTAATTTTTATCTCAAAGGAGACGTTTTTATGATACATAAGTTTTATAACGGCAAGGTAATCCTCGGCAGAGTTATTTCAGACAAGGTTTCTGTCTACACTGACGGTGAGCGCATCACAGCGATTACTGACAAGGAACTTCCGTTTGACGTCGGTCACGATGCAGGCGGAAAGTATATCTCTCCCGGATTCATCGACATTCACGTTCACGGCGGATTTCTCATTCGCTTTGAAGACTGCACGGTTGACGAGATGTTTGAATGTGCGCAGAAGCACGCAGAACACGGCACAACCACTCTTCTTCCGACAGCCGCTGCAAATACAACCGAGCAGTATGTAAAAATGTTTGAAACATTCAAAGAGGCTCGTAAGGTTGAAAATCCGCGTGGCGCATATATGGCAGGCTTCCATATGGAGGCTCCGTACTTTGCTGAGGCACAGGGCGGTGCACAGGGTCCGCTTATCCGCCCGTATGACAAGGAAGAATACACAATGCTCATCGAGCGTTACGGCGACCTCATAAACCGTTGGAGCGCAGCTCCCGAGATGGAAGGCTCTGAAGATTTTGCACGCGCTTGCCGCGATGCAGGCATTCAGGTTTCAATCGGTCATTCCGATGCTGACTATGACTGTGTTGAAAAAATGTTTGACCTTGGTTTTAACTGCGTTACACACCTCTACTCCTGCACAAGCACAGTTCACAGAAAGAACGCATACCGCCACGCAGGTGTAGTTGAGGCGGCTTATATGTTTGATGATATGGACGTTGAAATCATTGCAGACGGAAAGCATCTCCCTGCAACACTTTTAAAGTTTGTGTGCAAGCACAAGGGACTTGACCATATCTCCGTTGTTACCGACGCAACCCGTTTTGCAGGTCTTCCTGACGGTTCTGAAAAGGTTTACGGCTTCACCGACGTCATCATCGAAGACGGTGTTGCAAAGGTTCCTGACCGCAGTTGCTTCTCAGGTAGCTGTGCAACCACAAATATGCTCGTTCGCAATATGGTAAAACTTGCTGACCTTCCGCTTCTTGATGCAGTCCGCCTTGCAACGGTCAACCCTGCAAGAATGGCACACCTTTCAGACCGCGGTGTTCTCCGTGAGGGCGCATATGCCGACATTATCATCTTCGACGATGACATTAACGTTTCTCTCACAATGGTCAACGGCAACGTTGTTTTTGAGGGATAATTCTTCTGACTTTTAAAAATCGAGGTGTTTTGACTTGAAGCTTCTACAACTTCAGTATTTCTGCACAGCGTGCAAGTACAATAACATAACGCGCGCATCAGAAGAACTTCACATATCCCAGCCTTCAATTTCAAGCGCGATAAAGGAGCTAGAAACGGAGTTTGGTGTTACGCTTTTTAAAAGGCTCAAAAAAGGGTTCACTCTTACCGAGGAGGGTGAAGTTCTTCACAAGCACGCGCAAGAGCTATTGCAGAATGTTGAGCGCATCTCGCTCGTTATGTCAAACCTCGGCAAGGAGCGCCGGGATATTCGCATAGGCATTCCGCCGATGACGGGCATCTCCCAGCTTCCGAAGCTCTATCGCGGCTTTCGTGAAATATATCCGAACATCGTTCTGTCAACCCACGAATTTGGCGCAAAGAACCTTCTTGCATCGCTCAAGGACGAAACGCTTGACCTTGCGATTATCCCGACAAATATAGTTGACCACGAGCGTTTTTCCTCGGTTTCTCTCGGCGAGGTTGAAACTGTTTTCTGTGTTCACCCTGACCATCCGCTTGCAAATGAGAAGACCGTGGATTTGCAGAAGCTTAAAAATGAACCTCTTATCCTTTTCGACAAGGGCTTCATTCAGTATGACGTTATCACCTCCGCTTTTGCCGCTTCCGGTATTGAACCGAACATCGTTCACCTCTCATCTCAGCTGTATATGATAAAGGAATTTATCTCATCAGGCTTTGCCTGCGGCTTTATGTTCCGCGACATTGCCGAAACCATCCCCGATATAGTCAGCATTCCGCTCTCGACTCCGATAACTTCAAAGGTTATTCTCATCTGGAGCAAGGAAAGAAACGTCTCGGGCGACGTTATGAAATTTATTGACTACGCAAAAAAACAGGATTTTTAAAATAAGTCTGTGGATTTTCCACAGACTTATTTTTTCTTTTTAAATATTCTGAATGCTTCTGAAATTCCGATAAAAATCAGAAAATATCCGAATGCACGTGAAAGATGAGTCTCCTTTATTCCGGTTGCGAAAAAAGATGATGCAAACGATGATACAGCTCCGGATATTCCGCAATAAATTGCACATTTTACATCAACTCTTTTGTTTTTTATGTGAGAGATAAGTGCGCTTACCGCGCACGGAATGAAATACACAAGATTTATGCCTTGCGCCGACACCTGCGAAAAGCCGCGAAATAGCGTGAGGTATAGAATGAGCAGAGTGCCGCCACCGACACCAAAGCCCGTAATTATTCCGCTTAAGACAGCTGTCAGGGAATTTGTCAGAAAATCCATTTTACGCTCCTCACTTCAGAAGTGCAAGCCGCACTCCGCCGTATAACATGAACGTGCAAAGCAAGATTCTTAAAATTTTCACCGGCACCTTCTTGAAAATCCTGCCGCCGATGATTCCGCCGAGTGTCCCACCCACCACAAACGGAAGTGCCGTTTTTATCGATGCACCGCCTTTAAAAAAATAAACCGCACCGGACACAATACTCATCGGCAAAATGATTGCAAGGCTTGTTGCAAACGCCCGTCTTTCATCCATTCTCATAAACCTTATGAGAAACGGAACAAGCAGCATTCCTCCTCCGCCGCCGAAAAGTCCGTTTGCCGCACCTGCAACGACACCTGCAAGAGTGCATTTTATTCCATCGCGCATACTCCTCTATTTTCTCCTTCTTTTTTTAATCATCAGGCATACCGCAACAAAAAGTGATATGCCCGAAAAGGCTTTTAACCCATTTATTATAAGGTGCATGAGCTTTTCGGAAAACGGCGATTTCTTTTCCTCTTCCGCTTTTATTTCAAAGCTTCGCTGCATAACCTCCGGCTGTTTTCCCACACTCACATCCACAAAGACCTCATCTTCGCCGTCGATACTTATTCTTATTTTATCCTCGCCCACGCCCTTTCCGAAAACGGTGCACCGTGCCGATTCGGGATACAGCTCAATCACTCCCGCACCCACAGTCTCCCACAGGAGATTTTCCTCTTCTCCCTCTGCATCGGCAAAAAGCTCATAGCTTTCACCTTGCCCGATTTCTATCCGCAGAGTATTCGGCAGGATGAGACGCGGTTTTCGTTCCGTCGCATATTTGAGATTATCAAGATAAAAATCGTTTTGTATTATGGCGGCGCAGCAAAAATTTTCTAAAACCACGGCGCAGATTACAACAAGGATAATAACCTTTTTCATAAAACCACCCGCTATATTTTTCCTCAAGCGAAAGCTTTTTAAACATATATCCCTTTGCAATTGATATTTTCCTACGCAAGTGCTATAATATTTTCATATAATCCTTATTGGAGGAAGTTTTATGCGAGATTATGCTTTTGAACTTAACGAACGGGTAAATTTCATAAAAAATCTCTTGAAGGAAAGCGGTGCTTCCGGAATTATCTTCGGAAACAGCGGAGGCAAGGACAGCGCTCTTGTCAGCATCATCTGTAAAAAGGCGTGCGAGGATACTGTCGGTATCCAGATGCCCTGCCACTCAAAGAGAAATTACGGTGAAGACCTCGACGATGCGCTTGAGGTTGCGCGTCAGTTTGACATCGAAACAAGAACGGTTGATTTAACCCCCGTGAGAAACGAGGTCTTATCATCTCTCAAGGGCGTTTCAGAGCTTAACAATATGGCACTTGCAAACATCGCACCGCGACTTCGTATGACGACGCTCTACACTATTGCCGCGGCAGAAAACCGCCTTGTTGCAGGAACGGGAAACCGCAGTGAAACCTATATGGGATATTTCACAAAGCACGGTGACGGCGCTTGCGACTTCAACCCGATTTATGACCTCACGGTTACAGAAATCTACGAATTTCTGCGCTTTCTCGGCGCGCCTGTTTCTATTATAGAAAAAGCTCCGTCGGGTGCTCTTTTTGACGGTCAGACCGACGAAAGTGAGATGGGCATTTCTTATGCAAGCATCGACAAATTCCTCCTTACGGGAGAAGCAACTGACGAAGATCTTGCGATTATGAACCGCTACCACTCGAGAAGCCACCACAAAAGACGTATGCCGGCTGTTTTTTCAAATCCGTACGAAAAATAATGAAAAAGACATTTCTATATCTTTCAATTTTTTCTTTTGTACTTTCTTTCATTTTATACTTCTGCATTTTAGGGTATAAGTTTTCAGGAAAGCTTATATTGATTTTTGCCGCATATTTTCTCTTTATGGCACTTTCGGACAGGACAAAAAACCGTTTTCTTTCGTTTCTGCGAAAGTTTGCGACAATCTCGGCAATACTCGGCACTGCATTTGTCCTCGTGCTATGTATCATAATAGGCTGCGAATCCGGCGGCGATGCTGATAAAAAGTGCGACTATGTAATCGTCCTCGGTGCAGGAATAAACGGCGAAAGGGTTTCTCTTACGCTTGCCGACCGTCTTTATCGTGCAATTTCATATATGGAAAGCTATCCCGAAAGTATTGCTATTGTTTCAGGCTCTCAGGGAAAGGACGAGGACATCACCGAAGCTCTTGCGATGGAGCGTTTTCTCCTTGAAAAAGGTATTGATAAAAGACGGATTATAAGAGAAGAAAAGGCAAGCAACACAAAAGAAAATATGATTTATTCACTTGATATCGTGGATAAAAGAGGCGGCGGCACGGTTGCCGTCATCTCAAGTGACTATCATATATTCAGAGCGCGGCGTCTTGCAAGGAGTGAGCTAGCGGATCCTGTTATGATTTCCGCAAAAACGTCCCATACATCTCTCTTTTTAAACTGCCTTTTGAGAGAAGCTTTTGCACTTGTGAAAGCATATCTGATTTTTATTTAAGCAAGGTGATAAAATGAACATCCATAACTCTATTGAAACGCTTATAGGCAACACTCCGCTTCTTGATATTTCGCGATTTTCAAAAGGTCGCGGACACGTTGCGCGCGTTCTTGCAAAGCTTGAGTATTTAAATCCTACGGGTAGCATTAAAGACCGCGCGGCATACTCTATGATCCTCGATGCCGAGGAGCGAGAACTTCTTTCTCCCGGTTCTGTCATAATTGAACCGACAAGCGGAAACACGGGCATCGGGCTTGCGGCGGTTGCGGCTATTCGCGGATATGAGGTTATTCTCACAATGCCCGACACCATGAGCAAGGAAAGACAAATGCTTCTTTCCTCTTATGGTGCAAAGCTCGTTCTCACTCCGGGAAAAGACGGAATGGGCGGCGCTGTAAAAAAAGCGCAGGAGCTTGCCGACGAAATCCCCGGAAGCTTTATTCCGAATCAGTTTGAAAATCCGTCAAACCCAAAAATTCACGAACTGACGACTGCCGAAGAGATCTGGCGTGATACTGACGGCAAAGTTGACATCGTTGTTGCAGGCGTCGGAAGCGGCGGCACGGTTTCGGGAATATCGCACGCGCTTAAGAAAAAGAATCCGGACATAAAAATTATCGCTGTTGAGCCGACGGACTCTGCAGTGCTTTCCGGCAAAAGTGCAGGACCGCACAAGCTTCAGGGCATCGGTGCAGGATTTGTTCCGAAAGCTCTTGATACGGACGCTTATGACGAAGTTATAACCGTCGAAACGGACGATGCTTATGAAGTTACGCGTCTTCTCGCAAAGAAAGAAGGCATTTTCGTCGGGATAACTTCGGGAGCAAACATCTTTGCGGCATCTTCTGTTGCAAAACGCCCCGAAAACAATGAAAAAATCATTGTTGCGATAGCTCCAGATTCCGGCTCGCGTTATCTCTCCACTCCCGATCTTTTTTAAAAGGGTGATTTATATGAGTAAAAAAGTTCTTGTTACCGGCGCATCGCGCGGAATAGGCTATGCTATCGCAGAGAGCTTCGCTCTCCACGGCTATGAGGTTTTTGCCACTTACAACAAAACTTCGGATACGCTCCCTGCCCTTTCAGATGCGCTTGCCGCACACGGCGCATCTTTAATTCCCATTCATTGTGATGTTTCAAGTGAAGAAAGCATCAAAAAGATGTTTTCGGAAATTGAGGATATTGACATCCTCGTAAACAATGCAGGGATTGCACATGTCGCACTTCTCTCGGACATCACGACAGACGATTGGGACCGCATCTTCGATACCAATTTGAAATCTGTTTTTCTCACAATAAAAGAGGCATCAAAGTCGATGATTGCAAAACAGTCGGGCAAAATCATCAACATCTCCTCCGTCTGGGGACTCTACGGCGGCGCGTGTGAAAGCCACTACTCTGCAACAAAGGCAGGTATGATAGGGCTTACGAAAGCTCTTGCAAAGGAGCTTGGTCCGTCGGGAATATGCGTAAACTGCATCGCTCCCGGAGTTATCGACACCGATATGAACGCCGACCTCTCTGCGGAGGATATCGCAGAGCTTTGCGACAGAACACCTCTCGGAAAAATCGGAAAACCGTCTGACGTTGCCCATGCGGCGCTGTTTCTTGCCGAGGCAGATTTCGTCACGGGAGAGGTCATCTCCGTCGGCGGCGGATTCACAATGTAATACATACAATAAAACACCGCAGGTTATTAACCTGCGGTGTTTTGCTATGCAATTTTGTTAGATTCTTGCAACGCCTGTTTTTCTTGCAGCCTCTGCAACTGCCTTTGCAACAGCCGGAGCAACTGCCGGGTTTGTCGGCTCGATGATGATTCTCTCGGGCTTTAAGTCCTTTTCGTCGATGAGGTTTGCGATAGCATAAGCTGCTGCAACCTTCATTTCATCATTAATGTCGCTTGCGCGAACGTCAAGAGCACCGCGGAAGATACCCGGGAATGCGAGGAGGTTGTTGATCTGGTTCGGGAAGTCTGAACGACCTGTACCGACAACAGCAGCACCTGCAGCGATAGCTTCATCCGGGAAGATTTCCGGAGTCGGGTTGCTCATAACGAATACCATCGGATCCTTGTTCATTGAACGGACCATATCCTGTGTTATGATACCCGGGCCTGAAAGACCGAAGACAACGTCAGCACCGACCATAACGTCAGCAAGGCTGCCTGCGACCTTGTTCTTGTTTGTGATCTTTGCCATAGCCTCTTTTTCAGCATTGAGACCGTCACGTCCTTCGTAAATTGCGCCCTTTCGGTCGCAGAGGATAACTTCCTTGAGACCGAGAGCCATGAGAAGACGTGTAACTGCGATAGCCGCAGCACCTGCGCCTGAAACGACAGCTTTAAGGTCTGCGATGTTTCTCTTTGTGAGACGGCATGCACCGATCATAGCTGCAGCTGAAACAACAGCTGTGCCGTGCTGGTCGTCGTGGAAAATCGGAATGTCGCAAACTTCTTTGAGGCGACGCTCGATTTCAAAGCAACGCGGAGCTGCGATGTCCACAAGGTTGATGCCGCCGAAGCTGCCTGCGAGGAGAGAAACTGTCTTTACGATTTCGTCAACATCCTTTGAACGGATGCAGAGCGGGAAAGCATCAACGCCGCCGAATGCCTTGAAGAGAACACACTTGCCTTCCATAACCGGCATACCTGCCTCAGGACCGATATCACCAAGACCAAGAACTGCAGTACCGACTGTAACAACGGCAACGAGGTTGCCGCGGCGTGTGTACTTGTAGCTTAAGTCTGTGTCCTCACTGATTTTAAGACACGGCTCTGCAACACCCGGAGTGTATGCAACTGAAAGATCGTCTTTTGTTTCGACCGGGCAACGTGCGATAACTTCGATCTTCCCCTGCCACTCTTCATGAGAAATAAGTGCCTGCTGTTTGTAATCCATTTTCGTTCTTCCTTTCAATATATATAAAGTGTGTTTTTATCCGTACACATTCTATCATCTTTTCGCGCCTTTTGCAAGAATTGTTATATAAATAACAAACTTTTTGCCATTTATGCATAAACACCGTTTTTTCCGATATACTTTAAAGACCATTTTACGGAGGTATGTGTATGAAACAGAAAATCGCAGTCGGGATTTCAGTAATTCTTCTCATCCTGCATTTTATAAATTTAAAACCCGCCGTGCCGACCTCGGCAGAGGAAGAGCTTATTCCCGTTCCCATTCTGATGTATCATCAGGTGCTTGACCTTCCGTCAAAGCTCGGGAAATACGTCGTTTCTCCGCGTGAGCTTGAAAGCGACCTTAAGTATCTCTCCGACCTCGGCTATGAGACCGTTACCGTCTCTGATCTCGTTGAGTTTTCCAAAGGCTTGCGCGCACTGCCCAAAAAGCCCGTTATGCTGACATTTGACGACGGGTATCAGACTGACTATCTAAACGTTTTTCCGCTTCTCAAAAAATACAATATGAAGGCAGTTTTCTCCATTGTCGGTGCATATACCGAAAGATATTCAACCCCCGGCATCGACAAGCACATAAATTATGCCCACCTTTGCTGGGATGAAATTGAGGAGATGGAGTCTTCAGGTCTCTGCGAGTTTCAGAACCACTCATACGATATGCACTCGCTGTCCCCCCGGCACGGCTGTCTTAAGACAGGTGGCGAGACGGATGAGCATTATCGCACGGTTATGCACGACGATATTGAGCACTCACAAAAGCTGTTTTCATCGGGGCTTGGCAGCGCGCCGGTTTGCTTCACCTATCCCTTCGGCGGCACGGATGATGACTTGCGACGGCTCATCCTTGAAGAAGGTTTTTCGGCGTCACTCGGCACATATGAGGAGATAAATCTCTTAAGCGGCAACAAAGAGGAGCTTTTTGACTTAAGACGCTTTAACCGTGCCCACGGGCGCGATATCACGAAAATCTTCGAAAAGGCCGAAAAGCTCCGTGAGCGTTCTTTGGAGATAACTTAAAAAAACAGCCGTGGAAACCACGGCTGTTTTTTACTGCCTTATCATAAATTTTTCGGAAGAAGGTGTCGTTTCTATCGGAACAGGATTTTTAAAAAGATCTGAAACTACGTCGTATCCGTCTGTATATTTTCCGCCGTCGCGGTTTATATATACGGTATCAAACGCATCATCAAAAATTTTTGCAGTCTGACCGCTTTTCTTGATATAGGCATCACCGTAGTTTTCATACACCGCAGAAAGCTTGATGCCGGAAAGATTTTCTTTTAGACTTGCCATAAATGTCGAAAGTGCATCTTTCTTTGAAACTCCGCCGTCCTCGTAGACGACAATCTCCGTCTTTCCTTTTATGGGGAACGAAATATTTGAGAAAACTATCTCATCGGGCGAGAACTCAACAAGCTCCTTTGAGATGTCAACAAGATATCCCTTTGCGCTCTCGGAATACGGCGACAACCACCGTACGTTTTCACCGTCGAGCCAGATTATCTTGTTTCCGGTTCTTACCGAATATTCCTGATTCTTTTTTGCAGCTTCGTTGTCCTTAAAGCACGAAACGAAAAGCGCGACGGAAAAGCCCTCTTCCCTTGCCTTTTGTACGTTTGCTCGAAGCACCTCGCTGTCTCCCGCAAGGCCGGTGCTTAATCCCATTTTTGTCTTTGTCGAAAATGCAAGCGTTCCGTCTTCGGCCTTCACTTCCAAAACAAGCTTCTTTGCGCCGAGAGTTCTCGCCTTTTCAATTTCAGCCGCAAAAAGCTCTGTGCTCTTTACAGCCCCTATCGGAACAAACAAAGATTTTTCATCTGTGTTCTCCGTTTTCCCGTCCGTAACTTCCGGCTCCTTTACCTCAACTTCGGGATCTTCTTTTTCAATCACAAGACCTGTCTCAATATTCTCTGCCGATTTCTTTTCCTTTTCAGGCAGGAAAAACGAGCCGTCTTTTGTAAACGTCATATTGTCGTTTATTACATAGAGAGCCCCCGCCGCAATAATGCACAGCACAATGAGAGCCGGAATCAGAAAACCTATTCCGCCCGGCCTTCCGCCTCTGTATCTTCTTGACTTTCTCATGTAAAACAACTCCTTTAAGCCGAAGGGAGTAAAACCCCTCAAGCCTATTTTACCTCTTCTGAAATTGCGAAATATTCACTTTCGTCAAAGGCTTCATAGACCTTTGGTGCAGCTATTATTTTTTTCGGGCAGACCTCTGCACACCTTCCGCAGAAAATGCACTTTTCATAGTCAATAACGGCGAGGTTGTCCTCAATCAGAATTGCGCCATATTCACAATTATTGACACACTGCCCGCAGGCTATGCATCCAGCATCGCACAATTTTTCGACATACAATGCCTCATCGCGGTTTGCACATGCAATATTTATGCATCTTTCCTCGTCAACGAGCTCAATAATTCCTCTCGGGCAGACGGATGCACACTTTCCGCAACCGTCACACAGCGCGGCACTTATGTATGCAACCCCGTCTTTTAACGAAATCGCACCCTGCGGACAAACGTTTTTACACGAGCCCATACCGAGACACGCAAAACGGCACTTTGTCATTCCACCGTACAGCGAATCGGCTGTCGCGCAGTCGGGAGTGTCTGAAAAAGTGTATCTTTTTTCTATATTGTGCCCCGCACACTTTACAAAAGCTTTCAGCGTGCTTTTTGTCTCTTTTTCCCGTTTCTTCGGGGAGGACTTTTTAACCTTCGGGAATGCAGAACAAAGAAGTCCTGAAATTATGCCGAGCACCGCAAAGCAACCTGCGGCGATTAAAATGTTAAACAAAATATCCATATCCTGCACCGCCTCTTATATGAACTTCATTCCGATAAAGCCGGAGAAAGCGAGGGCGATAAGTCCTGCTGTTATGAGCAAAATCGGAAGCCCTTTGAAAAACTTCGGAACAGATGCATATTCAAGTTTTTTCGAAACCTCGGAGAAAATGAAGCTTGAAATAAGGAAGCTTGCGCCCGTTGCCGCGGCATAGATAATCGCCTCAAGAGGATTTAACTCCGCAGATGAAACCAAAAGTGCAATACCGAGCACAACCGTGCTTGAGAGTGCATATGAAAGAGAAATGTCGATTTTTGTTTTCAAAGCCGAGAGCGCGCGGAGCATGAGCGCGATAACAAGCACGAAGGATACTGTTCTTAAATATTCGATTTCAAGCGGTTTTAAAACAAACATATCGAGAGTGCTCGTAGAAAGAGAGCAGATTACCGATGCAACAATTATCGAGATACCTGTTGCGACAATTTTCTTTCTGTCTTTTCCACTCTCCAAAAACGGTTTTATGCCGAGATAATTTACGAACACAACATTTTCAGCAAACATTGCCGCAAGGCTTATGAGGAAAATTCTGAAAATACTCATTTATATTTCCTCCTCTTCTTTGATTTTGCCGAAAAAGTGGCGGAATATCGCAATAAGAAGTCCTAAAAACACAAATCCGCCGACAGGTCCCGTAATATGCGAGATTGCATATTCGTCGGGGAACACGGTAAATCCTGCAACCGTTCCGGCTCCCAGAAGCTCACGGAAGAAGGACACGACCACGCAAACTGCGAAGTATCCTATGCCGGTTGAGAGTCCGCATAGGAATGTTCCCTTCATTGTTTTTGACTTTGAAAAGGTAAGTGAGCGTGAAAATACCAGTCCGCCTACAGACAAAAGAGGAAGATATATACCGAGTTTTTCGTAAACCGACGGCAGAAAAGCATGCATAAGCATCTCAATTATGCTTATCACGCACGCGACTATGAGAATATAAACGATATCCTTTATGTTGTCGGGAATCAACTTCTTAAGAAGTCTGAAAAGCACACACGACGCGCATATTGAAAGAAGTGCGGAAATGCCCATAAAGACACCGCCGAGAAGTGTTGTACTTGATGCGAGAAGAGGCGTTATACCGACAAAAAGCGAGAGTGCCGGATTTTCAAAAAGGATGCTTGCTGTCAAAAACTGAACTATCTTTTTCATTCCGCAACCTCCTCTTCTGCTTCTGCCTCAGTTTCAGCCTCGGCCTCTGCTGCTTTTGCTGCTGCCTCCGCTTCTGCGCGGGCTTTTTCTTCAGCCTCGGCTTTTGCCGCGGCCTCGGCATCGGCGCGCACCTGTGAAACTGCCGCAACAGCATTGTTCACTCCGTTCTTTATCGCATTTGAGGATACCGTTGCGCCGGAAATTGCGAGCACCTTTTCGTCTGTATCCGCTTTTCCGCGAACAAGCGTAAGCTCTTTGCTCTTTCCTTCAAACTGCGAAAGGAATGTCTTGTCGTTTACCCGGCTGCCGTATCCCGTTGTTTCGTTTATGGACAGAATTTCGACACCCGAAACGACACCCTCTGCATCAAGTCCGACAAGAATTCTGATCGGGCCTTCATAGCCCTGCGACTGTGTTTCGATGCAATAACCGATAAGCTCCGTGCCGTTTTTGGCCTCATATGCCGAAATTATGGAGTCGGCTTTATCAAACTCAAAGTCGAGCTTATTATATTTTCTTGCAGGTATGATTTTCTCCATCTCGCCGATAAGCTTACTCTCCGCCATACTCGAGATGATGGGGTTGAGAAGATTATGCACTCCGCCAAGAAGGAGAGCTATCACTACAAGCGCCGCAACAAAAACGAGGCTGTTTGAAAGCGTTTCTTTCTTTTTCTCTGCCGGAATTTCTCTAAAAGAGATTTTAGGAAGTGAAAACTTTTTATTCTTCATAAGTTTTTGCCTCCTTCACTCTTTTTGCACCGAATCTTCTCGGACGGAACACCTCATCAATAAAGCCCGAGAGACAGTTCATAATGAGAATTGAGAAGGTAACTCCTTCGTTATATGCACCGAAATAGCGCATAAGCACCGTAAGCACACCGCATCCGATTCCGTATACCACTCTTCCCTTCGGAGTTGCAGGACTTGTCGTGTAGTCGGTTGCCATAAACACCGCACCGAACAGGAGTCCGCCCGAAAATACCGAGAAGAGCATCCAGAGATAGTTCGGGTTTTCTCCGCGCGGGAAGATGAACGTTAAAACCGCGACCGTAAGAACATACGACACGGGAATGTGAACGGTTATTACACGGCGGATTATAAGGTAAATCGCCGCGGCAATTATGACAAGAGCCGAAATCTCACCCATGCATCCCGCAACGTTTCCCATTGCAACGTCTCGCAGGCTTGAAATCACATCCGCATCGCCCATCGCAACTGACGGGAGATATCCAAGCTTCATCTTTGCAAGCGGAGTTACCGATGCAATTACGTCAGGTGAAAGCTTTGCTCTTGTGATGTTTCCGAAAAGCGGAAGACTGCCAAACCCCGGGCTTACCTTTGTCCAGAGTGACACGAGCGCAGGCCACGAAAAAAGAAATGCCTGTGCTGAAAGTGCAGGATTCAAAAAGTTTTTTCCGAGTCCGCCAAAGAGCTGCTTTACGACGATTATTGCAAAAAACGAGCCTGCAACCGGAATCCATATCGGAACTGATACCGGAAGGCAGAGTGCAATGAGAAATCCCGTTACAACAGCCGAGCGGTCAGAGACCGTAGAGCCCTTTCTCACTACTTTGCAATAGAACCATTCAAAAAACACCGATGACGCAACTGAAATAACAGTGAGCACAAGAGCGCGCCAACCGAAAAAGTATACAGCCATTATAAGCGGAAAAAGAAGCGCGATGATAACGTCAAGCATTATTGCACGCGTATCCTCCTCCACTCTGATATGCGGAGACGATGACATAAGAAACTGCGAATTTTTAATCTTCATTTGTTATGTCCTCCGTATTTTCTGCTTTTTGGGAAAGCTTTTCTTTTACTGTTCTGAATGCCGAAACAAGCGAAATCCTTGCCGGGCAGACGTATGCACAGCATCCGCATTCGTTACAGTCGCATACGTTGTATTCCTCACACTCGGAAAGCTTTTCCGTTCTGTATGCGCGGTAGATGTAAAGCGGCATAAGCTTCATCGGGCAAACGTTTACGCACTTTCCGCAATGGATGCAGTCCGTCTCCTTTTTTGCAGGAACCTCATCGCCATAGAGCGCGATGACCGCATTTGTTCCCTTGATAACGGGAACTTCGAGCGAGGCCTGGGAAAGCCCCATCATCGGACCTCCCGAAATTATCTTATCGGGATGCTCAAGAAATCCTCCGCAAGCGGCAAAGAGATCCTTTATAGGCGTGCCTATTCTCACGAGAAGGTTTTTCGGGTTTGCAACCGCGTTACCTGCAACGGTAACAACGCGTGAAACAAGCGGTGCGCCCTCGCTGACCGCTTTTGCGAGCGCTGCTGATGTTGATGCGTTTATCACAAGAACACCTGCTTCCGCACCGTCCGATGCAGGCGGCACTTCACGTCTTGCAACGCTTTCAATAATCTGTTTTTCCGAGCCCTGCGGATATTTTGTGTGAACTATAACAAGCTCAATTCCCGGCTTCTTTGCAAGGTAGCGGCGAAGCTCGCCTATTGCGCCTGCCTTGTCGGATGAGACCGCAATCCACACTTTTTTTATTCCGAGAGCCTTTGATATTGCTATCGCGCCCTCGTAAACATCCTCTGTATTCTCTATCATAACGCGGCTGTCGGCACTTGCATACGGCTCACATTCCGCACCGTTTATGATGAGCGTGTCAACCTTACCCTCTGCTGCCTTGAGCTTTTCAGAAAGCGGATACGCGCTTCCGCCAAGCCCTACGATACCCGCCTCGCGTGCGATAAGCGCAAGCTCATCCACCGTCATCGTGCGGAAACGGTCATGCACCTCGGGCAGTTCTGCCGCTTCGTCTTTGAAGTCATTTTCTATGACGACGGAAAGGATTTCTCTTCCGCTCGGAGAAAGGCGCGGCTCAATTGCCTTAACCGTTCCCGAAACCGACGCAAACACGGGTGCTGACATCGGGTCTGTACTCTCTCCTATCTTCTGACCGAGAAGAACGCGGTCGCCCATATTTACAATCGGGCTGCACATCGCACCCTTATGCATAAGAAGCGGAAGCACAACCTCGCGCGGCGCATCCATCTCTTCTATCGCTTTTTTCATCATGGCGGATTTTCTGCCGGGGATATGGAGTCCGCCTCTGAAATTAAAGGCCATTTGTTTCACCTCTCATTAGTTTTTTCTATCTTAAATACAAAAAATCAAAATGGTTATACACATCCATTTTACATCAAATATGAATTTCTTGCAAGTGTATATACCTCTTTTTCTCAAGAAATACCTTAATAAGTCAAAAAAGTTGTCAATATCTTGTCAAGCGCGAAATTAAATAAGTGATATAATAATAAATGACGTCAAATAAAACAAGTCGACCGAAAGGAGGAAAAACATCAAAAACTAACATATATTACCACATAAGTTGAAAGCTTCGGAGAAATGTGGTAATATAAACAAAACCACATTTCTCCTTTTAAAAAAACAACAAACAAAAAGGAGAAAGCGAAAATGTTCGACTATTTAACCCACGAAAGGTTAACTACTCCTCTTTTTGAGCAACCGAAAAAGAAAGAGAAATACTATGATTTCGGGTCGGGAAATAAAACTCCCAAAAAAGAAAGCTCAACTGCAGAAAGAGATGCAAGAGTCAGAAAAGCATACTCCGAGCGTCAGAAAAAAGAGGAGAGAGATGAGTTTCTCATAGGATTTAATGAATTTGATAATGAGAAAACTTTTTCTCAAAAAAATGCGAGTAAAAACAACAATAGCCCAAGTAAGAAGAATATAAATCTTGATAAAATCTTCAAATGGGACAGCTTTGACGATTTTCAAAAGGGATTTAATTCAAGCTTCTTAAATGACGATGAAAAAGAGTTTTACACGCAAACAAAAAGCCAACCTCAAAACACTACCAAAAAGTATGACGATAGCTTCTACAGACAAAACTATCAAGAGCGAGCAACTTCTCGAAAAAAAGAAACAGACGAAGATGTGTTAAATATTCGAGAGGCAAAACGAAGCATCAATTATTCTCTGCTCCCCCAAGAGCGTGCAAGGCGCATTGCAGATGCAAAGGAAAGCGGTGATGCGGAAAAGTACCTGTCTTTATCCACGGGAAGCGATTTGGATAACTTTATGGATTTCGAGAGCAAGGTTGCATATAAAAACGCGAAGCAAGAATATCTGAAAAGAGCTTCAGAAAACGGATATAATCCCGAAGACTTTTTTGTTCAGCAAGAATCCGATATGGCAGGCGCAGTAGCGGCAGAAGAAGTAACCAAGCGGTGGCAGAGCAAAAAACAAGAAGTAGCCAATAATGTTTATATGTATGCACTAGACAATAAAAAGGTCGAAATGGAATCGGTAAAAGAAGACCCCGATTACAGTTCAGCAATTGCAGAGGGTGCAAGAATACTTCCCGAAAAATATAAGGGATCTGAATATTATATAAATGGCAATGAGAGCTATCGTATAGGCGAAAACAATCTCATTTTATCGTTGATAAATAGTCCTGAATATCGGAATAACCTGCTCAACGAAAGTGAACGTAACAATGAAGATTCAATAGAGAGCTATATGGCGAAAAAGGTTTCGGAACTTACAGAGGATGAAAAAAGTATTTTTAGGTACTATGGCGGTAAAGGCGACTATGAGTCGGTAAATAAATATTGGGAAATACTCGACAGAGAATTAAATCGTCGTGTGCAGAATCGTGAAAACGAAAAAAGCTATATGCAAGCATACGAAAACCCACTTATCGGTGTAGCGCAATATATAAAGTCAGGATTTCAGACTCCGGATGCATATTTTGCAACATTGGGAAATAAGATAAAAAATACTTTTTCCGAGGAATACATACCGATAGACAAAAACAGCTTGGCATATCGTGGAGCACATCTCTCAAATCAAGCACAAGCAGGAGTAACGGATAAAGCATATGATGCAGCGGGTGGTGAAGAAGGCTTTGGTGATACTGCTCGTTTTTTAGCCAATACAGGTCTTTCTCTTGGTCGAAGCACATCAAAGCTGATGTTTGGACCTACCGGTATGCTAATAGCATCAGGACTTGATACGGCAGGTCAAACAACCTTTGATGCATTAGAACGAGGCGTTGACACAGAACGAGCTTTGGCTCTTGGAACTGCAGCGGGAGCAATAGAAGCGATAACTGAAAAACTACCGCTTGACAATTTGTTTAAAATCGCAAAAAATGAAAAAAAGAAAGCTTAAAGGCTGTGCTCTCTTCTATTGCGAAACATAGCGGAATAGGCGCAGGAGAAGAGCTTTTATCTAATCTTTCGAGCACGTTGTCAGATATGGCGATAATGCGAGATAAATCAGACTATCAACAGTATATCTCGAAACTTTGCGAAGAAAAAATGATAACGCGTGAAGAAGCAGAAAAAGAAGCGTTGATCAAGTTTTTTGTAAAAGAGCCGATAGTCGCAGCGGCGCAAGGAGCTATATCCGATGCCATAATGGGCAGCGGTGCAAATCTCTATTCACGGTTCGCTGATGCAAACAGGATGAATACAGAGATGTGGCAAGTTCCGCCCGAGAATGATTCATCATTTGAAATGATGAATTTGCCGGAAGAAGACAAAATCTTACTAAAGCAACTGTTAGATGAAAAAGTGAACTTAACAGTAGAAGATGTTTTGTTTGTAACAAAAGACAAAACAGGACAGACGATTTGGCTTGAAAAGGGAAATCCAAGGGCGGGTCTTATACATACTTTAGATGGTAATGGAATTACCCCCGGACATGCAAAAAATTTTCAGGATGCAGCAGGAATAAGCCGAGAAGAAGTCCCTATGTTTTTAAAAAAAGTTATTTCAGAAGGTGATGTTGTGAGTAACGTGTTAAAACCGGTAAAAAATCGCATGGGATATGAAAGGATATATTACTATAACGGAGAATTCTATCTGCTAACAGGAGTTGGAACAAATGGTTTTATATCATCAGCATATCCAATAGGGATTTCGAATTTTAAAAAATTAATGAGGAGACGAAAAAAATGAAAAAAGAAACAATAAAGATAATGCTTGATTTTCTTCAAGGTCCTATATGGCTTAGCGATATCGAAACGGGAGAACCTTTCACAGAAGTGGAAATAGTAAATAATGATCCTATTATACGAGAGTTGAACCGAGAGTGTGGTCAGCGATATACCGGATATTATAAGTTTGATTACAATGGCCAAGCATGTTTCTTTGATGAAGAAGCAGAAAAAAAAGACAAGTATATTATGATTGATCTTTTGACAAAGCTTATAAACAGGCTAAACGAAATTAATGATGGTAGTTATGTTGTAGAGGATTTCAACATAATAGAAAAATACAAAAATCTGTAGTTTTCTCACTAAACCACAACATAACCGGACAGAGCAAGGGTTTTCCCTTGCTCTGTTTGCGTACGCGCGTAATATGTGGTAGAATGGAAGAAAACATAAGCTAAATCGCACACCCGAACAAAAAGAACTGTTGAGACTGGGACATATCAGTCCAAGAATAGGAGGAATATTTAATGAATAATTTAGAAAGGTTTATTTGCAACGAGACATTCTATGATGAAAGATTTTATGGAGAACACGATCTCACCCTTTCGATAAAAGAGTATCCAAAACTGTATATACATATTTGGGATGGATTTTTAGATGATATCCACAGACCATCACGAGTCAACGGAGATACATGGAAAGGTTTTACTCGTGATTTTCACGAAGAGGTGAGAACTTATTGTGGCGTAGAAGTAGAAATGGAGAATATTGATGAGTATATAAACGACCTTCTTTTGTATAAGGATAAAAAAATGGATTTGGGTGATGAAACAATGGAAGCATACAAGCTCATTTTTGATTTTCTTACTTTCGCAAAAGAAAACAACCTTACAGTTTTAGCAGACTATTCATAAACCTCAAAAACAAACAGAGCAAGGGTTTTCCCCTTGCTCTGTTTGCTGATGAACATAAAAAAGTCTGCAAATGAATGCAGACTTTTTTATGTTAAATTGAACTATTCAATTACTGAGCAGCGTTAGCTTTCTTTGCAAGACGGCTCTTCTTGCGAGCTGCGCAGTTCTTATGGATAAGACCCTTACGAACTGCAGTGTCAATGCTCTGTGCTGCAGCATTGTAAGCTGCCGGAGCGTCGATGCCGCCCTCGATAGCGGCCTCGCACTTTTTGAGTGATGACTTAAGCTGCGACTTGGCGGCTTGGTTGCGAGCTGCATAGACCTTTGTAAGTTCAACGCGCTTCTTAGCAGATTTAATAT
>JAZTYJ010000007.1:0-55987 GCA_045636865.1 Eubacteriales bacterium
AAAATGTTGCCATTTTGTTGCCACGAACGGCATCAAAAGTTCGAAAATCCTTGATATTACAGGCTTTTTTCGGCCTCTGAAATTATTCCCACTCGATTGTGCCGATTGGCTTTGGTGTGAGGTCGTAGAGAACTCGGTTGATGCCCTCAACCTCGTGAGTGATACGGTCTGTTATCTTATGGAGGACAGCATACGGAATCTCCTCGATTGTTGCAACCATCGCATCGGTTGTATTGACAGCGCGGATGATTGCCGGCCATCCCTCGTATCTCATATGGTCGCGGACACCTACGCTCTTCAAATCCGGAACTGCGATGAAGTACTGCCATACACTCTCTGAAAGTCCGCAGTTGTCAAACTCTTCGCGGAGGATTGCGTCTGCCTCGCGGAGAGCATTGAGACGGTCGCGTGTGATTGCGCCGAGGCAACGGACACCGAGACCCGGACCCGGGAACGGCTGACGGTAAACCATAGCATGCGGAAGACCGAGCGCCTCACCGACTACGCGCACTTCATCCTTATAAAGAAGCTTTACCGGTTCGACAAGTTCCATCGCCATATCGTCCGGAAGACCGCCGACGTTGTGGTGTGATTTTACGGGCTTTCCACTCTCTTTAGCCTTGTTGCTCTCGAGAATGTCGGGGTAGATTGTGCCCTGTGCGAGGAACTCTATGCCTTCAAGCTTTGCCGCCTCTTCATCAAAAACCTTGATGAACTCGCCACCGATGATCTTTCGCTTCTGCTCGGGGTCTGCAACATCTTTGAGAAGGTCAAGGAAACGGTCTGTTGCATCGACGTAGATAAGGTTTGCGTCAAGCTCCTTGCCGAAAACTTCAATAACCTGCTCGCTCTCGCCCTTGCGCATAAGACCGTGGTTGACGTGAACGCAAACAAGCTGCTTGCCGACAGCCTTTATGAGAAGAGCCGCAACAACGGATGAATCAACTCCACCCGAGAGCGCGAGAAGAACTTTTTTGTCTCCTACCTGTTCTCTTACTGCCTTTACCTGCTCTTCGATGAATGCTTCTGCAAGGGCAGGTGTTGTTATACGTTCCATTGTTTCGGGGCGTACATTGTTCTGCATAGTAATTCCTCCTGTTTTCTTTCGTTTATTCAAAAAGCGGTGTTGAGAAATATCTCTCTGCCGTATCGGGAAGCACTGTTACAACAGTTTTTCCCTCTCCGAGAACGCGCGCAAGCTTTATCGCAGCTGCAACGTTTGTTCCGCTTGATATGCCGCACATAATACCCTCTTTTGAGGCAAGCTCTTTTGAGGTATGTATAGCTTCTTCATCTTTGACTATGCAAATATCGTCAAAGATGTCGCAGTTTAAAATTTCGGGGATAAGACCGTCTCCGATGCCCATCTGAACGTGAGTTCCGATAGAACCGCCCGACAGAATCGCCGCGTGCTCGGGTTCAACCGCCCAGATTGTCATATCGGGATTTGCTTCTTTTAAAACCTCACCGATGCCCGTGATTGTTCCACCCGTTCCGATGCCTGAACAGAAGCCGTGAATCGGACCATTCACCTGCTCTAAAATCTCGCGTGCAGTCTGTGTGCGTTGGATCTCGGGGTTTGCGGGATTTTCAAACTGTTGCGGAACGAAGACGTTTTCATCCTCCTCGCGCATACGGAGAGCGAGATTTAAACACTCCTCGATGCACGCACCGATGTTTCCCGCATCGTGAACGAGGATAACCTCTGCACCGTAGTGCTCAACGAGCTTTCTTCTCTCCTCACTTACGGAGTCGGGCATAATGATTTTCGTCTTATACCCACGCACCGCGCCGACGAGAGCAAGACCTATTCCCTGGTTTCCGCTTGTCGGCTCGACGATTATTGTGTCAGGTCCGATAAGACCTTTCTTTTCAGCGTCGCAAATCATATTGTATGCCGTTCTTGTTTTTATTGAGCCACCGACGTTGAGCCCCTCTACCTTGACGAGGATTTCCGCCGCGCCCGGCTCACAGAGGCGAGCGAGTCTGACTATCGGGGTATTACCCATCGCCTCGAGAATATTTTCGTGTACCATATAATCATTCCTCAAGTCTGCAACTAAGATTATATTATTATATTCCAATTTTCTCCCAAAATCAATATTTTATTGCAAATTTCGGACGTGCGTTTCCGGATTTGTCATTATTTGACAAAACTCTCCTCCGATAATATAATTATATTATCGCATATACATTTATTTTGGAGTTGTTTTCTATGTCTTTCCGCATCAAACCGCGACTATGTCTTCTTTCTGCACTCGGAGGGATGATCCTCGCATTCGGCCTTTATAACATACATTCGGTTGCAGACATAACCGAGGGCGGAGTTCTTGGACTCACACTTTTGCTTGAACACCACTTTATGATTTCTCCCGCGGTGTCGGGGATCTTTCTCAATGCATTGTGTTACTTTGTAGGATTTAAGGCCCTCGGTTCAGGCTTCATTTGCTATTCTGCCTTTGCAGGCGGCAGCTTTTCGCTGTTCTATGCAATTTTTGAGAGGTTTACGCCCCTGTTTCCCGGAATTGCGGAAAATCCGATTCTTGCCGCGATACTGGGTGCCGTATTCGTTGGCGTTGGTGTCGGTCTTTCCGTGCGCGCAGGCGGTGCGCCAAGCGGAGACGATGCGCTTGCCATGAGCCTTTCAAAGCTCTTTCGCACAAACATAAAATACATATACCTCGCAACAGATATAACAGTTCTTGCGCTTTCTCTTTCATATATCCCGCTTGAGAAAATCTTATATTCAGTTATAACGGTTATCCTCTCGGCGCAGATTATTGCGCTTATCTGCAAAAAGACGGACAGCGCATCTGTCGACGAAAAGCTTCGTGTTCTTGTCGGCACGCTCAGAGGCCCCGAACAGCTCGATATTGCGATTTCAAAGAATTTCTACCACATCCCCGCCATCCGTCTTCATTCGGGAGATTTTCCGATTGATTATATTGCGATTTATCAGTCAAAACACAAATTTTCCGACAACTCGTGCATACGCTATTACGGAGAGATTAAAAGCTATTCACTCGTCAAGAGGTCTGAAATTTCAGAAATCCCGCGGATGAGCGATGAGATGTATTATCGCTTTGAAATAAAAGAGTGGAAAACGCTTTCTTCTCCGATACATTCCGACTGCGACGATTTTATAAACCTTAACACCTCATTATTTCTGCTTAAGAACGCGCGCAAAACCTCGGAGCTTTCGCTGTCATCCGGAAAAGAGCTTATGCTGTACCGCGAAATTGAAAGACTCATATCGGGTGAGATACCGGAGCTTTCACAAAATGGTGCAGTTTTAAGACTTTCTGACAAAAAAATCTGCATTACTCAGAAATCATCACCGCGCTTTTCCGTTTCGCTTTCCGACTATAACCGGAAACCTCTTGAAATGTTCCGACATATCCTGCGACATATTGACTTATGATACTCAAAGAATTATATCATCGGAAAATAACCGTCCGAAGTCTTATAACGAAAAGGATCTGATTCTATGAACGCAGAAAAACTTATCGTCATCATCCCTTCATATGAGCCGACAAGGGAATTTGTCGACTATGCAAAAAAAGTAACTGAATTTGCAGCGGCGCTCGTCGTTGTGAACGACGGAAGCGGACCTGAATATGACGGTATTTTCAAAGAAATCGAAGCTTTGAAAAAAGCAAGGTACATAACCTACGGAGAAAATCAGGGCAAGGGCTATGCACTTAAAGAGGCGTTCAGATACTGCACGGAGACATATGATGACAGCTTCGTCTGCGTTACTGCCGACTGCGACGGACAGCACAGCCTTGAAGATATTGTGAAGGTCGCATCCGCCGCAAGCGCACATCCGAATGCACTTATACTCGGCTCAAGAAACTTTGATCTTCCGAATGTTCCGAAAAAGAGCAAAGCAGGAAATACAAATATCCGCAGAATGTTCCGCCTGCTTTACGGAATTGATCTCCGCGATACGCAAACTGGACTTCGCGGTTTTTCCGTCGGGCTTGCAAGGCAGTTTTTATTGGTTCGCGGAAACCGGTTTGAATATGAAATGGAGAAGCTTATATACTGTCAGCGAAACAGCATCCCCATTTCCGAGGTTCCCATAAGAACGATTTATCCCGATGACCCGAAGGATCACACCTCCCACTTCAAGGCGATTCGCGACAGCGTAAAGATCGTCGGCGTAACCTTTAAAAACCTCAATTTGTATATCCTCTCCTCGCTTCTTTCGACAATTTTTGATGCGGTAATATTCTTTTTGCTCTCCTCCGTTATTCTCGGCGACATAAGCGCGATAAACACCCTCATCGCCACGGTGGTTGCAAGAATCTCATCCTCCCTGCTCAACTTCTTTCTCAACCGAAAGTATGTGTTCAATGGAAAAAGCAAAAAATCCATATACAGATACTACATTCTATGGCTCTGCCAGTTATCGGCATCATACGGTCTTATATTCCTGTTCGGAAACGTGCTCGGTCTTCCGATGACTCCTATGAAGATTGCGGGAGATCTCATTCTTTCATTCTTCAGCTATCAGATACAACGTTTCTGGGTATTTCGGGAAAATTACACAAATCAGTTCTACGGTCCTTACGTTACTTTCGTGCGGTGGCTTTTAAAGATGCTTACGAAAGGATACAGAAGCTCTGTTGTGCCGCCAGAAGAGCCCATGGTGTACGTTTGCAGACACCTGCGAATGCACGGTCCGATTACGACACTCGTCCGCATAAACTTTCACATTCACCCGATGGTCCTCGGCCTTTTCTTTGACAGGCGCGAGTGCTACAGACAATACACGCAAGTTACCTTTAAGGGACACGATGACAAAAAGAAGAAAAAACACCGTCCGTGGGTGTATCTTGCAAGCTGCCTCGTTCCACCTTTGATGAACTCAATAAAGGCGATTCCCGTTTATAGGGGAGCAACCGGGAACTCTCTGCAGACGCTTCGGAGCTCACTTTCGTATCTGAAAAAAGGTGAGAGCGTGATAGTCTATCCCGACATAGACTATGCTGCAGGATACAAAACGGAAAGCGAGCTGTACGACGGATTTCTCCTTCTCGGGCAAATGTATAAGCGCGCGTGCGGAAAGAGCCTTAAGTTTGTTCCGCTATACATAGATGAAGAAAACAAAATGATAACGGAAGATACCCCCATAACAGTCGACAATTTCAGGGAAGAGCGCGACAAGGCATATAGTTACATAAAATCTGCAATTAACGGCCATAAATAAAAGATGCGGCACATCTCTTTTTTGAGATGTGCCGTATTTCTTATAAGTTCATATCGGAATTTAAATATTTTTTGAGGTATTCGGGAATATCCTTTTCGTTTATGACGAGTGAGTCATACGGACGCATTCTCTCTTTAAACAAGGCGCCCGAATAGAGGAAGACAAAGTAGTTATTTCCGTTTTGGGCTTTGGTGCGGTTTGCATAAACCATATCCTCGACAACCTGTCTTCCGTCAACCGAATAGAGCTGTACGCAGTCCTCACCCGAGATTATGAAATCGTCTTCATTTTTAGTTTCTCCGTTGAAGGTATACACACCGTCAATGCACATCACAGGTGTCTTGCAAATCCACACAGCCTTTGATGCCTGAGTGAGAAGCTCGTCGTAATGCCCTGTTCGTTTGAGGACCTCAAACGTATTTTTAAAGTTTTTGTTTATGGTGATGCCAAAGGTTCTCATCATATATTTATAGTCCTCGGGCATCATTTGCATAAGCTCTTTTTCATCTTCGCTTTGTTTGAATATATGAAGCCTTGCGTTTTCCTCGTATGTGCAGTTTACCTCAACCCTGAGACTCAGAAGCGAATCTCCGCGGCTCATTTCGGTATACGAAAGAGCTTTTATGTCTTTCTCAAGTGCCGCGATAAGCTCGCGCGCTTCATCTCCTTCGCAGGTTGCGTTATATATCGTGCTTGCAGAATCAAGGCGAAGCTCAACTCTTTTTACATTCTCTGTATTGAGCTCATCAAAGCACGTTATCTTCATTTTATATTCCGTGTTTTCATACATCTTTGAAAGAGCACCGTAGCAGGTGTCTGCATCAACTATGTAGTTTCGGCGGAGGATTTTTCCGTTTTTGAGCTTATATGTAACATAGAAGCTTCTGCCGTCCTCGTAAACACGCTCAACCTTTCGCGGAATATTTTCCGTTACCTTTCCGTGAATTTCGATTACGTCGGAAATGAGCTTATCGTCGGAAACAAGTATGTTATCGTAGCGGTAACTCTCGTGGACCGCTGCACTCTCAACCTCCGAAAATTCGGGGACTCTTGTTTCGAAACCGAACACCGAGGTGTTTGCGACAAAGAGGAGAATTGCCGCCGCGACTGCAAAGAAAACGAGAAGGCCTTTATATTTATGGAATACGCGGAAGCTCTTATTTATGAGCATTTCACATATGAAATACGCAATCGCCGCCGCAACCGCCGTTTCAAAGTAGGCAAAGCCGTCTGCAATACCCGTTTCGACAAGGATTGAAAAAACGATTATCGAAACTGCCGCCGTTACGGTGTACTTAAAAATCGGCTTGAAGACCTCAAACGCGCACACATCGCCCGCAAGCTCCATTTTCCTCACGCGGTAAAGCGCATATCCTGCGACGTAGAATGCCACACTCATCGCGACAAACACCCAGAACATAATGCTTTTAAACATCAGCGCCTCTGCGCGGTAGTTTATCGCCTTTGCAAAAAGCCAGACAAGCGGTGTGTTCTCCATTATCTTGTTTGCAACGAAGTTGTCCGACACCATAAAACCGTAGAGGAACTTCTCGCTTATTACCGCAACGAGAAGTGCAACAAGAAGCGGAAGCACGTGGACAAACGCGTTAAGACCGATGTGTACTGCGGCGTTACCTGTCAGAAATGCCGTTGCGGTTGAAACGGAAAACATAACAAAGATTATCGAAAGGTTTAAAAATATCCAGTAGATGACGGATGATATCGTCATAAGCTCGCCGTATTTTGAAAAGCTCATTATGAGGAGGATTATGCCGTTTGCAATGACGGGAAGTGCCATCATAACAAGCCCTGACAGAACGTCGGACACATAGTTCTCTCTCCTTGTAGGCGGGAGCGAATGAACAAATATACTCTGACGTATTGAATGAACGTTGTTGAAGATGAGCACCGCCGCAACCGTCGGAATCGCTATCGCAAGAAGTGCCGGAATTATTATGTAATCCGAAAAAAGTATGGGTGCTCCCGAGCCGTCAATGGGATATCTTCTCAAAAGCATCTCGTAGTTTGTTATGAAAAGCATAAACGGAACCGCAAAGAAGAGCGCGATGCCGTAGAGGATGCTTCCCCACTTAAATCGCTTTAAGTTGTTTTTAAATATCGCACCGTTAAAAAATGACTTGTTTGAAATCATACCCCAGACCTCCCAACTCATAAATGAAAACTTCTTCGAGAGTAAGACTTACTCTGTCAAAAACAAGTGGCTCATACTTTCTTGCAACCTCTTCAAAGGCGTTGCAGTCGCCCTTTACGATTACCGTATAGACCGAGCCGAGCTTTGATTTGTGCAGCATTCCAAGCTCCTCAAGCTCTTTCGGAAATTCTCCGCGAAATGCCATCTGGATTTTGCAGATGTTTCCCTTTAAATCCTCAAGCGGCTTTTCGATTACTGTCTTTCCCTTGTGGATTATGCCGACGTGGTCGCAGATGTCCTCAAGCTCGCGGAGGTTGTGCGACGATACGAGCACCGTCATCCGTCTTTCCGCGACGTCGGAAATTATTATGTTCATAATCTGCTTTCGCATAACAGGGTCAAGACCGTCAAGAGGCTCATCGAGGATGAGCACCTCCGGCATACACGAGAGAACAAGGCGGAATGCTATCTGCTTTTTCATACCCTTTGAAAACCTGCGTATCTGACGGTTTTCGTCAATGGGCAGAATCTCACCGAGCCTTTCATATCTCTCACGGCTGAAGTTTTTATACATTCTCTCATAGAGAAGTGCCATTTCCTTTGTCGTGTAGCTCGGGTAGAAATACCACTCATCGTTTATGCAAAGAACTCTCTGCTTGAGAGACGAATTTTCCCACACCTTCTCACCGTCTATCGTGATACTTCCTTCATCCTCACGGTAAACTCCCGTGAGATGATTTATTATGGTCGTTTTGCCCGCACCGTTAGGTCCTATAAGACCGTAGATGCTGCCCTTCGGCACGGATATATCAAGCGCATCAAGTGCGCGGAAATCTCCGAAGTTTTTTATAACACCTGCTACCTTAATCATTTTTCTCCTCCCCTTCTCTTAAGATTTTCTCTGTCGCGGCAATTATCTTTTCATCGCGCTCACCGTAGAATTTAAGCTCGCGCACAATTTCCGAGAGATGCGCATAAAGTGCGTTAATTGTTTTTCTGTCGGCATCGGGCCCTTCGGACACGAAGCTCCCTTTGCCGCGGATGCTGTAGATGAACCCCTCCGCCTCGAGCGTTTTGAACGCTCTCTGAACGGTGTTTGGATTTACCGTGAGGCTCGTTGCAAGGTCGCGGACAGACGGAAGCGCCTCACCCTCCACCAATGCTCCGCAGATGATGAGCTCGCGGATTCCCTGCGTTATCTGCTCGTGGAGAGGTCTTGCGTCTCTGTAATCAATTTTAATCACATTATCACCCCTAAACTGTATTAAGTGTGTTAATACAGTTGCATTGTAACACGGTATATTTTCCCTGTCAATACTTTTTGCTGAAATTTTTCGTAAAATATTTTCAGAAATGTTATTGACTTTAAGTTTTTTATATGATACGATGCACTCAAATACGGCGTTTTATTGCCAAGTTTTCTTTGTGAAAAGGAGAATTTATTATGAATAAAAGAATGTGGGCTATTCTTCTCCACCTCTCGATGAATATGTGGGGCGAAAAGGATAATTTTCTTGAGTTTGATGAAGATACCTGGAATCGCGTTGTCGACGAGTGCGAAAAAGCGCGAATCAACACTATCATCCTTGATATCGGCGACGGTATGGAATACAAGAGCCATCCCGAGCTCGCAATAGAGGGCGCATGGTCTCAGGAGAAGATGCGTAAGGAAATTGCAAAGTGCAAGGCAAAGGGAATCACAATCATCCCGAAGCTCAACTTCTCGGCAACCCACGACCAGTGGCTCGGCGAATACGAGCGTATGCTCTCAACGAGCATATACTACAAGGTTTGCAAAGACCTTATAGACGAAGTTGCAGAGGTTTTCGACCATCCCGAATACATCCACGTCGCTATGGACGAGGAGTATCTCGGAATGGTGAAAAATCAGAAGAATGGGCTTCTTTCGCTCCGTCTTCCCGACCTTCTTATGCACGACATCAAGTTCTTCTTTGATTGCGTAAAGAAAAACGGTGCAACCCCGTGGATCTGGCATTGCCCGCTCTTCGTTTTCCCCGAAGAGTTCAAAGAGCACATCTCTCCGGATGAGTGCATCATCTCACCGTGGCACTATAACTCATTCCGCGAGGATCATTTTACCCCGATTACCATCAACACAAAGACAAATGTTTACTACACATCAGGCGATTTTGAGGGCAAGGTAATCAATTGGGTTGAAGAAGACCCGTTCTTCATCCGTTTCCACGAGCAGGCTCTTCCGAATGCGCGTCTCGGATACAAATATGTGCCGTGTGCATCGGTATTTAACGAATGCAAGTGGAACCATCAGGACATCGTCGAGCACTTCCGCGACAATGCTCCCGACGGATGCATCCAGGGCTATATGACGGCTCCGTGGTATGCAACGACACCGGAACACCTCGACCTTCTCATCAAGTCAGTCCGCGAGCTTGATGAAGCTCGCCGCATGTTCTACCCCGAAGACTAATTTAAAAAGGAGAATTTATTATGTCAAGGAAAATGATGTGGTCAACCCTCGTTCACCTTACGATGAATATGTGGGGAAGCAAGGGCGATTATATGTACTGGGATGACAAGTCCTGGGACAAACTCATCGATGAATGCGAAAAATACCGTATCAACACAATCGTTCTCGACCTTGGTGACGGTATTCAGTACAAGAGCCACCCCGAAATTTCAGTGCGTGGCGCATGGTCTCACGAGAGAGTTCGCGAGGAAATTGCAAAGTGCAAGGCAAAGGGCATCACAATCATCCCGAAGCTCAACTTTGCAGCTGCTCACGACAACTGGCTCGGAGAGTATCACCAGATGCTCTCGACAAGCGTGTATTACAAGGTCTGCAAGGACCTTATAAACGAAGTTTCAGAGCTTTTTGAAAATCCCGAATACATCCACCTCGGCATGGATGAAGAGGACCACGGCCACGCAGAGTCAGAAGACCTCGTCATCTTCAGACAAAAGGATCTTCTCTTCCACGACCTCCGCTACCTCGTTGACTGCGTAAAGGAGACGGGTGCAAAGCCGTGGATCTGGCACGACAACCTCTTCTACTTCCCCGAAAAGTTCAAGAGCCTCTTCTCAACGGATGAGGTTATCATCTCCCCGTGGCATTATTACGCATTCAAGAAGGAGCACTTCACTCCCATTGCAAGCAGCAAGCTCTACACAAACTATTACACCAAGGGCATTTTTGCAGAAATGAATCTTGAATACGTTGAAGAAGACCCGTTCTTCCTTACATATCACGAGCAGATGATTCCGAATGCGGAATACGGGTTTGAGTACGTTCCCTGCGCATCACTCTGTTTCAACTGCAAATGCAACCACGATGACACACTCGAATACTTCAGGGATAATGTATCAAAGGACAGCATTCTCGGCTTTATGACAGCTCCGTGGTTTGCACTTCCGTCTGAAAAGCTCGATTTCTACATCGACTCATTAAAGAGCCTTGACGATGCACGCCGCAAGTTCTTCCCCGAGGACTGATTATTTTACCGTTTAAATAATTTTCAAAGTGTGACTTTGATTTTTTCGTATGATACTATGAACAAAATTGCAACCGCAGGTTGCCGAAACACGAATTTAAGGAGAAATTATTATGCCAAAAAGAATGTGGGCACTTATGCTTCACCTCACAATGAATATGTGGGGAAAAAAGGATAACTTCAAGGAATGGGACGACGGCACATGGAACACAATCCTTGACGAGTGTGAAAAAAACCGCATCGATACCATCGTTTTAGACGTTGCTGACGGACTTCAGTACAAGAGCCATCCCGAAATTTCGGTTGAGGGCGCATGGTCTCACGAGAGAATGCGCGAGGAAATCGCAAAGTGCAAAGCAAAGGGAATCACGCTTATACCGAAACTCAACTTTGCAGCAGTTCACGACCAGTGGCTCGGCGAATATGAGCATATGCTTTCAACAAGCGTATACTACAAGGTCTGCGAAGACTTAATTGATGAGGTCTGTGAGGTTTTTGACAATCCGACATACTTCCACCTCGGTATGGACGAGGAATCCTTTGAATTTGCAAAATCCCAGGATCTCGTTGTTTACCGTCAGGGCAACCTTATCTGGAAGGATCTTCACTTCCTCGTTGACTGTGTAAGAAAGCACGGCTCAACTCCGTGGATCTGGCACAACTGGCTCTTTGAGCATCCGGAAGAATACCGCAAGCACTTCGCTGCACGCGATATGATTCTTTCTCCGTATCATTACAATGCTTTCCGCGAGGAGCATTTCACTCCGATTACCGTTAACACCCAGACCGCCGCATACTATTCTTCAGGCGATTTTGCAGGCAAGGACATAAAGTATGTTGAGGAGGATCCGTTCTTCGAGCGCTTCCACGCTCAGGCTATCCCGAACGCAGAGCTCGGATACAAGTATGTTCCGTGTGCATCGGTATTCAATGAGTGCAAGTGGAACCATCAGGACCTTGTCGAGCACTTCCGCGACAATGCTCCCGAAGCTACAATCCTCGGCTACATCACAGCACCGTGGTTCTCAACAACTCCGGATATGCTTGATAAGCACCTCCGGTCTATCCACGATCTTGCAGAAGCACGCGCAATATTCTACCCCGAAGATTAATTTCTGAAACCGACTCCCGAAGCAAATTGCTTCGGGAGTTTTTTATTTACAACTAAATCTGTATTTGATATAATATATAATTGGTAGAATGTGTATTTGCAAAGGAAAATTGTTATGATACAGATAGGAAACATAAAGCTTTCGCTTGACAGCGATGAAAAAAAGCTATATTCGCGCGCGGCAAGCATCTTAAAGATTCCGCCGCAGAAAATACGCGAGCTTAAAATAGTTAAAAAATCAGTTGATGCGCGCGATAAGACGGATGTTCATTTTGTCTTCTCCGTCGAGCTTTCACTTTCAGAAAACGAGCGCGACATAGTCGCACGCGCAAAGCGCCGCGACATAAAGCTTGTTCCCGCGCCCGAAAAACGGGCTTTTCCGACTCCGCAAATGCCCGCAAAACGCCCCGTTGTTGTGGGCGCAGGTCCTGCAGGGCTTTTTGCGGCGCTGACACTTGCGCGCCACGGTGCTTTGCCCATCTTAATTGAGCGCGGAGATTCGGTTGATGAGCGCGCAAAAAAGATTTCAGACTTTCATAAAAACGGCATACTCGACACTGAATCAAACGTTCAGTTCGGCGAGGGCGGTGCCGGCACATTCTCTGACGGCAAGCTAAACTCCGGAACGCACGACAGACGTCGGTTTGAAGTTTTTTCGACCTTCGTTTCCCACGGTGCACCGGCTGAGATAATGTATATCAGAAATCCTCACATCGGCTCGGATAATCTCCCGAAGGTTGTGTCGGGCATCCGCGAAGAGATAAAAAAACTCGGCGGCGAGGTTTATTTCAACACGCGCCTTACAAAAATCCATACTCACGGCGGCAGACTCTCTGCAATTTCGTGTGTTTCAAACGGCAAGGAGCTTGTTTTTGAGACGGATTCCGTAATTCTCGCGGTAGGTCATTCGGCGCGCGATGTTTTTCTGCATATCCGCGATATGGGCGTCAATATAACTCAAAAACCGTTTTCGATGGGTGTGCGAATCGAGCATCTTCAGCGCGATATCGACATCTGCCGCTACGGAAAATTTGCAGGACATCCCGCACTCGGTGCGGCAGACTATAAACTTTCAACACATCTCACAAACGGACGCGGAGTTTATACCTTCTGTATGTGTCCGGGCGGTGAAGTCATCAACGCATCAAGCGAAGAGGGTGGGCTTGTTACAAACGGAATGAGCCTTTTTGCGCGAAATAAGGATAACGCAAACAGCGCACTTTTAGTCGGCATCTCACCCGAGGATTTCGGCGGCGATGATCCGCTTGCAGGTGTTTCTATGCAGAGAAAAATCGAGAAGGCGGCGTTTTCTCTCGGCGGAGGAAATTACCGTGCACCTGCCCAGACGGTGGAGGGCTTTCTCACCGGAAGGAAAACAGGCTTTGGCGAAGTTTCTCCTTCGTTTTTGCCGGGTGTTTCCGAGCAGAATATTGCAGAGCTCTTCCCCGACTACATTTCGGAATCCCTCCGCGCGGGGCTTTCATCGTTTTCATCTTCAATCCGCGCATTTTCAAAGGGCGACGCCGTGCTGACAGCTCCCGAAACGCGCTCGTCCTCACCTGTGAGAATTTTAAGAGACGAAAAATGCGTGTCCTCTCTCTCCGGTCTCTATCCGTGCGGTGAGGGCGCAGGCTATGCAGGTGGAATCCTCTCCTCCGCGGTTGACGGCATTCGCGTTGCCGAGGCAGTTTTAGAAATTTAAAGGATGTTTCTTATGACAACTCTTTCAACAAAAGAAAAACCGAATAAGCTTTTTGATTTCATGAAGAAAAACGCCGTTGTGCTCATTGCATTTTCAGCGGCGTTAATAACAAGCTTCATCATCCCGCCCGACAAGGAATATATCGGATATTTTGATTTCAAAACTCTCGCTTGTCTTTTCTGCGTGCTCGCAGTTGTCTGTGCACTCCGCAACATTCACTTTTTCTATATCCTTGCACAGAGAATAGTACTTATCCTCAAAAACGCACGGATGAGCGTGCTTGCGCTTGTGTATATCACCTTCATCGGCTCTATGCTTATTGCAAATGATATGGCGCTGATTACCTTTCTTCCGCTTGGATATTTCGTTCTTACGCAGACCTCGATGGAGAAGTATATGGCGTTTACGTTCATTATGCAGAACATTGCTGCAAATCTCGGCGGTATGCTCACTCCGTTCGGAAATCCGCAGAATCTTTTTCTCTATTCAAAGTTCAATATAGGAAACCTTGAGTTTATGAAGATTATGGCTCTTCCTTTTCTTCTCTCGGTTTTTCTTATCACGGTCTGCTGTATTGTTTTTGTAAAACCCGAGCCGCTTCTTCTCCCCGGCGAGAAGGTGCGCCTCAACAAAAAGAGAGCTATAATTTATCTTATCCTCTTTGCACTTTCAATTGCGATAGTGTTCAGGGAAATCCCGTATGTCGTAGGCCTTATCATCATTCCTGCGGTTCTTTTGTTTATTGACAGACCTGCGCTCCGTGCAGTTGATTATCCGCTTCTTTTTACCTTTGTTTTCTTCTTTATATTTGCAGGAAATATGTCGAGAATTGATGCGGTCAATACACTCTTGTCGTCTCTTCTTGAAAAGAGCACTCTGCTTTTCTCCGTTATTTCCTGTCAGTTTATAAGCAACGTTCCGTCAGCAATTTTGCTCTCGCAATTCACAGCAGACTACCCTTCTCTTCTCGTCGGCGTAAACATCGGCGGCGTCGGAACACTTATCTCATCTCTCGCAAGCCTCATTACTTTCCGCGAATATACAAGGCACAATCCGGGAAAAACCAAAAGCTATATAGTTAAATTTTCGCTTTTTAACTTCGCATTTTTAATTATACTTACAGGCTTTATGCTTATCATCTGACCGCTTATTTACTTTGAATGGCTATTGTTGTATAATGTAGAAAAAAGGGGGGGAGCACAGATATGGATTCCGTTATATTCAATCCGCTTGAGGAGTATGAAAAGAAGTTTCTCAATCTCCATAATGATAATGTTAACCGTTTTTTCGAAGATCTTTTAAAAAAATCCGGAGTTGATGTTGAAGAAAACCGCAAAACCGTTGATATGCATAGAAAATACAGTGAAGCCCTTATAAAGCTCAAGAGAAAATTCAACTGGATGCGTTTTTTAAGGGTTATGATGTGCATATCTCTCGTATTGATTCCCGTTGTTGTGAAGAAGACGACACCGAAAATAAAAGAGATGCGCGAAAATATCGCAGACTCTGACAAGAAGATTGCCGAGCTTCTTGAAGAAGCAAACAAACAGATGCTTCCTCTCAATTCCCTCTTTACGGACAGAGACTGCCTTACCCTGATTGAGCAGACAATTCCGCTCATTTCCTTTGCTTCACACTTTTCTTCGAAGCAGGAAGCTGATATGAGGCTCAATTATGATTTTGACGATTGTGATAACTGCGAGCAGTCAACGCTTGATGTTCTTTCGGGAAACTACAACGAAAACCCATTCCTTTTTGAAAACAAACTCATTCACACGATGGGTGAAGAAACTTATCACGGCTATAAGACCATCCATTGGACAGAAACATACCGCGACAGCAACGGAAAGCTCCGGAGGAGAACCGTATCGCAGACTCTTCACGCAACCGTTACCAAGCCCAAACCTTTCTATCACACACAGGTAGTTCTTAACTACTGTTCTCAGGGTGCTCCCGATTTATACTTCAGCCGCGATGCTTCGCATCTTGACCGCAAGAGCGAAAAAGCTCTTGAGCGCTATATAAAGCGCGGCGAAGGCAGACTGAAGCGCAAAACAAATGCGGCAATAAGATCGGATGGCGACTTTATGAGTATGTCAAATTCTGATTTTGAAGTATTGTTTGACGCGCTTGACCGAACAAACGAGGTCCAGTTCAGAACACTTTTCACCCCGCTTGCACAGACGAATATGACGGCTCTTATAGTTTCAAAAACCGGCTATGGCGATGACTTCAATTTTATAAAAGCAAAGAGAACGAACAAAATTATATCCACCCACAGTCAGGGTCGTGCGATGAAGCTTATGCCCGAGAACTACATCTCATATTCGTTTGATATAATAAAAGAAAATTTCACCCGGAAGAACACGGAATTCTTCAGAGCGGTTTATTTCGACTTTGCTCCGCTTCTTGCTATTCCCGCATACCAGGAAAGGCCCGTTCATTCACTCAAACCGATTCCCGACTATTCACAGCTCTATTCGATGAAGGAATATGAGGTTTTAGCAAATGCCATGAAGCTTTCAGACGTTGCTCATCCCGACTCCAAAACCAAGGCAATCCTTAAGTCAGGCTTTCTCTCCTCAGATGGCCGCGTTGACAATGCCTGCATCACGGCATATTCCTACGACATCGAAAAACGAACGGATATCGTTTCTGTTTACGGCGGTGACGGACATTACCACAACGTGCCCGTTGACTGGGACGAATACATACCACTTACCGCACAAAACAACTTCAGCATTTCTGACAGTCAGTCAGCAAAAAACAAATCGGTTATCGCAAGACATGATGGCTTGTGTATATTCAAATCTTAAATTGAAGGAGAAATTAAAATGTCAATTCAGTTAGACGAACTCAACCCCGAAATCAGAGAAGAAGGTCTCGACACCAACGTCATCTGCAAAAAAATCCCCGCAAAAGTCGGTTTTGGCTCTGTGCTTTTTGAAATCTTCCTCTGGCTTTGCGGAATTTTGCCCGGTCTCATCTTCTTGTTTGTCAAAATCGGTGCTCAGCGTCACTTTGACCAGCTGCAGCAGAAAATTCAGAGATTTGCATCTCAGATTGACAACTACCTTGAGCAGAGAGTTGTTGTTCTCCAGAACTGTGCACGACTTCTTGACAAGGCAATTGACCTTGACAAGAGCACCTTTGAGAACATCGCAAAGTTCAGATCGGGAAACACAGGCGATATTGAGGCATCTCGCAACGAAATAAGCGGTCAGATCGAAAACATTTCAAGAAGCATCAATGTTGCGGTCGAGAGCTATCCTGATCTTCAGGCTCACCGCGAAATCGCAGATGCAATGCAGCAGAATATGTATCTCCAGCGCGAAATCACCGCCGCAAGAGAGCTTTACAATGACGCTATCGACCAGTGGAACCGCGACATCTTCGTATGGCCGGCTTACAAGATAGTTGCTTCAAAAAACGGCTACACAACAAGAATTCCGTTTGTTGCATCAAAGGAAATCAAGGAGCAGGCAAAAGCCGTATTCTTTTAATCTACATAACTGAAATACCAAAAAGAGCAGATGCTTTCTATCTGCTCTTTTCCTATTTATTTACGCCTTCTTTTGTGGTATAATGTATTATGTATGATTTATTTGAAGGCGAAATGAGAGAGAACATTATGGATAAGTTTGTTTTGAAATCCGAATACAAGCCTATGGGTGATCAGCCTGCCGCAATAGATGCACTTTCAAAGGGTGTTGAATTGGGGCTTTCCGAGCAGACGCTTCTCGGCGTTACGGGTTCAGGCAAGACATTTACCATGGCAAACATCATTGAGCGCGTTCAGCGCCCCACTCTCATACTCGCTCACAACAAAACCCTCGCTGCCCAGCTCTGCTCGGAGATGCGCGAATTCTTCCCCGACAATGCCGTTGAATATTTCGTTTCCTACTTTGACTATTATCAGCCTGAGGCGTATATTCCGCATACCGACACATATATAGAAAAAGACTCGTCTACCAACGAAGAAATCGACCGTCTGCGCCATAGCGCGACTGCATCGTTGGGCGAGCGACGCGATGTTATAATCGTTGCGAGTGTTTCGTGCATATACGGTCTCGGTGACCCGATAGACTATTCAAGCATGGTCATCTCCCTTCGCCCCGGTATGACGAAGGAGCGCGACGATGTCATAAAGAAGCTCGTCGAAATAAGATATGAGCGAAACGACATCGCCTTTGAGCGAAATAAGTTCCGCGTTCGCGGAGACACGGTTGAAATCTATCCCGTATATTCGCGTGACAGCGCGATAAGAGTTGAATTCTTCGGCGATGAAATAGACCGGATTTCTGAAATAAACGTCGTTACGGGTGCGGCACGCCGCGACCTTTCTCACGTTGCGATTTACCCTGCATCCCACTACGTTTCAACTCCCGAAAAGATGGACGCGGCATGCCGAGAGATGCTCTGCGAGATGGAGGAGCGGGTAAAATTCTTTGAGTCGGAGGACAAGCTCATCGAGGCGCAGAGAATCCGTCAGCGCACGGAATACGACGTTGAGATGATACGCGAGCTTGGCTACTGCAACGGAATTGAGAACTACTCACGCATTATAAGCGGAAGAGATCCGGGCTCCGCTCCGTTTACGCTTATGGACTACTTCCCCGACGATTTTCTCCTCATCGTTGACGAGTCACACGTCACACTCCCGCAGGTTCGCGGTATGTATGCAGGCGACCGCGCGAGAAAAGAATCTCTTGTCAATTACGGTTTCCGTCTTCCGAGCGCGTTTGACAACCGACCGCTCAACTTCTCTGAATTTGAAAAGCATATAAATCAGGTTATTTATGTCTCGGCAACGCCCGGAGAATATGAACGCGAGCGTTCTGCACAGATTGCAGAGCAGCTCATCCGCCCGACGGGACTTTTGGACCCTGAAATTGACATCCGTCCGACGACCGGTCAGGTTGACGACCTCATCGGCGAGATAAATGCACGCATAGAAAAATCCGAGCGCGTGCTTGTGACCACGCTTACAAAGAAGATGGCAGAGGACCTCACGGCGTACCTTGAGCGCGCAGGCATAAAGGTCAGATATCTCCACCACAACGTTGAAACCATCGAGCGAATGGAAATCATCCGCGATTTGCGACTTGGTACGTTTGACGTTCTCGTCGGTATAAACCTCCTCCGCGAAGGTCTTGACATCCCAGAGGTCTCTCTCGTTGCAATCCTCGATGCTGACCGCGAAGGATTTTTGCGCTCTGAAACCTCTCTCATTCAGACGATGGGACGCGCAGCAAGAAACGACCACGGCAAGGTTATTATGTATGCCGATACGGTTACGGGCTCAATGCAACGCGCGATTGACGAAACAAACCGCAGAAGATCGCTTCAGGATAAATACAATAAAGAGCACGGAATTGTTCCGAAAACGATTATCAAGAACGTCGCAGAGCTTCTTGAAATTTCAAAGGATGCAGAACAGAAGAACACAAAGAAGCTTTCAAAGAGCGAACGCGATGAGCTTATCAGAAAGCTTGAGCGCGATATGAAGGAAGCATCGCGCCTTCTCGAATTTGAATACGCCGCACACCTCCGCGACAGAATCATTGAGCTTCGCGGTGAGGGCGAAAAGGATGGAAAGAAATGAACAGAAACATATTTGTAAAGGGTGCGCGTGAGCACAACCTTAAAAATATTGATGTTGAGATTCCGAGGGACAGCCTCGTCGTCATTACGGGGCTTTCGGGCTCGGGAAAATCAAGCCTTGCCTTTGACACTATCTATGCCGAAGGTCAGAGAAGATATGTTGAATCTCTCTCGTCATACGCGAGAATGTTTCTCGGACGAATGGACAAGCCCGATGTTGACTACATCGAAGGCCTCTCTCCCGCTATATCAATCGACCAGAAAACAACCTCAAAAAATCCCCGTTCAACCGTCGGCACGGTTACGGAGATCTATGACTATCTCCGTCTTCTCTGGGCAAGAGTCGGTACCCCCCATTGTCCTGTTTGCGGAAAGGTCATTGAACAGCAGACGGTTGACCAGATTTGCGACAGGGTTATGCAACTTTCTGAAGGAACAAAATTCCAGGTGCTTGCCCCTGTTGTCCGCGCAAGAAAGGGCGAGCACGAAAAAGTCTTTGAAAGCGCCAAGAAATCAGGCTTTGTAAGAGCGCGCGTTGACGGCAACATCTTTGACCTGTCCGAAGATATAAAGCTTGAGAAGAACAAAAAGCACACGATTGAGATAATCATCGACCGCCTCGTTATAAAAGACGGTCTTATGATGCGTCTTGCCGACTCTGTTGAAACTGCATCAAAGCTCTCGGGAGGGCTCGTTCTTATTGATGTTATCGGCGGCGAGGAGCTTATGTTTTCGCAGAATTACGCGTGCGAAGATTGCGGAATAAGCATTGAAGAGCTCACACCGCGAATGTTTTCATTTAACAACCCCCACGGCGCGTGTCCGACGTGCACAGGGCTTGGCACACTCCTTCGCGTCGATCCCGACTGCATAATCCCCGACAAGTCAAAGTCCATCCTCGACGGTGCGATTCACGCCTCCGGTTGGGGAAATCCGATTCCCGGATCGATATCGAGGATGTATTATGACGGACTTTCAAAGCACTATAATTTTGATTTATCGCTTCCCGTCTCCGAAATCGGCGAGGCGGCTTATAACGCGCTTCTCTACGGTACGGGCGGTGAAAAAATTCCGCTTCATTATGACAAGTCATACGGAAAAGGCGACTACACGCAGGCGTGGGAAGGGCTTGTTGCAAATCTTGAACGCAGATATCACGAAACTGCAAGCGAATATTCAAAAGCAGAGATTGAGGAATGTATGATTCACACCCCCTGCCCCGACTGTGGCGGAAGAAGGCTTCGCCGCGAGGCACTTGCCGTTACCGTAGGCGGTATCAATATCGCAAAGATGTGCGAAATGTCCGTAACCGATGCGCTTTCATTCATTGAAGGTGTCGAAAAAGAGCTTTCCGAAAGGCAGAAAAAGATTGCGGAGCTTATCCTCCGCGAAATCCGTGAGCGTCTCGGATTCTTAAAGAGCGTCGGACTTTCGTATCTCACGCTCTCCCGAAGCGCAGGTACGCTCTCGGGCGGTGAAAGCCAGCGAATCCGCCTTGCAACACAGATTGGTTCGTCTCTTATGGGAGTTCTGTATATCCTTGACGAGCCGTCAATAGGTCTTCATCAGCGCGACAATGAAAAGCTCCTTGCGACACTCAAAAGGCTCCGCGACCTCGGAAACACTCTTCTTGTCGTCGAGCACGACGAGGACACCATGCGCGCCGCTGACCATATTGTTGACGTTGGTCCGGGTGCCGGTGTTCACGGCGGCGAAATCGTTGCATCCGGCTCGCTTTCCGACATAATCTCGGAGAGTCGTTCCATAACCGGTCAGTATCTCTCGGGAAAAAAGAAAATTCCCGTTCCCGAAGTGAGAAGACCGGGAAACGGAAAGTTTCTTGAGATAATCGGCGCGGCTGAAAATAACCTCAAGGATATAAACGTAAAAATCCCCCTTGGAAAATTTGTTTGCATAACGGGTGTTTCAGGCTCCGGCAAGTCCTCTCTCACAAACGAAATAATTTATAAGCACCTTGCCGCAAGCTTGAATGGCGCAAAAACTCATCCCGGCAAATTTGCAAAATTCCGGGGAATTGAATATCTCGACAAGGTCATCGACATCGACCAATCCCCCATCGGTCGCACTCCGCGTTCAAACCCCGCAACGTACACGGGCGTTTTCAATGACATCCGAAACCTCTTTGCGATGTGCCCCGATGCGAAGATGCGCGGATATACAAGCGGTCGCTTTTCCTTCAACGTCCGCGGCGGCAGATGTGAGGCGTGTGCGGGTGACGGCGTAAACAAGATTGAAATGCACTTTCTCCCCGACATCTATGTAACGTGTGACGTCTGCCACGGCAAGCGTTACAACCGCGAGACGCTCGAAGTCAAATACAAGGGCAAGAGCATCGCAGACGTTCTTGATATGACGTGCGAGGAGGCGTATGAGTTCTTCAGGCACATCCCGAAAATCGCGAGAAAAATCGAGACGTTAAACGACGTCGGTCTCGGATATATAAAGCTTGGGCAGTCCTCCACCACCCTCTCCGGCGGTGAGGCACAGCGAGTCAAGCTTGCGACGGAGCTTTCAAAAAAGAGCACGGGAAAGACAATATACATCCTCGACGAGCCGACAACAGGTCTTCACGTTGCGGATGTCCACAAGCTCTGCGAGATGCTCTCGCGCCTTACGGATGCAGGAAACACCATAATCGTAATTGAGCACAACCTCGACGTTATCAAGTGCGCTGACCACATCATCGACCTTGGTCCCGAGGGTGGTGACGGCGGCGGTGAGATTGTGTGCGAAGGCACACCTGAAGAGGTCGCAAAAAATCCGGCATCATATACAGGCAAATATTTAAAACCGCTTCTTTAATATAATTTACCCCGAGGGAAATTCCCCCGGGGTAAATTATATTTCTTCTGCCTTTATTCTCTCACCGTCATACGACAAAATGATTTTTTTATTTTCACCGCCTTTTATGATTTCTCTTGCGAGCGCATCTGAAATTTCTCTTGAGATTGCCGCGCGAAGCGGACGCGCACCGAGATTTTCTTTTTCGGCGTGATCAACTATGAAATTCCGCACACTTTCTTCAAATTCAACCTCAACCTTCTGCGCGGATGCTTTTTCTTTTATCTTCCGAAGCATTTTATCAAGGATTTTTAAAAGCTCGTCCTTGCCGAGCGGCGAGAAAACGACTACCTCGTCAATTCTTCCGAGAATCTCGGGCGGAAGAAGCTTTTTTATCTCCGATTTCACTTTCTTTTTCATTTCGGAAAAAGACTTGTCCTGCCCACCCTCAAAAAATCCGACGGGTAAAGCCCTCATTTTTTCGGCTCCGATGTTTGACGTCATAATGACGACGGTGTTTTCAAAGCTTGCGCATCTTCCTTGGGAATCCGTGAGACTTCCTTCTTCGAGGATCTGCAGAAGTATATTAAAGACTTCACGGTGCGCCTTTTCAATCTCGTCGAAAACAACAACGGAATACGGCGCACGTCTTACCTTTTCGACAAGCGTTTTTCCGTCATTGTAGCCTACGTATCCCGGTGGCGAACCGATTAGCTTTGAAACGGAATGCTTTTCCATATACTCCGACATATCAAGGCGTATGAGCTTTTCTCTTCCGTCAAAAAGAATTTTCGAGAGTTCTCTTGCAAGATGTGTCTTTCCCACCCCCGTAGGCCCTGCAAACAAAAACGAGCCCTGCGGTCTCCCGTCATCTGAAAGGCCGCATCTGCCTCTCCTGATTGCGCGTGAAACCGCAGATATCGCAAAATCCTGACCCATTACGTTCCTTGAAAGCTCTTCTTCAAGCGCAAGCAGTCTTTCGCTCTCATCCTTCATAATTGTGCCGAGGGGAATCCCCATTTGCTCGCTTATGACGTGTGCTATGTCATCCTCTCCTATTTCACATCTGCCGTCTATGACTTCCTGCCACTTTTCTTTTATTTCAAAAAGCTTTTCGCGAAGATGAGTTTCAACATTCCGAAGCCTTGCCGCCTCCTCAAAATTTTCGTTTTTTATACATTCCTGTTTTTTTCTCACCGTCTCAAAGAGCATATCCTCCGTTTCCTTCATGCACTTCGGTGGTGCGGATGAGGTCATCTTCTTTCTGCTGAGTGCCTCATCAAGAAGGTCTATCGCCTTGTCCGGCAGACTTCTTTCGCGGATGTATCTCTCCGATAGCCTGACCGATGCCTCAATCGCACCCTCGCCTATCGCACAACCGTGATATTTCGCATATTCCGCTGCAAGTCCACGGAGAATTTCGCAACACTCCTTCTCGCTCGGTGCTCTGACCTCTACCGCCTGAAACCTTCTTGAGAGCGCCGCATCTTTTTCGATATATTTTCTGTATTCATCAAACGTAGTTGCGCCGATTATCTGTATTTCGCGACGGGACAGCGCAGGCTTTAAGATATTTGCCGCATCTATCGCGCCCTCTGCCGCACCTGCACCTACAATCGTGTGAATCTCGTCGATAAAAAGGATTATATCGCCCGCGCGCGTTACCTCCGAAAACATCGCCTTTATTCTCTCTTCAAACTCACCGCGATATTTTGTGCCGGCAACGACGTTTGATATGTCCACAGAGAAAATCCTCTTTCCGAGAAGCTGCGGCGGTACATCACCCTTTGCTATTTTCATCGCAAGAGCCTCTGCAAGCGCAGTTTTTCCGACACCCGCATCACCGAGGAGAATCGGATTGTTTTTCGTTCTGCGAAGAAGAATCCGGATCATTTTGGAGAGCTCTCGTTCTCTCCCTATAACGGGGTCAAGCCGCCTCTCCCTTGCGAGCGCGCACATATCACGTCCGAAGCTTTTTAACGTGCGGAGGTTTTCCTTCTCCTTTACCGTCTTTGAAGGCTCTCCGCGCAAAGCTTCATCCTCGCGCTCGCCGCCGATTGACATAAGAAGGCGGCGGAGCTTTCTCTCGTCGACACCAATGCTCCGAAGTATCTGCATTGCAGAGCTCTCGCTCTCACCTAAAATTCCGTGCATAAGGTGTTCCTCACCGATAAAGCTTTTCCCCTTCTCCCCGGCATCGCTTATTGCAGTACGAACAATCCGCTTTGCGCACGGCGTAAGCCCCTGCGGAGTGCAGTTTTCCCTTTCGCCTTTGCCGCATCTTTTGCAAAGCGCGCGGTATATTTTTTCCTCCGTTGCACCTGTTTCTGCGAGCATCCTTGCACACTTTCCCGCCTTTTCACACGAAAACGCAAGGAGCAGATGCTCGCTTCCGACATAACCGTGTCCGAGATTTGCCGCACACTCGTGCGCTTTTTTCAATATAACCTCTGCGTGATAGGTAAATCTGTTTTCAAAAAACATTTTCGCCTCCGGATTTTTTCTTTTCCGAAGTATTATTCCCTCTTTTTTCTGTTTTTAGTATTGAGCGCAAAATCTGACAAAAACACACTTTTTTTAAAAAAGGACAAATTTTTTAGTTTACCCTATTGATTTTTTTCTTATTCATTGTTACAATATATCCATAAAATAAACTTGGAGGTGTTTCTAAATGGCACACGTAATTAGTGATGAGTGCATCCAGTGCGGTTCTTGCGCATCTGAATGTCCTGTAGGTTGCATTTCTGAAGGCGATACAAAATATGTTATCGACAAGGATGCTTGTGCAGATTGCGGCGCATGCGTAGCAGCTTGCCCGGTCGACGCTATCAGCGCTGAGTAATTTAAACTTTATAATCTTGAAACGGTACAATTTTTTGTACCGTTTCTCACTTTAGAGGAGATTTATATGAACGGAAAAATCCATCTTTATAAGGAACTTTTTACACCCGGCAGAAAAGTTGTCTGCGAAAACGGCGAGCTTTCTGCATCGGTTTTTAAATATTCAACCGGCGTTGACGCGATAGAAGTCCGCAACTCCAAAGGTTATTTCACTGTCCTTCCGTTTATGGGACAGATGATCTGGGAAATGAACTTTCTCGGACGCAATATGACCATGAAATCAATGTTTGACGAACCCGAACAGTGTGAGGCGGCTTACGGTGAGAGCTACGGCTGTTTTCTCATGCATTGCGGTCTCACCTTTGTCGGCGGACCTCCTGCCGGTGCTGTTGCGCCTTTTCACGCAGAGCTTCCGATTGCAAAGTATTGCGAAGCCTTTTTAAACGTCGGCGAGGACGAAAAGGGCAAATATATCGCAGTTGGCGGACGCTTTAACTACCGCCGCGCGTATGTTGCACATTATGATTTCATTCCGCAGTACAAGCTCTATGAGGGCGCAACTGCGCTTGAGATGACAATCAACATTCAGAACCACAAGGCGGCAAAGCTTGAATATTACTATCTCTGCCACATAAATTATGCTCAGTTTGAAGGCTCAAAGGTTGTTTGCACCGCAAAGCCGCGCAAGCTTTCAGAAAAGGAAAGGGCAGAACTCTTAAGGCGCGACCTTTCTGCCGACGAGAACGCCGCACTTCTCAACATAGTTGAAAATCCGGGCGAGGTTGAGGTTTCAAGCGAAAATCTCAGCATCTGCACGCGCGAGCTTTCTTACGTCTATGAGAGCTATGCGGATGAGTGCGGAGATGCCCACACACTCCAGATTATGCCCGACGGCTATTCCTGCTACGTCAAACACCGCCCCGACGAGCTTCCCGTTTCCGTGCGCTGGATAGGTTACACGGAGGACGAGAGATCCATGGGAATGGTTCTTCCTTCAACCTGCGTTCATATAAGCCACGCAAAGGCGCGTGAGCTTGGACACGACAGATATCTTGCTCCCGGTGAGGAGATTACTTTCCACATTACAACAGGTCTTCTCTCCCCCGAAGAAACGGAAGCGGTCGCAGCAAAAATCAAATAATACAAGTCGTATTTACATAGAAAACCGACGTCCGGAAGTCAAGCTTTGAAAGCTGACGGTCAGAACGTCGGTTTTTTTGTTGTTTTTTGGCTTTATTTCCCGAAATATGTTGATTTTTGGAAGCAAGCCGTGGTACTATTATTATATACATTACTTTATCAGAGAGAGTGTGATTTTATATGAAAAAACGCTGGATACTTCCTCTTTGTGCACTCGTTTTGCTTTGCCTCTTTCCCGTCTTTGCGCTGACGGAAAGGCCCTGGCAAAACCCCTTTGCCGATGTTTCGGAGGATATGTGGTATTACGAGGCGGTTTCGGGACTCGGTGCAGACGGCATCATTGAGGATGCTGAAAGATTTTACCCCGAAAGCTTTGAAACGAGAGGCGGCATTGTCAACTATCTTTACAAGTTGTTTTTGTCGTCGGACGGCGATTTTTCATCCGATAAAGAGTTGGTCTTCACCGACGTTACTCCGACGAACAAATATTACGATGCAGTCCGCTGGGCATACGAAAGCGGCGTCACAAACGGAATGTCCCCGACGTTGTTCGGTGTTGACAGAAACGTCTCCAGAGAAGAGGCGGCAACCTTTTTAATCCGCTACGCAGATCTTTTCGGAGCAGGGCTTAAAAAGGTGGCAGAGCCTGATCAGTTCAAGGATTCTCTCGATGTTCGTCCCTTTGCACGCTCTTCCGTTGTTGTCTGCAAAATGGCAGGCGTTATAAACGGTTACGGAAACGGTTATTTCTACCCCACACGCCCGATAAAGAAAAGCGAAATGGCATCTATCGTATACAAATTCAAAAATACGGCAGACACCAAAGGTGATTCAGACTCTTTCATTGATACTTCCGCAAATGCATTTGACAGCCTGTACGATTCCTACATCTCATATTTCACGCCGCGTGTCGAAAAAGGCCCTGCTGTCGACTTGAGTTATTTTAAAAACTGTGCATTTATCGGCGACTCGGTAACACTTTCTCTTAAAAACTACTGTGCCGCTACAGGTGAGCTCGGTGATGCAACCTTTATCTGCGCCGGAAGTCTGGCGGCCCGCAACGCGCTCTGGGCACTAAATGCTCCTAATGCGGTTCACCCCTCATACAAGGGCAAGAAGATGCTTCTGGAGGATGCCGTAGCGGCAAGCGGAGCTGATAAGGTATACATAATGCTCGGAATGAACGGTATCGCCTTTGGCGTTGATGCAGAGATCAAGAATATGGTAACCCTTATAAACAAGATCCTCAGTAAATCTCCCAACGTAAAGATATTGATTCAGTCCGTTACCCCCATGGCAAGCAGCAGCAATATAAAGGGCAAGAATCTCAACAACACAACCATATCGCAATACAACGCACGTCTTGAACAGATCTGCAACGAAAACAAATGGTACTATCTCAACGTCGCAGAGGATGTGACGGGTTCCGACGGAAATCTCATAATGGAATATTGCAGCGATTTCGGCGGAATGGGTATTCATTTTTCAAAGACCGGCGATAAGGTATGGATAAATTATTTAAGAACTCACGTTCCCGAGGAATTGAGATAGTTTTGGAGGAAAAGTTATGAAAAAGCTTTGTTTTTTACTTGTAATCACAATACTCTTTGCAGTATGCTTTGTCGGCTGTGGAGCAAAGGATGTTCCGTCGGCAGATGAAGATGTCGCAGAACAGATAGCGGAGGAAGTGCAGTCTGAAGAACCGTCAGAGAACGAAGAGGTATCAGACGTTTCGGAAGAGGAAAATACTCCCGATGAAAAAGTTCCCGATGAGAAGGCTCCTGAAGGTCCCGAAAAGCCGGAGGAGACAGAAAAACCTGCTCCTGCCGATGGGGCTCCGGCAGTTGACCTTAACAACGTTCTCAATGCCATCATAAGCGGCGTAGGCGCAAGCGATCCGCTGATCGTTCCTGCGGCAAGACTTTCTGACCTTTACGGCATAGATGCTTCTCTTGTCAAACAGGCGGCAAGCTATGTAACAATTGAAGGTGCTTTTCCCGATGAAATAGTTATTGTTGAAGCGGTTTCTTCTGATGCCGCAGATGAGATTCAGCAGCTTCTCGGAAATCGACTTTCCGAAGTCAAGGAGCAGTCGGAATCCTACGACCCTGAAAACTACGCACTTGCACAAAAATGCAAAGTGGGCAGAAAGGGAAATTTTGTTTCTCTTTTCCTTGCGCCCGAACACGCTAAAATGGACGAAATATTCAGTAGCTTTGTAAAATAATCCTTCCTACGAAAGGAATTTTGTCAATGGTTTTTTCAAGCATACCGTTTTTGTTTATATTTCTGCCGGTTGTACTGATTCTTTATAATGTACTCCCGAAGAATGTCAGAAATATATTTCTTCTGGCGGTTAATCTCGTATTTTATGCCTATGGCGAGCCCGTTTATGTCCTTTTGATGATTTCATCGATTGTGCTCAATTATGCGGGCGCTCTCATCATCGACAAAACTGAAGACAGCAAGCAAAGAAAGCTTTTGCTTGCTGTCTTTGTTGTGCTCAATCTTGCGGCTCTCGGTTATTTCAAATATACGAGAATGATTCTCGACCTTATCAGAAAAATCCCTGTGTTATCGGAAACGCCGCTTTTGGAGGTTGTCCTTCCGATAGGTATTTCCTTCTACACCTTCCAGGCGATGAGCTATGTTGTTGATGTATACAGAAGAACCTGCAAGCCGGAGCGAAATATTATAGACTTTGCGGCATACATCTCCCTTTTTCCGCAGCTTATCGCGGGTCCTATCGTACGTTATTGTGATGTCAGCGATCAGCTCGGAGGCAGAAAAGAATCGCTCAAGAGTTTTGAGAGCGGAATATATCTTTTCCTTATCGGCCTTTCAAAAAAAGTTCTGCTTGCCAATCGCTTCGGCGCGCTCTGGAGCGAGATCAGCGCGGCTCCGTGCGAATTTGGTATCATAGGTGCGTGGATGGGCGCGCTTGCTTATACATTCCAGATTTATTTTGACTTTGCAGGCTATTCGGATATGGCGCGCGGTCTCGGAAGGATGATGGGCTTTGAGTTCTGCATCAACTTCAACTACCCCTACATCGCAAAAACCGTTACCGATTTCTGGAGGAGATGGCACATATCTCTTAGCACATGGTTTCGCGACTATGTCTATATCCCGCTCGGCGGTAACAGAGTCGGAAAAGCGAGGTTTGTTTTCAACATAATGGTTGTATGGGCTCTTACAGGGCTGTGGCACGGTGCCGGACTCAATTTTATTTGCTGGGGAATATACTACGGAATCATTCTCCTTCTCGAAAAGCTCATACTGCACAAGTTCCTCAAAAAACTCCCCTCTGTTATATCAAGAAGCTACACAATGCTCGTTGTTATAATAGGCTGGATTTTCTTTGCCTCGGAAAGCTTTTCATCGGCAGGCACCTATCTTCTTTCGATGTTTGGTAATGCAGGCGGACTTTTTGGCAGCCATCCGCAAATTACGGCGTGGCTCCCGATGCTCGCAGTTGGCGCAATTTCTTCTACCCCGCTTATGGCAACGCTCTTTGAAAAGCTTGAGAACAAAGGCTTTGCCTACCCCGTTAAGGTTATTCTCGTAATCCTCTCGCTTATACTTTGCACGGCATCTCTCGTGAGCGAGAGCTACAACCCATTCCTTTATTTCAGATTTTAAGGTGACAGTATGAAAAAAGAAAATGTTAAAAGCTTAATAGTCGTTCTCATTTTCGCATTGTTTATCGGAATTGTTTCGGTGGGCACGGTTATAACCGCGCCAGAGACGGAGTATCTCGAAAGTGAGAAGCGTTACACGGCGAAAATGCCTGAATTTTCGACCTCATCGCTTCTTGATACAAGCTACTTAAAGGATGCTGAAAAGTATCTTGAGGACAGAATTATATGCAGAAGCTTTTTTGTCGGTGCAAATTCATATTTCGGGCTGTTGCAGGGCAGAAACATCCTTTCGGATGTATATATGTGCAAGGGCGGCTATCTTATCAATGCTCCGAAAAAAATTAACGAAGAAAACATCGTAAATAATCTTTCGAGGTTTGAGGAATTTTCAAAGAAAACCGGACTTCCTTCCCGCATGATAATCGTTCCGTCTCCGGGGTATGTTATGTCGGATATTTTGCCCGACAAAAATTCCGTTTATTGTGACGATTTCATCTTTGAAAAAGCATCTGATCTTCTCTCTGTCACCGCGCTTACGGATGTGCGGAAATCACTTTGTGAAGCTTTTTCAGACGGCAAGACGGTTTTTTATAAAACTGACCACCATCTCACCTCATACGGTTGCTATATCCTTTATTCGGACTTTATGAAGGATACGGGAAAACCCGTCAGAGACGAGAGCGAGTTTAACATCGAAGCCGTAAGCGGCTTTTGCGGAACAACGCGCGCTTCAAGCGGATACTTCCTTGAAAGCGGTGAGGATATCGAGCTCTGGCACACGGGGGATGACGTGGAGGTAAGCGTTTCAAACGGCAAGGAATATGAGAAAACTAGCAACGGTTTCTTTTTCCGCGAGCATCTTGAAAACGACGACAAGTATCCCGTTTTTGCTGACGGAAACCACGCGCTTACAAAAATCACAAACAACTTAGGCGGCGATAAAAATATTCTTATTATCAAGGATTCGTATGCTCATTGTACGGCAAATTTCCTCTCCTGCGCTTATAAAAACATCTATATGATAGATTTGAGGTACTATCGTTTTCCGGTGAGCGACTTTATAGAGAAAAATAATATTGATGAGCTTTTATTCCTCTACGGTGCGGATTCGATAAATACAGATACCAATTCAGGATGGCTCTCCTGATTAAAAAGCCTCCCGGTCTTCGGATTAAAATCTGAAGACCGGGAGGTCTTTTCGTTATCTTTTTTGTTAAAGTCTTGCGCCGAGTGCCGCGCCGAGCTTTCCTCCTTCGAGAAGACGCTTTTTTGCCGCGCGTCGAAGTGTTGTATTTTCGGGGTATTCCGAAACGGAAGAGAACTCTCTTTCAAAGCTTGAGCCGTTTCCGAATATCCACTTATCGCCTGCATCGGTTTCAGCAACGTCGATGATCTCAAATCTCTTCTGAAATTTTACGAGGTTTGAATCTTGCGGCAGCACCTCCGAAAGCCACGGATAAAGAAGCCACGAGCTGCAGAGGAAAACGGGCTTTTCCATACCGTAGAACTTTTTAAAAAATTCTCTTGCGCGGGCAAAGGATTCTTCGCACAAATCATCCTCAAACGGTTCATATCTCGGGATGTGAACGTTCAAGCATCTCTCGCCCTCTTTTATGGAGACGGCTAAAGTCTCTATATCCTTTTGGGCAACGGACATCTGAAACTGCAGCCTTCCAAGCTTATAAAGCTCGCCATCGACCAGAAGGCGCATCCATACGCGATGTCCCGGCTGGGCAAGACCGAAGCCCTCCCCTCTTGCAAGCGGAAGTCTGCAGACGCTTGAAAAGCCCCTCATCGTCCCGATAAAAATATCTCGCCCGATTCCGCGCTCCTCATATTTTTTATATGTATCCTCAAGCAACCTGAGATAGAGATATAAATTGAGCGTGGTTGTCGGAAAATCGGCTTTATCCGCAAATTCCATAAGATACTCGCTGAAAACTTCATCGCCTGCATCGTATTTTTCGCGAAGAAGTGAAAGCTCATCGGAAAACTCTCTTTCGCAGAATCTGTCGACAATCGACAATATCTGAAGCTCTTCACCCGAAAATCCAAGCTCTTCTACATAGTCATTATATTTCATAGGGCATACTCCTTTTCACAAAGATTTTACCACATACCGCAAGTCTTTTCAATATGCATTATCCTTTTTAAGAATAAACAGACACCCTTACGGCGGGGCTTCATAGAGAGAAAATGGTTTTGGATTGCCATTTTCCGCTTATAGTGCACAAAAAATATCTAACCCAAAACTGCTTTGCACCCTGAAATCATAGGTTTGAGTACAGAACAAGGCAAAAAAGCTCCCAACCCTGACTGGTTAGGAGCTTTTTAACGAAGTTATGTGCCAAAATCGTGGTTTCAGGGCATCTTATCCCTACGAAGCACCGACGCATGTGTCTGTTATCTTATTTTACCTCAACGATATCAAATGTGTTTTTGATAATCTCGCGACCTTGGGCGAGAGTGAGCTTCTGGTGGTACATAACCTGCGAGATGAGGTTTCCTGTTGCCGTGCCTTCATTGAGACCGATAAGGACTTTCTTTCCGCAGAGCTTTGAAGTTAAGCGGTTTAAGTACATATCACGGCTGCCGCCACCGACGATGATGATTTCCTTTATCTCTTTTCCACTTATGCTCTCAATCTCCTCTATCGCCTTGCGGTAGGAGTGAGCAAGAGAGAGATAAACGCTCTTTAAAACGTCTCCAAGCGGAAGCTCCGGCTCTCCGAGGAGACCGCGGATTGCATCTATCATATTTTCGGGAGCGAGAAGCTCGCGTGCATTCGGGTCAAAGGTTCTTTCAAACTTGCTCTCCTGCGCGAGATGCATCATCTGATCGTATGTGAGAGATTTGTCGATATTCTTTCTGATGTTCTGGAAGAGCCACATTCCCATAATGTTTTTCAGGAATCGGAAACGATAGTCGATGCCGCCCTCGTTTGTGAAGTTGGCCTCGCGCGCCGCGTCAGAAAGCTGCGGCTCGAGGTTTTCCGTTCCGATAAGGCTCCATGTGCCCGATGAGATGTAAACACCGTCATCCCCTATGGGGCATGCACAAACTGCTGATGCAGTATCGTGAGACGGGCAGAAGATAACCTCTGCATCAAAGCCTGCTTCTTTCTTGAACTCCTCTGAGAAGTTTCCGAGACTTGTTCCCGGGCAATCGGGAGTTTTGAAGAGTTTTGTCGGGATTCCGAGCTTTTCAAAAATTTCCGTGTCCCATGTTTTTGTTTCAGCGTTGACAAGGTTTGTTGTCGATGCATTTGTATATTCATTTCTTATAACTCCCGTGAGCTTGTATGAGAGATACTCCGGAATCATAAGGCAATATTCTGCGTTTTCAAGCTTTCCGCTTACCTTGTCGCGGTAGAGCTGATAGATTGTGTTGTAGCTGAGTTTCTGGATGCCTGTCTTTGCATAAAGCTCCGACTGCGGAATTATCTTCATAACCTCTTCTGCCGCAACGTCGTTTTCAGGTGTGCGGTATGCCATTACGGGGAGGATTTCCTTTTCGTCCTTATCAAGAAGAACATAGTCTACCGCCCAGGTGTCAATTGCGATTGTTTCGGGGATGCAACCGAGCTCCTTACAACGCTTGATTCCCGCTTTTACCTCTTTCTCAAGACGGGCAATATCCCATGTAAGGCTTTTTCCCTCGGGTTTTAACTCGTTTTCAAATCTGTAAATCTCGGTGAGCTTTAACTTCCCGTTTTCAAGTGTTCCTATGATGTGGCGTCCGCTTGATGCGCCAATGTCTATTGCAAGATAATTCATTATGCTTCCTCCGCTTACTTTATATTCTTAATCTCTTCTGCCGCACGCAGGATTCCGAGTTTGCCGCTTTCAAAGGTTATGCCGCCCTGAAGATAGACTCTGTACGGCTCGCGCATCGGTGCATCTGCCGAAAGCTCGATGGATGAACCCTGAACAAACGCGCCTGCCGCCATAATGACGGGATGGTCATATCCCGGCATATCCCACGCGACGGGGGTAACAAACGAGTCGCACGGTGCGCCCGACTGGATGCCCTTGCAGAATGCCGAGAGCGCATCTGCGGTCTTTAGCTCTATCGTCTGGATGATGTCATATCTCGGCTCGTCTGCCTTCGGGGAGACCTCATATCCCATATCGGCAAACGTCTTTGCCGCAAACGCCGCCGTCATAAGTGCCTGAGAGACGATGTGCGGTGCCATAAAAAAGCCCTGGAAAAGAAGTCGGTTGTTACCGAGAGAACATCCGCATTCCCTGCCGATACCCGGAACGGTGAGCCTCTCTGCCGCACGTTCAACAAGGTCGCGCCGTCCTGCAACGTAGCCTCCTGTCGGTGCAAGTCCGCCACCGGGGTTTTTGATGAGCGAGCCTGCAATCAAATCTGCTCCGACGTGTGTCGGCTCACGGGTTTCGCAAAATTCTCCGTAGCAGTTATCAACCATAACAAGAGCATTTTCGTTTGCTTTTTTTACCTTTTTTACTATCTCGCCGATTTCGTCTACCGAAAGCGCACGGCGGTCACCGTAGCCGCGTGAACGCTGTATGTAAACAAGAACGTCCTTCTCTTCCCTGCAAATTGCGAGGGTTTGTTCAACATCAATATCGCCGTTCACCATCGGAAGCTCACGGTATCTGACGCCGTATTCGATAAGCGTTCCGTGATTGTTTCCCGAAACGCCGATAGCTCCGAGAAGAGTGTCATACGGGACACCCGTAACCGAGAGGAGCAAATCTCCCGGGTTGAGCGCGCCGAAAAGCGCGCAGAAGAGCGCATGAGTTCCGTTTACAAACTGGATTCGGCAGAGCGCATCCTCTGCACCGAAAACATCTGCATAGATGCGGTCAAGCACATCGCGGCCCTGGTCATCATAGCCGTATCCCGTTGTGCCTGCAAACATCGTATCTGAAACGCGATGACGCGAAAACGCCTCCAAAACCCTTTTCGAGTTTTCTTCGGCAACTTTTTTTATATGTTCATAAAGCGCGGTTTCTATCATTATTTTGTAACCTCACGGATTATTCCCATCGGAGTCTGCTGTGCGCTCTGACCAAGCGGATTGTCGCGAAGAATATTCGGGAGAAGCTCGCGTGATACGCTCTCGTCAGATATGCCGAGGATTTTGCCCGATAAGTCGTTTACGTCAACAATCGCGCAACGGAATCCGATTTTCTCCGCAACACTTCTTGCAACCTTGTCAGGATCCTCCGGACCGAGAACTACGCACTTGTTGTACGGCGGAAGAGTGTACGGTGTCGGCCCGTCGATGGATTCTGCGCGGTATCCCGCTACCTTATAAAACCATCCGCGCTTACCGATAAGCTTTCCGACCGCGCTTATCGCCGCCGCAAATAAAATGCGCGGTGTTCCGCACTCGCGGAGTGCCATTTCCATTGTTTCGGGGATGCCGAGCCCGATGCCGCACGGTGTCTTCATAACGAACTTGCAGAGAAGCTTTGCAAGCGGACGCGGATTGATTTCAGAAAGCGGAACGGCTCTCTTCTGTGAGCATGCAACACACTTTTCAGAAATGAAGAGGATATCACCCTCCTGCATATGCTCTGCAGCATATTTTGCCGCAACGTCCGGAATGAGATCGTTTTCCGTGACAACGTGAGTCTTTATCGGAAGACGCATATAGTCCTTACCGTCAACCGTGATTATCGTGTTTTTTCCTTCATTAGCAAAAAGCTCTGACATATTTAAAACCCCTTTGTTTGCATTTTATATTATTATACACCTATTTTGAGAATAATGGAATATTTTTATTGATATTTCTTCTGCCAGACGCATTTTCCTCCGACAACCGTCATAACCGAACGGATAGCCGGAATCTCGTTTTCATCACACTCAAAGTAGTTTTTGTCAAGAACGGCAAAATCGCAAGCCTTTCCGACCTCAAGTGTGCCGATGTTATCTTCGTCAAAGCATACTCTTGCACCTTCACGGGTGTATGCGGAAAGCGCATCAAAACGCGAGACCGTATTTTTTCCGTAAGCTTTTCCGTCGCGCGCGCGGCAGGTTATCATATTATACATTCCCGTAAACGGGTTATACGGGTTTACCGAATCATCCGGAGAGTGCTTGACCATATGGTCGCTTCCTGCGGAGTGGAGATTTGCAAGGAAAATGTTTTTGTAATTCATAAACCTCTCTGCATCGCGTGCATCAAGAACCTTCTCAAGACTCGGCGCATCCATATAATGCCACGCCGGCTGGAAGAGAAGCGAAAGTCCCATTCCGTTTGCCTTTTCTGACATCTCTTCATCATAGAAATCGGCGTGGATAAGCGCATGGCGCTCATCCCCAATGTCGCTCTCGGAATTTACGGTTTCGTAAGCCTCAATAAGCCGCTTTGTTGCCGCACTTCCTACACAATGAGCGCCGTATGAGAGCTTATACTTTCTTGCAAGGCGGATGCTATCTGCTATCTGTTCTTTTGTGAAGAGGACAATTCCAAATTCATCCTCGCCCTTCGTGTCGATTCCGAAAACCGATTCCATATTGTGATATGGATATTCCATAAATGCAGTTCCCGTGAGGAAACCGCCGTCGAGGAAGTTTTTTACAAACGAGACCTTTGCAAAGGATTCATCGCCAAGGTCGGATGAAAGCGCCTTTTTTATATTCTCTTCTATCGGCATAAGAGTATATCTTATTCTTATGCTTTGTTTTCCTTCATCGTAAATCGCCTTCATAAGCGCGATGTCGGAAAGGAAAGTATTTGCATCAACTGCCGCAGTTATGCCGCACTTGTTATATTCGCGCATAAGGCTTATGACCGATGTCTTCTCATCACCGTCACCAAAACTCACAAAGCCTGAAATGTACGGATTTGCACACTTGAAAAGGCCGGTCTTTTTGCCGTTTTTGTCATACTCTATCTCCGCACCTTTGGGAAGGCAGGAATAGTCAATCGTTTCCATCGCACACTTATTGAGCATCGATGAATAGTATCCGTCTACGCAGACGGGGTTTTGGGGAGCTGCTTCCGTAAGCTCCGAAAGCGTTGGAAAACGAAGTTCAGAGAGACGAAGCGGATATGTATTTTTATAAACTATCCACTCACCCGGATTCTTTTCTTTTACTTGTTCTTTTAAATTTTCGAGAAGTTCATCCACGCTTTTCGGAATGAAGAGGGCTTTCGTCTTTTCGCTGTAAGCCGCGGCGAAGACGTGAGTATGTGAGTCGATTATACCCGGTATAACGACTTGTCCCCCGAGGTCGATTTTCTCAACCTCGGGGTACTTGTTAACCAGATCTTCAGTTGTGCCGATGTCGGCAATTTTGCCGCCATCTTCCAAAAGCGCTGAATGTACACTCTCGCAAGATTCCATAGTATGGATCTCACCGTTTATGTACAGTTTCATATTAAAATCTCCTGTTTGGAAATTATACTCCTGAATATGCGTTGAAGCCGCCGTCAATTGCAAGAACAGTTCCGTTTACGAAGGAAGCTGCATCTGAACAGAGGTAGATTACGCCGCCGACAAGCTCTTCCGGCTTTCCGAAACGGTCCATCGGAGTCTTTGCGAGAACCTTTTCTGCACGCGGAGTGTTGCCGCCTGTCTTTTCGTCTACCATGAGGTAGTAGTTCTGCTGTGTAAGCAAAAATCCCGGAGCAATAGCGTTGACTCGGATATTCTTTGAATATTCCTGATTGAAGTGAACTGCCATCCACTCTGTGAAGTTTGTAACACCCGCTTTTGCTGCAGAGTATGCAACTGTACGTGTAAGCGGATGATATGCAGACATTGAGCTGATGTTTACAACACAACCTGCATTCTGCTCTGCAAAGAGCTTGCCGAACACCTGTGTCGGGAGGATTGTTCCGACAATATTGAGGTTGAATACCCACTGAACAGCTTCCTGCGGGATGTCGAAGAATGACATCTCATCGCTTGTTGAGCCCTTCGGGTGGTTTCCGCCTGCGCCGTTTAAGAGAATGTCAACTCTGCCAAAACGTGCAAGAACTTCGTCCTTTGCCTTTTCGATGCTTGCCTTTTCAAGAACGTTGCATTCAAATGCTGCAGCCTCAAAACCCTCTGCACGGATAGCTTCTGCTGCCTTTTCTGCCATATCAAGACGAAGGTCTAAAAGTGCCACCTTTGCGCCTGCGCGGGCAAGGCCCTTTGAGATTTCTGCACAAAGAACGCCGCCTGCACCTGTAACTACTGCAATCTTACCTTCGAGTGAAAACATATTGCTCATTTCTATTACCTCTCTTTAATTATTCTTATGCGTGCGCCCCGATAGGTCGAAGCGCACGCAAGATTTCATAATTTATGCTTTGATTCCGAGATCGATCATCTCGATATTGCCGTTCGGGCAACGGTTGTAGCACATACCGCAAGCTACGCACTTGTCCTTGTTGATCTGCATTGTATCGTCAGCAACGATGTCAACAGCAAAGTCTGTGCATATTGTCTTACAGAGCTGGCAACCTTCACCGCATCCGCACTTTAAGCAGCGTGATGCTTCCTTGACAGCCTCGTCCTCTGTCATTACGCGGCGGAATGTGTCAAAGTTCTTGACTCTTTCAGCACCTGACTTTGTATCGAGATCGATAGCACCGTTGTCTGTGAAATACGGGTTGCGACGGAGCACTGCATACGGGTCAACCGTGTCTGCGATGTTTACAACCTCGATCTTCGGGTTGCCGTCAGAAAGCTTGAAGTCGATGCAGTATGCTGCACGACGACCGTCTGCAACAGCAGAGATGATGTTGCGTACTTCAACAGCGTCACCACCTGCGTAGATGAAGTCATCCACTGCGTTCCACTCGTCAACTTTGATCATGCCGCTTCTTGTTGTCTTGAGGCCTTCTGTTGCGCATGTGCACGGAATCTGACCGATAGCTGCAACAACTGTGTCACACTTGATTGTGAACTCTGCACCGCAAACAGCTTCAGGACGACGGCGACCGCTTGTGTCAGAATCACCGAGAACCTGAGTTGTGAGCTTGATGCCTGCGACCTTGCCGCCCTTTGCAACGATTTCTGTCGGAGCAACGAGGTACATAATCTTTACGCCCTCTGCCTCTGCCTCTGCAATTTCTTCTGCAGTTGCCGGCATTTCGTCGCGTGTGCGGCGGTAAGCGATATAAACGTTCTTTGCGCCGAGGCGGCGAGCTGTACGCGCAGCGTCAACAGCAGTAAATCCACCACCGAGGATGACAACGTCATCACCGATTGAGATCTTCTTGCCGTCGTATACGTCCTTGAGGAAGTCAACAGCATTGTATACGCCCTTTGCATCCTCGCCCGGAACGCCCGGAAGTCTGCCTGACTGTGCACCTACGCCCATAAATACTGAAGCAAAGCCGTCCTTCTTGAGGCTTTCTGCTGTGATGTCAGAGCCGTACTTAACGCCTGTCTTGAACTCAACGCCGAGCTCCTTGAGGATTGCGATTTCATCATCAATGAGGCTCTTATCAAGACGGAAGTTCGGGATAGCATAGCGGAGCATACCGCCGAGATATTCTTCTTTTTCAAATACTGTTACGCCGTAACCTGCTTTTGCAAGGTAGAATGCAGCAGAGATACCTGCCGGGCCTGAACCGATAACAGCAATCTTTTTGCCGTTTGCCTTCTCCTTGACAAGATCCGGCTTCCAGCCGTTCTTCTTTGCCTGCTCGAGAGTGAATCTCTTAAGGTCGCGTATCTGGATTGAACGACCTGTGATGCCGCGTGTACATGAGAGTTCGCACGGATGTGAGCAGACGACGCCACAGATGTTCATAAGCGGAGCTGCACCGACGATGAGCTCGTATGCACGCTTGAAGTTCTTCTGTGCGATCATATTAACGTATGCCTGTGCCGGAACGTTTGCCGGACATGCTGACTTACACGGTGCTGCAAGAGTGCCCTTGACGTGTGAGTAACCCTTGTAGAGTGTAACGTCTGCAGCTGTGCGAACGTGCGGAAGGATAAGGTCGCGCATTTCGCGTGTGGTGCTGTAGCCGTGGCTGTCCATAAAGTCGCGGACACCGTCGATAACATCGCCGATGAAGTTATAACCTGAAATAAGTGTTTCTGAACAGATACCGATAAGGTCAGCACCTGCCATCATCATTTCGCAAGCGTCGCGCCAGTTGCGAACGCCACCTGCCATCATGATCTTCGGCTCGGGACCGTTGACCTTTCTGATTTCGTATGTATCACGGAGTGCAAGGGGCTTTACCCATGAACCGCAGTGGCAGGACATTGAAATTTCGTCCTGGAGGTGATACGGAGCCTTTTCCGGATGATCGAGGTTGATCGGCGGAAGAGCCATACGGTTTGATGTGCCACCGACAGCGTCTGCGCCTGCAGCGTAGAGAGCTGTAGCGATCTGAGCGATTCTGCCGCCCTCCGGAGTGAGCTTTACGAAAAGCGGAATTGAGATGTTCTTCTTGATTTCGCGGACGATTTCTGCAACAGCATCACCGTTCTGACCAAGGCTTGCGCCTGTCTTTATCTTTGATGCTTCGTTGTCGCCCTGTGAAAGCTGGAGGTTGAATGACATATTCGGGCAGCACATGTTGAGCTCGATGATGTCAGCTCCTGCCTTTTCAAACTCAACAGCCATATTTACCCAGCCTTCAACGCCCTTATCACCTGCATATGTGATGTTGGCCATGAGCTTTAAGTCGCCCTTGAGCTCTTTCTTTGCGTCGCGCATGAGCTTGAGGCCTTCTGCGAACTTAAGACGTTTCTCAACTGTGAAGCAGAGAGCGTTGCGGTCCTTGAAGATTGCATAGCGCGGAACGCGGTTGATATACGGAGCCGGATCAATTGTGAGCTTGATTGAAGCTGCACCCCAGCCGCACTCTTCGATTTTCTTGAGCTGTTCTACCGACTTTGTGGTCGGGCCTGATGCTACATAGAACGGGTTGCGGAACTTTACGCCGGCAACTTCTACCGGAAGATTAAAATTACCTGTCATTTCCTTTTTCCTCCTGTTTATATATTAAAGTCTGTCGTTCTTAATTGCGATGCCCTCGCGAGCTGACTTGTAGATGAGGTTGATAACACGGATAGCTTCGTAGCCGTCTACGCCGCGGAGACCGACTTTAGCATCCTTGTTGTCGCGTGCTGATTCCATGAAGTGGCGGATTTCGTTGACGTAACCGAGGTTGAACTTCTCATCAACAGCAGGTCTTGACCAGCCTGTTGTAACCTCTGCCTTTTCAACGGTGTACTGTGCACCCGGGATTGAATAGAGGTTGAGAGCTGATGAGAATGTGAGGTCAACGTGGAGACAGCCCTTGTCGCCGTAGAAGTCGATAACGTCTTCCATACCACCTGTTGTAACGTAGTTTGCTTCAAGGAGAGCTGTTGTGCCGTCTTCAAAGCGCATGAGAGCTGCACCCCAGTCTTCGCCTTCCATTGTCTTGTGCCAGAGGTTTGTATCACCGCCGCCTGATGTCATAGCGACAACTTCTGTCCAGCGGTTGTTCTTAAGAGCGAGCATAAAGCATACCGGATGAACGCCGAGGTGAACCATTGAACCGCCGCCGCAGAACTTGATTGTCTGAGCAAACGGAGAGTGTGAACCGCAATGGCACTCGCGTGCGCGGACGAACATTGGCTTGCCGATAGCACCCTCGTCGATAACTTCAAGAGCACGGTTGAGCGCCGGAGCAAAGAGCCAGTCTTCTGCATAGTAGAGCTTCTTGCCTGCAGCGGAAGCTGCATCGAGCATCTCCTTTGCATCCTCTACTGTTGTAGCAAGCGGCTTTTCGCTGATAACGTGGCGGCCCTTCTTGAAAGCAGCCAGGGCTGCATCGTGGTGAAGGAAGTTCGGGAGACAGATGTCAACAACATCGCAGTCTACCTCTTCAATCGCCTTGAACATATCATCGTATACTGCATAATCCTTGAAACCGTATCTGTCTGCAAGTGTCTTTATGCGGCTTGTGTCCTTATCGCAGATTGCGACAAGCTCAGCAATATCTCCGCAGCGGGCATATCCCTCCGCGTGAAGGTCTGCCGAGAAAGCAGCACCGATGAGAAGAACTCTAACTTTTCCCATTTTTTATTCCTCCTGTTTCTACATTATAATACAATATTACCTATGATAAAGTATACAACACTTATTTCTCTAAAACAAGTATATTTACTGCATATTTTAAATTAAAATAATTTTTTATGAGATATAAGAAAAAGGAATAACTGTTTTCAGTCATCCCTTTTTCATATTATATTATAATTTTATCTTATTGACGCGATTTTCACCCTCAAAAAACTCCGTTTCACGCTTATGGCATGAAAAGAGAATAACCTGCCTTTTCTTTGAAATTTCAAAAAGAAGTGAGAGAGCTTTTCCCATTCTCTCATCGTCGAAGTTTACGAAAACGTCGTCAAGCACCATAGGAGGTGCATCCTCCTCCGGCAAGATCGTGTCAAAAAGAGCGAGCCTGAGCGCGAAATAAAGCTCATCAAGCGTGCCGCTTGAGAGGTAGAGCCTGTCTCGCGGCGCGGTTGCGATTCCCTTTGAAACATCCATTTCAAATTCATTGTTTTTGATTTTTACAAACGAGAAGTTGCCGCCGCAAAGCTCTTTGAAATACTCTGCCGTCTTCCTTTCTATTTCGGGAGAGAATCTGCTCTTGAGTTCAACCTCCGCCTCGTTTATAACGTCTGTCGCAAGAGTGAGCGCATCATACTCCGCTGCAGCTTTGCGGAAGTTTTCCAGAAGGACTTTTCTTTTCTCTTCCGCTTCTGCTACCGAGAATCCGGAAATCTCCGCGCGGCGCGTTGCAAGTTCAATTTCAAATCTCTTTTGCCTCTCAGAAAGCAAGGAAAGCTCTTCCTCTATCTCCGATGAGCTGCGATCGGGAATCTCCTCTTCCGTGTACTGAATGTCAGCACTTGTTTCCCCGACCGTTACCTTGCACGTCTCAAGACGAAGCTTTGCGTCGGAAAATTTCTTTTCTGCCTCTTCTCGTGCTACGGTGAAATTCCTGAGTTTTTCTTCAAGTTCTTCAAAATCATCGTATGTAATCTTGAAATCCTCGGCAAAGCTCTCAACATCCCTGCACAAAAGCTCCTTCTGCGCAAAGGCCTTTGCCACCTCAACCTCCGCTTCGGAGAGCTTCTTTGAAAGCTCCTCCTCACCCGATGTTGCATCAATATATTCCGTGAGTCTTCTCATAAACTCGAAAACATCTGCGACGCCGTACTTCTCAAACGGGTTTTCGCGCCTATTTCTCTTCCTGCCCTCAAAAAGCAGAACGAGTCCTGCCACCGCGCACAAAAGCGCCGGGATGAACATATACGGCATACCGATTCCGAGCACGACAAACACCGCGGCAGCTACGAAGAAAATCATCGGAAATACGGAAGACTTCTTTTCCTCTTCCTCGCCGGCTTTTTCAGACATACTTTTGCCGAGAGCTTCTGCTTCTGCACGGCTCATTCCGAAAAACGGAGAGCTTTCGCAGATGTTCTTTTTCTCTTCACTTTCTGCCTTTAACAAAGCGCAAGTCTCACTTGACCTCTTCAAAAGAGCTTCTGCCGCCGTATATGCCGCCTTCTTCTCTGCAAAGCGGTCAAAGTCGCGGCGGGACGGCGCATCCTTCAACCTTTCTGCATTCTCGCGCGCGGCATCATAAGCTTCCGTTGCCTCTGCCAGAAAATCTGTTTTCTTTTTTTCTTCTTCCGCTTTTGCGATGAGCTTTTCGCGATGGAGCCGCGTCTCCGCCTCTTTGAATGAGGAAATCGACTCTGCTATTTGCGAAATCTCCGACTCTGCCGCCCTTACCTCTTCAATCCGTCCGGAAAGTCCGGAAATCTCGACCTCAAGCTGCGGAAGGATTCCTGATTTATTGTAGCGGAGGCTTCTCTGCTTTTTCCTGAGCCTGCTTGCAACCTCGCCGGCCGAGACTCCCTCATCACCACTTGATGCCCCGGACAGAATTCTCCGCTCACAATCTGCATCGGACGTAACCTTAACTCCCGACTGACCGATGAACGCCGTGCGTTCATAAACGCTCTGCGACACGCCGACAAGCTCCTCACCATATGGCGCATCAAGCCCCGTTTCGTCATATTTTGATGTGACTTTTGAGAGAACTCCGCCTCTTGCGGCAGTCCGCTCGATTGTTATATCGCCTGCATCCGAAGAAAGCTCCATTTTGCCGTACATCGGGCTTCCGTTCCACGGCGCGAATTTTTCCTTGTCGGGCAAATATCCCGTCTTTCTCTGGTCACGGGTTGCGACTCCATAAAACATCGCGCGTATAAACGATGTCCATGTGGATTTTCCCGACTCGTTCTCGCCGTAGACGATGTTGAGTCCCGGAGTCAATTCCATTGTTTCGTTTTCAAGCTTTCCGAATGTGGCATACAGCTTTTTTATCCACATAACCTACACCTACTGTTTGTTTTTTATCGCCTGCTGTGTGAGATATTCGTTTATGAATCCGTCGATATCGCCGTCCATAACCGCGCCGATATTTCCGTTTTCAAAGCCTGTGCTGTGATCCTTTGCAAGGGTATACGGCATAAAGACATATGAACGGATCTGGCTGCCCCATTCTATAAGCTTCTGCTCACCCTTTATATCCTCTATTTTTTCGAGATTTTCTCTCTCTTTTATCTCGATAAGCTTTGACTTGAGCATACGAAGCGCAACCTCGCGGTTCTGATGCTGGCTTCGCTCGTTCTGACACGCGACGACAATGCCCGTCGGAAGATGAGTTATTCTTATTGCAGATTCTGTTTTGTTGACGTGCTGACCGCCTGCACCCGATGAACGGTAAGTATCCACTTTTAAATCTTCAGGGCGGATTTCAACCTCGACATCCTCCGTGATTTCGGGCATAACCTCAACTGCCGCAAAGGATGTATGACGGCGCCCCGATGCATCAAACGGAGAGATTCGCACAAGGCGGTGAACTCCCATTTCGCTTTTTAAATAGCCATACGCATTCTCACCCTCAATAAGGATGCTCGCACTCTTAAGCCCTGCTTCGTCGCCGTCGAGAAAGTCGAGGATTTTGTATGAAAAGCCGTGTCTTTCCGCCCAGTGAGTATACATACGGTAGAGCATTTCTGCCCAGTCCTGTGCCTCTGTACCTCCGGCACCTGCCTGAAAGCTCATAATCGCGTTGTTGCCGTCGTAATCTCCCGAAAGAAGCGTTTCGATTCTCGCTGCGGCGAGATTCTTTTCTATCTCGTCAAGAAGCGATCCGACTTCATTTGCAGTTTCCTCGTCGTCAGCCTCAACCGCAAGGTCAAAAAGAGCCTTTATGTCTTCGTAATCCGTTTCAAACTTCTCAAAGCGCTCTATCTTTTCCTTGATTCGTGATATGCGCTTTAAGACCGTCTGCGAGTTTTCAAGGTCGCTCCAGAAATCCTCTGCCTCAGATGCTCGCTCAAGCGTTGTAAGCTCTTCTTTGAGCACGGTGATATCCATAGCCGCAGAAAGCTCTGAAATTGGAGCTGAAAGTGCATTTATTCTCAATTTATGTTCGTCAAGCTGAAGCATTCTTATGTCTCCTTAAAAATCATTATATGGTTTTTACTATTTTATCACAAATGTGCCGCATCGTCAATTTAGACTTGTCCTGCATTATACAAACATTGACAATTGGCGGATAATATATTACACTTTCCTCTGGTCGTTGCTTTTCATCATTCCCGGCGTGATTAAAGCATATTCATACTCCATGGCACTTTACATTTATGCAGAAAATCCGGAAATGGGCGCACTTGATGCAATAAAGAAATCACAGGAAATGATGAACGGCCACAAGATGGACCTCTTTGTCCTCGAGCTTTCTTTCACCGGTTGGGCATTACTTTCTACCATTACATTCGGTCTTGTCGGAATTTATGTTACACCTTACATGATTGCAACGTTTACAAACTTCTACAAGACAATAAGCGCACCGTCGGCACCGGTTGAACCTGATACTCCGGCAGTTTAAAGAAATGTTGATATACAAAAAAGACATCCGAAAGGATGTCTTTTTTTGGTGATCCACCGGAGGCTCGAACTCCGGACACCCGCCTTAAAAGGGCGGTGCTCTACCTACTGAGCTAGTGGATCATATTGGCTGGGATGGCAGGACTCGAACCTACGAATGCCAGAGTCAAAGTCTGGTGCCTTACCGACTTGGCTACATCCCAACGGTCTCCCTGTTGGGGGAATGGGGTGGGTAGCCGGATTCGAACCGGCGACCCCCAGAGCCACAATCTGGTACTCTAACCAACTGAGCTATACCCACCATAAACAAACTTTGAATCTGCCCCCAAAAAAGGGTGGCGCGCCTGAAGGGACTCGAACCCCTGACCCACTGCTTAGAAGGCAGTTGCTCTAACCACCTGATCTACAGGCGCACATTTATAGGTTTTGCGTGCAAAAAAAATGGAGCGGATGATGGGAATCGAACCCACGTAACCAGCTTGGAAGGCTGGAATTCTACCATTGAACTACATCCGCACATTTCAGCTTATAAATTTTAACACACATAACATCTCTTGTCAAGCAATTTTTTTGAAAAGTTTCCAAATTTTCTGCGGCTCCCGCATTTCGCGAAAGCCGCAGATTTTTCGCTATTTTCCGAATGTGTTAAAAAGCATAACCGCCATCTCTCCGCGGGTTATCCCGCGCGCAGGAGAAAACTTTCCGTTTCCGCTTCCGTTTACTATCTTAAGCCCCTTTGCTATCGCAACGGCACCGACATATTCTTTCCTGATGCTTACCTCATCCGAAAAACCCGTTTTGTAGATTCCCGGAATCTCTGCCGCCTTTTTATAGCCGAGGAGTCTTATGAGTGCGCTCGTTGCCTCATCGCGACGCACGGTCTTTTTCCTGTCATCCGCACTTCCGTCGATTATTCCGCGGGCTATTGCCGCGTCAAAGAGCTCTTTCATCTCCCTTTCCGTCGGCTCTATATATCTTCCCCGTTCAAATGTGTATAGCATTCTCACAAGCTCTTCTTTCGTTATCTTTTCGTTTGGGAAAAAGCTCTTGTCTTTCGAGAATACTATTCCGTTTTCGGAAAGCGTTTTTACTGCATCCTTTGCAAAATGTCCGTCAAGGTCATCAAAGAATGTGTCCTCTTTTTCCTCTTTTTCAAACGGTGAAAGGTCATATCCGAGGCTCTCACCACTCTTTGCGCCGATGTATGCGGGGATGTTGTCATTGTGCTTGTATACGAGCCGGAGGTTTTCTGCCCTGCAGTAGGAATATACATCGACTCCGTCGGGAATATATATAAGCTCGCATCCTGCGGCGGTTATGTATTTTTCCTTTGCCGCATCTTCAGAGAGGATTCCGTCTGCCTCTTCAAACACGGTTTCGTCATCCCAGTATTTATTGAATCGGAGAATCTTTCCGCTTACTCCCGATACGTATACCGAAACTGAATTTTCGTTATACGGAATTTCGTTTTCCACGCGGTAGAAGATGAAATTTCCGACATACGATGTATTTTCAGGCATCATGACCTTTTCGGCTTCTTTCGGTGCGTTTGTCTTTATAAACTGCTTTGCAGTTTCAAGAAGCTCTTTGTCTTTAACGTTCTGTTTTTTACCTGATGTGTTGTTTTCATAAGAGTAGATGCTTAAAAGCTCGCCGCTTTTTGCATCAAACATAACGGTTGCATATTCCTTGTTCTTTCCGATAAGCGTTGCGGTTGCCGTGTGGATATAAGTCTCTTCATCCTTATATCTTCTGCCGTAACTTACCGACTGAAGGGTATATGATGCGACAGCGGTTTTTGCAAGCTTCTTTATCTTTTTTGAAATTTCATCTTTTGAAAGAAGGCTCTCAGACTCCGCTATCTCCTCAAGCTCTTTTTCGGTGAGCGAATCCTTCATCGTTGAATTTTCAGCACCTGCGGCGCTGTCTCCGACCGAATCTTCTGTTTCAAACTTTGATTCATATGTAATCTCAAAAAGCCCGCCGTCCTTTGCCGAAATCATATGGTATCTCTTCTTCGGCTCGAAAACAAGTATTGCACGGTTTTCTTCGGGCAGCTTTTTGTATGAAAGAGAAAGCTCCGAAAGCTCAAAAAGCTTTTCTTTTGCAACCTCTTCGGAAATAATTCCTTCGGTTTTCTCCGCAGCTTCAAAGCGGGTTATGTGGCTGTTCATCGAGAGAATTTCGCCTGTATATTTATCGAGCGTTATGCCGACGTAATCGCCCGACACCTTTATTCCGTCTATCTCCCTGTCAAATGAGACGTACGCATATCTCGACGATGCCCGCTCGATGTTTACATCCGCGTCAAAATTAAGCTCTTTTGCAAAGTTCGGGCAGACTCTCTTTATCCATTTTTCAGCAAACGCAAGATACTCTTCTTTCGTAAATTTTGCCGCACCGCGTATGTTTTCGCCATCCTGAATATAATTTTCATAATAGATTATATCTCCCGACGCGAGAACGTTGCAGAAGATACTGTCATATTTATCCTTCTTTTTCCAGGTAAGCCCGTAGACGGTTTCGTCATAAAGCTCGCGCTTTTCCGTTTCAAATTCGGTGTATTCACCGGGGATATCGAGGGCACTCTTTGCCGTCTTTACGATGTCCTCAAGTGTCATATCCGCCGCAAACGACATCGGTGCAAGCGATATGAGCATTATCAGAGCAAGTGTAATACTTATGATTTTTTTCATACTTCCACTCCTTTTCCGAAATTCTGCTTTTACTTTTTAGACTTGATTATGGAAAGAAAAGTTTTACATTTTCGAAAAAATCTCAAGAATTTTCTCTCGTGTTGCAAGATATGCCGAGGCTGCCGCGGCACTTCCCGACGCGGCGGAGAGTGCAAGCGCAAAAGACATACCCTTGCCATATCCCGCAAGAAATCCCGCAAGGCACGAATCCCCTGCCCCCACGGTGCTTACAACTTCTACTTCAGGCGCTCTCGTGCGGTAGATTTTTCCGTCATCCGCCGCAAGGATTATGCCGCACTCTCCCATTGAAAGAAGAACGTTTTTTGCCCCCATATCACGAAGCCTTACCGCCACTTTTATGAGACCTTCCTCGTCATCTTCCGGGATACCGAAAAGCTCTGCCGCCTCTTTTGCATTCGGTTTTATAAGAAACGGCCCTTTTTCAACTGCATACAAAAGGGCATCGCCCTCCATATCCGCAACAAAGCGCGTGTGAGATATGGCATCGATAACATTTTCAAGAAGTCTTCCGCTTTCGCTGTCGGGGCTTTTTCCCGAGAGGATTACCGTATCCTCTTTTGTCAGATACGAAAGCTTATCAAGGAGTTCTTTCTCCTCATCCTCGCGTATAAACGGACCTTTTCCGTTTATTGCGGTTTCCTTCTCCGATATGATTTTTATGTTTATTCTCGAGTCGTCCCTTATTCTGCACATATCACACTCGATTCCGGCACGGCGTGAAAGTCGCACGATTTCATCGCCCGAATATCCACCAACGAAACCGAGTGCGCGGCTTTCTGTATCGAGTTCATTTAAAACAAACGATACGTTGAGACCTTTTCCTCCGAAGGATGATATTTCTTCTTCACTTCGGTTGATTTTTCCCGCTTTGAAATTTTCTGCGCGCATTGTATAATCTATCGATGGATTCAATGTGATTGTATATATCATAAAACCAGCTCCGCAAATCAAATATTTACATTTTTAATATACCATATGCCACGGCAAACTTTCAAGCCGAAACGCCTGTTTTTTGAATTTCGCGCCTTTCGGGGAAAATTTTTTAAAAAACAGTTGAAAAATAAAGCAACCCGTGGTAAAATATACAAAGCTTATAATGACAAAAGTTGCCGATATGTTCGGCATATTATTTCGGAGGTGTTTATTTTGAGACTTGCACTTGCTATTGCTCAGATCGTTCTTTCAGTTGTTCTCGTTGCTGTTGTTCTCCTTCAGCAGAGCAGACGCCAGGGTCTTTCAGGCGCTATTTCAGGCGCTGCTGATACTTTCTTCTCAAAGAATAAATCAGGAAACCTTGACTCAGTTCTCGTAAAAGTTACAGCAGTTGTTGCAGCAATCTTCATTATTGTTACTCTCGTGCTCAACTTCTTTGTTGCATAAAAAATACTGAGAATCGGTGCGCAGAGCGATGCTTTGCGCACTGTGTTTTTTATTTTACTCACATTCTATTTCAAAGGAGTCTTTATTTTGACAAATCCCGGAATCAGAAATATTGCCATTATCGCCCACGTTGACCACGGAAAAACCACGCTTGTTGACGAGCTTTTAAAGCAAAGCGGAACCTTCCGTGAGAATCAGGTTGTTGCAGACCGCGTTATGGACTCAAACGACCTTGAACGCGAGCGCGGCATTACAATTCTTGCAAAAAACACCGCTATCCGCTATAAGGACATCAAAATCAACGTCATCGACACACCGGGACACGCAGATTTCGGCGGTGAGGTTGAGCGCGTTCTCAAGATGGTTGATGGTGTTATTCTCCTCGTCGATGCCGCAGAAGGCCCGATGCCGCAGACACGCTTTGTTCTCCAGAAGGCATTGTCGCTCGGTCATCGCGTCATCGTTGCTATCAACAAGATTGACAGACCCGATGCGCGTCTTGACGAGATTGAAGACGAAGTTTTAGAGCTCTTTATGGACCTTGAAGCAAGCGACGAACAGCTTGATTCACCCTTCCTCTTCTGCTCTGCGCGCGCAGGTATTGCAAGTGAGGATCCAAACGTTGAGGGTAGCGACCTTCGTCCGCTTCTTGATAAAATCATCGACTATATCCCGGCACCGACTGCCGAAAAGGACGAGCCTATGCGTATGCTCGTTTCGTCTATTGACTACAATGACTATGTCGGCAGAATCGCGATAGGCAGGGTTGAGTCGGGCGTTATCCGTCAGAACCAGGAGGTTGTCGTTTGCGACTATCACGGTCTCCGTGAGCCGAAGAAGGCACGCATTACCGCAATGTATCTCTTCGAAGGACTTGAACGAATCCCCGTTACCGAGGCGGAGGCAGGCAACATCATCGCTCTTTCGGGAATTTCGGAAATCACAATCGGTGATACCATCTGCACACCCGAATTTGCGGAACCTCTTCCGTTTGTAAAGATTTCAGAGCCGACTGTTGAAATGACATTCTCTGTAAACGACTCTCCGTTTGCAGGTCGCGAAGGAAAATTTGTTACAACAAGAAACATCAAGGACCGCCTTGAGCGCGAGCTTTTAAAAGACGTTTCACTTAAAGTTACACAGGCTGACAACACATCTGACTCATTTATCGTATCGGGCAGAGGCGAAATGCACCTTTCAATCCTAATCGAAACCATGCGCCGCGAGGGCTATGAGTTTCAGGTAAGCACTCCGCGAGTTCTCCTTAAGGAAATCGACGGTGTAGAGTGCGAGCCGATGGAAGAGCTCGTTATCGACGTGCCGGAGGAATCCGTCGGTGCAGTTATCGAAAAGCTCGGCAGCCGCAAGGGCGAGATGACGAAGATGGCACAGGTCGGCAGCCGCATGAGAATTGAGTTTATAATTCCGGCGCGCGGTCTTTTCGGATACAGAAACGAATTTCTCACCGACACGAAGGGTGAGGGTATCTTGAACTCGGTATTTCACGGCTATGCCCCAACAAAAGGCGACATTCCGCGCCGCGCAACAGGCTCACTCATCGCATATGAAACAGGCGAGGCTGTCGGATACGGCATTTTCAACGTTCAGGACCGCGGCTCGATGTTCGTCTCCCCCGGAGATAACGTATATGCAGGCATGATTGTCGGCGTATCGTCAAAGGCAGACGACATTGTCGTAAACGTCTGCAAGAAAAAACAGCTTACAAATATGCGCGCATCAGGCAGCGACGATGCTCTCCGTCTCGTTCCGCCGCGCATACTCAGTCTTGAGCAGATGCTTGAATTTCTTGCCGATGACGAACTTTTGGAGGTTACACCGAAATCGCTCCGCATGAGAAAGAGGCTTCTTGACCACAGCGCACGAATGAAGCTCTTAAAAGGAAAACAACAATAAAATTTCAAATGGCTTTCCCACCAAGGAAAGCCATTTTCAATAAGAGGTATTTTATGCGACACGGTTTTTCAGAAAACAGAAAGGACGGGGTTTTAACACTCTCCGTTCCGTCCTTTGACGAAACGGGACTCGTTCTCAATGCATTCACAACGCGCCTTGGCGGAATCTCAAAACCACCACTTGAGGAGATGAACCTCGGCTACGGCCGCGGTGAAGATCGCGAAACGGTTTCTGAAAATTACAGGATCCTCGGAAACACTCTCGGTTTTCCCCACAACGACCTTGTCGCATTTTCCCAGGTTCACAAAAACGACGTCTGCGTTGCAGACATCTCCGATGCAGGTGAGGCGCACAAGCTCATAAAGCGCGAGTTTGATGCCGTTATAACAAACGTTTCAAACCTTCCGATAGCGACATATCACGCCGACTGCGTTCCGATTTTTCTTCTCGATCCGAAAAAGAAGGTCGGCGGAGTCTGCCACGCCGGCTGGCGCGGCACGGTGCTCAAGACACCTTTTGCCGCGGTAGAGAAGATGCGGGATGTTTTCGGCTCGGACCCGAAGGATATTCTTGCCGCAATCGGTCCTGCAATCGGCCCATGCTGTTTTGAGTGTGACTCCGATGTTTCCGACGCCGCGCTCGATGCCTTCGGCAAAAGCGCAGAGCCCTTTATAACGGATGATAAAAACGGAAAGTTTCACGTATCGCTTCCCAGGCTCAATACACTTGCTCTTCTGGAGAGTGGAGTCTTGGACGAAAACATAACGCTCTCCGATGAGTGCACCTTCTGCAAATCCGACATCTACTGGTCACACCGGAAAACCCACGGTGTCCGCGGTGCGATGGCGGCAATAATAATGCTTAAATAACTTTTAAAGGGGTGGAAAACAAATGAAAAAACTTGCACTTGTGCTTGCACTTTGCCTGCTTCTTTCTTCGTGCTCGGTTTCCGAAATTGAAGAGCTTGAAAAGGATAGCGAAAACGAGGTTTCTGCTTTTCGGGTAGACACTTCATATTTCGGCGTCGGCTTTGCAAAGAGCGAAAGCGCAGATCCTTACACAAGCCCCAACAAGTTAAACAGCGAGCTTATGGGGCTCATCTGCGAGCCGCTTTTCTCGGTTACTCCGACTTTTTCTGCTCTTCCCGTTCTCTGCTCGGAATACGTAACGCAAGATAAAACCTATATTTTTACAATAAGAAGCGATGCCACCTTCTCCGACGGAAGCTCTGTTTTGCCGTCTGACGTTGAATATTCGCTCCGCGCCGCGTGTGAGGCGGATTCATATTATGCAAACTCGCTCTCTATAGTTGAGTCTATTTCATCATCCGACCGAAACGGCACGGTTACCGTGCGCCTCCGCTACGATAACTCACGTTTCCCCCTCCTCCTCGATATCCCCATAATCAAAAAGGGAACGCGCGGAAACACACTCCCGACAGGAAGCGGACTTTATGCTCCGAATGACGATTTGTCCGCTCTCGTTATGCGCCGCAACCACCACAGCAAGAGCGAGGGGCTTTATTCCTCGGTGGCGCTCGTCAACGTTTCAAGCACCGATGAAATGCTCTTTGAATTTGACAACCACACGATTTCACTTCTTTCAAACGACCCGACGGGCACAGCTCCGCTTTCGCTTATGAGCGCGGCGGAGATTTATCACGTGCCGACAACGAGGCTTCATTATATAGGCTTTAACTTCAGGCGCGAGATTTTCAAAGACAAGGAAGTGCGCCTCGCAATTGCCCGTGCGATAGACCGTGAAAGTGCCGCAAAGAGTGACTTTGCTCTTATGGGAACACCGTCTACACTTCCGTTTTCTCCGCACGCCACAGCATATTCGGAAGAGTTTGCCGCATCGCTTTCATACGATGGCGCAACTCCGATTGCGCTTAATGAACCTATAACGCTTCTCGTAAATTCGGAGAACAACGCAAAGCTTTCGGTTGCAAAGAGAATTGCAGAAACTCTCACTCGTCTCGGGCTTCCCTGCACGGTGCGTGCAGAAAGCTTTTCAGACTATGCCGCGGCACTTGCGGGCGGCAACTTCGATATTTACTACGGCGAGGTTTCACTCGGCGCTGACTTTGACCTGACGCGCATTTTGCAGGGCTCTCTCAACTACGGCGCATTTTATGACACTTCCCTTCTCGCGCTCCATTCGGCATACCTTTCGGGCGATGAGGGAAAAGACGATTTTCTCCGTGCATTCTGCGACGTTCTTCCCTTTGTGCCGATTATGTTCAAATCAACCGCAGTCCACACACCAAAAAACTTTTTTGAAACTCTGACTCCGACTGCAACGAACGTATATTATAACTTTGCAGGCTGGACCTTGAGATAATCCGAATACACCACGACACCTCCGTCATATAAATTATGATGGAGGTGTTTTTTATGCTCTTTTCTTCAATCAGCCCGAATGCCGTTTTGCGAAGTCTCTCGGCGATTACGGTTTCAAATATCTTTCTCCAGATTCTCGGATTCTTATACCGCATACTCCTAAGCCGTATGGCAGGGGCAGAAGGTATGGGGGTGTACCAGCTGATTATGCCGCTGTATTCGCTCCTTATGTCAATTTCGCTCTCGGGGATTGCAATTTCCGTCTCCCGTCTTTGTGCCGGGTGCTTTTCGCTCGGTGATTTTTCCGCCTGCCGAAATCTCCGCACTCTTGCGATAAAAATATTTTCCCTTCTTGTTCTTATTCTCGCGGCAGTTTTTCTCCTCTTTCCTCACTTTTTTTGCGAAACCTTTCTCGGAGATGTCCGTCTTCTGCCAACTCTTCCTCTTCTTTTCATCTGCCTTTTTCTCACAGGCATCGAAAACATAACAAAAAGCTATTTTTACGGTATCGGGCGCGTGTTTCCGCAGATAACGAGCGAGCTGTCTGAGCAGATTGTGCGTGCGGTTGCCGTGTTTTCGCTTCTATCATATTTTCCGCTTCGCAGCGCAGGGTTTTCCTCTTTTTTGATTGTCTGCGGAATGATTATCAGCGAGCTTTCAAGCGTCTTTATTCTCGCGCTGTTCTACCGCTTTATAAAGCTTCCGAAAAATAAGCTCTCAAAACGCGCACCAAAGTCGCGCGAGATAATCTCATCAGCCGCACCCATTTCTCTTTCGCACAGCGCAAACAATCTCCTCTCGGCACTGTGCTCCGTTATTATCCCACGTGGGCTTCGCGCTTCCGGACACACTGTCCTTTCCGCAACGGAGAGCTTCGGCGTTATGTTCGGGATGACGCTTCCGCTTCTTAACTTTTCAATTGCCTTTATAGCCTCACTCACGTCCGTTATGATGCCGCGGCTTGCAAATGCGATGGCGCGCGGCGATATTTCTGACGTGCGCAGAAAAGCGGCAAAGACAATTCACTCAACATCTCTTCTCGCAATTCCGTTTCTTGCACTTTCCGCAGCGCTCGGAAAACCTCTCGGATTTATGTTCTTTGGTGATTTCCGCACAGGGGAGCTTATTCTTCCGCTTGCCGCATCCACGCTCATCTCATACTACGAAATGGCATTTGGCGCAATTCTCACCTCAATCGGCGAGCAGAAAAAATCCGCCGTTTATATAATTCTCGGCGGAATCATACTTCTTATCTTCTGCTTTTTTGTGTCGATTCCCGGTGTCGGGCTTCTGGCATTTGCAATCGGAAGCATAGTTTCAGGTCTCTTTACCGCGTCGCTTCAGTTTATGCTTATTGTCCGAAAGCTCTTGCTCTCGCCGCGGATTTCAAACTGGTTTTTAACTCCTCTTTTCTGCGGCACGCTCTGCTTTTTTGTTGCAAAGCTTATGTATGGAGTCTTTGCTTCTCTCATCCTCTCCGCAGGTCTTTCCCTTATATTTTATCTCCTGTCGCTCTATGTTTTCGGAACAAATCCCGTAAGATACATAAAAACGCTCATCCGCGAAGAATAGGAAAAGTCGCAAACTTACGGCGGAGCACCGCCGTAAAGTTTGCGGCTTTGCTTTTTAGCTTACTTTCCGCAGCAGCCCTTCTGCACCTTTTCGCACGATGACAAATTCTCACCGACGAGAGCTGACGGCGGGAAGAATTCGCTTATCGGGAACTTGATTTTTCTGAAGAGGTCGCATGGTTTGTCTTCGCTTGAGCCTACGCACTCCTTCTCGGGCATACAGAAATCATATGCCGGAATAAGAAGCTGTACGTTTCTTTCGAGCTTGATTATCGTAAAAAGACCTATCGAAACATATACCCTGCGCTGATTGTCTCTGCAATTTACAAATCTGTCCTCGAAAACCCTGCAAACGCAACCAGGGATATTGCACACATCAATATCATCATCAGCATACTTGCAGCACTTTTCGCCAGGCTCTGTCATTTTTGCGCCAAGACAAATCGGGTCAAGTATTTCTATAACAGACCACAAAATGC
>JAZTYJ010000008.1:0-26122 GCA_045636865.1 Eubacteriales bacterium
CAAATCATCTGCACACCGAGACGAAAACCGAGCTTAAAGTTTTCAAAGCTTGTTATGCCGATGATTTCATCGTGGGCATTCACAAGGTCTAAAAACATATGCAGTGGTTTTCCTTTGAGCATTTTGTTAAGCTCGTTTTCGTTGTTGCAGAATCTGCGCATAGCCTTTGCATAACTGCCGCTTTGGTCATAGCGTTTCTCATTGGGGTTAATGTTGCCGTAGAAAAACTCTTCTATAAAGTTCATAGTAATCCCTCCTCGGCATACACAAACTCGTGCATAACTTGCTCTCGGACAGAGTTTTTAATGTTATTCATAAGTCCTGTCCATTTGAGCATATCCTGCGCCTTGAGCTCTTCCGTAATGCCTTGTTTTTCTGCCTCTGTTTTGATGCGAAACTCAAATTCCTCACGGCAGGTTTTATTAACTTCCGCAAGATGGTCTAAAAGCGTTCCTTTAAGCATCATGGCAGAGTAGATGCTGTGGTGGTTCTTTTTGAGATAATAACGCCTCATTCTGCCAATGATGCCAAGAGGTTCTTTTTGGGGGGCGGGGACTTTAAGGTTCGGCAGCAAGATATTGCCTGACTTTGAGTATGTAATGTTCATTTGGTTCAACTCCTTTCGTCTTTATTTTAATTTGGATACCCATTAGCTTTCAAAATTTTATCCTCGGGAATTTTCTTTTTCCCGATTCTTGTGCCACTTCTGAATGAGCTTCATAACCGTATCTTCAATTTGCTCTTTGGTGTAGCTCTTGGGGAAGTAACGGCGAAGCTTATCCTCATAGATGACGAGTTTAATGCCCGGTTCCTTTTGAGCTGTCAGGATAAATTCAAGGGTGGCTTCGTCAAGATTTCCTTCCTCTGCGGTTTTGCGGAGCTTTGCCGCTTGAGCGATTGACGGCGGCGTTGCTTCACGCTCTACGATTTTATAAATCTCCGTTTGAAGTTTTGAACCGAGATATGAAAGTTCAACGCCTGCACTCATTGCCATTTCGTTTTTATCCACTAAATCAAGTAATGGATCAATAAGATTTGTTAATCGTATGTAGCGTTGGACTTGTTTGTAACTTTCTCCAACAGTCTCACCGACCATTTCAACCGATGTTTTTGACTTCTGGACAAATTGTCCAGAAGTTGTTTCAATGCGTTTTCCTTGATGTTTTAATGCTTCTAACTTCAACTTGTACGCAAATGCCTTTTCGCTGGGCAGGATGTTTTCTCTTTGCAGGTTGCTGTCAACGAGAAGAATCGCCGCAGTGTCATCATCCAGCTCTTTTACTACAACCGGGACTTCTTCAAGCCCCAAAAGCTCACACGCCTTCACTCGGCGATGACCCGACAGAATCTCATATCCGCCGTCTTTGTGCGGTCTTGCTATTATCGGAGATAAAACGCCGTACTGCTGAATGCTTTCACAAAGCTCGTCCATACTTGCATCAAGAAGAACCTTAAACGGCTGCTCGGCATAGGGTTTTAACTCCTTGATATCAGTCGAAACAATCTCCTCTGTTTTTCTGCCTCTCTCATCCTTGAATAAATCCTCATAACTTTTTAGTCCTATGTTCATTTTTACACCTCGTTTCTCACCACATCTTGATTGATATGATTGAATAAGTATTTTTTAGTAATTATTATTTGGTTTAGTATTATTAGGGTCTAAAACTTAAACCTCTTGAAGTTTACATTTCCATACTTCCTGTAATACGGTCATCTTGACTCCAGAGGTCTAAAGTTTGAACTTCTTGGTTTTCGCGACCTGCGATGAATTTTTTAAGATAAATAATATTCGCAAGTCCAAGCCCTCGTCGCTTTTTCTCAAGCAGCCCCGATTCTTCAAGCTCGCCTAAGAACTTGATGGCCGTTGCTTTGGAGCAGTTCATATCTTCCATAACCTCGGCGATGCTGTAAATGATATAGGCCCTGCCGAATTCATCGTGCCAGTGATTTGAAAGGGAGAGCCCCATTCGGTCGAGCAATAGCCCGTAAAGAATCTTTGCACCGTAGGAAATGTGCGAAAAAATCTCATTTACAACCAAAATCTTCGGCAGACGGTAAAAGGTAAATTGGTCCGCCTCGTATTTATAAAAATAATTCAGTTTCATTCTTCCGTACCTCCTTAAAAGCAAACAAGCACTACCGTTTGGTAGTGCTTGTCCGTTAAACAATTACTTTAATTTTCACGTTGCATGTGCGTTTTAAATTTGTCCGAATTCCTTGAATTTCAAGGAATTGGAGATTACCAAGAACCCCGAAAGTCTTGCAATTACTACATTTTTCGACAGTGGGTACTTGTTCATCGCGACTCGGGTACTGAAGAGCTTGCGCATATGGAAATGATCGCGGCAATTGTGCATCAGCTCACAAGAAACCTTACAATGGAGCAGATAAAAGCGGGTGGCTTTGAACCGTATTTCGTCGATCACACAGTTGGTGTATATCCTCAGGCAGCAGCGGGATTTCCGCAGACTGCCGCAAACTTCCAGGTCAAGGGCGACCCGATAACGGATCTGACAGAAGACCTCGCAGCAGAGCAGAAGGCAAGAACGACGTATGACAACATCCTTCGACTTATGGACGATCCGGATGTTTGTGATCCTATAAAGTTTTTGCGCCAAAGGGAGATCGTACACTTCCAACGCTTCGGTGAAGGACTTCGTCACGTTCAGGATAATCTCAATTCCAAAAACTTCTACGCCTTCAACCCGGCTTTTGATAACGGCAAATCATGCAACATGAGAAGAAACAGCAAATAAAATCAGATATTGAATGCTTAATGGCTTAAAAAGCATCCGACAGGTTCGCAGAGAACCTGTCGGGAGTTTTTATTGTATAACAAAAACCACGCGATAGTCGCGTGGTTGAAAAGAGGCTTTGTCGATGAACAAAAAATCCTCCATTGTGTTAGAATAAAAATGACCTTCCAGTCAAATAAAAAAACACAATGGAGGATTTATCTATGAAAAAAACAAGCCGTAGACACGAATAGTTTAGCACATACAAAATGGAATTGCAAATACCATATAGTGTTTGCACGGAAATACAGGCTCAAAGTGTTTTTTTGAAGAAAAGAGAGGAGAAATACGAGAAAATTTTGCGAAATCTATGCCAATGGAAGGAAGTGGATATAATAGAGGGAGAAGTGTGTCCGGACCACATACATATTCCGGTAAGTATCCCGCCCAAAATGAGCGTTTCGGGATTTATGGGATATCTGAAAGGAAAGAGTTCTCTGCTAATATTTCAAAAATGGGGAATATGAAGTTTGCGTACCGAAATCGCGAGTTTTGGTGTAGGGGATATTATGTTGATGCCGCGAGTAAAAACACAAAAGCAATAAAGTAATATATCTCAAATCAATTAAAACACGATAAGGAAAGCGATCAAATAAGTTTGTACGACCCGCGCGACCCATTTATGGGTAATAAGTTACAGTGCGTGGCTGGCAGGCCAACCTAAAAACGCACTTGTGCGTTGCCGGTAGCATTAGGGCGGTAGCCCTCAAATGAAATACCACCCGCCGTGCGGGTGGATTTTTATTAATACATGTTTTTTTAAAAAATATCCCCTGGGGGGGCTTACGAAAGTTTTTTAGGCTTGATATAATCTTGTTATGTTAAGTGAAAAGAGATGTGGATATGATGAAGAAGATTATTTGGCTGATTATGTCGTTTGTGATGCTTGTCTTTCTGGCTTCTTGCGAAAGTGCATATGACGAGGAAAATACTCTCGTCTACGGCTCGGGAGATTATGACTCGATAAATCCGATTATGAACGAGCATTGCGAGATTAAAGATTTGCTTTTTGATTCTCTCATCAAGCGTGATGGTGAAGGAAACCCGGTACCGAGCCTTGCAACAGAGTGGAACTATGACGAAGATAGTTTGACATACACATTCAAACTCGCCGAAGGAGTCAAGTGGCACGATGGAGAGAGCTTTACGGCAGAGGACGTAAGGTTCACGATTGAGGCTATTATGAATCCGGATAACGGCTCTGAAAACTATCCGAACTATACAGAAATAGCTGAAATCAATGTTATTTCCGATACTGAAATTTCATTCGTTTTGTCTGAACCGAACTGCGCTTTTTTAGATTATATGACGATGTCGATTCTTCCCGAACATAAGCTTTGTGGTGAGGATATGTGGGAGTCGGACTACTTTAAAAATCCTGTCGGCACGGGTCCGTACAAGTTGGAGAGCTGGGATGTCGGTCAGGCGATTACCATGGTGAAAAATGAGGACTACTTTGCAGGTGCGGCAAAAATTGACACGGTGATATTCAAGATCGTCACGGATGACTCCGCAAAGGCGCTGCAACTGCAGAACGGTGAGCTTGATCTTGCACAGGTTACACCTAAAGATGCCGGAAGTTTTTCGGGTTCTGATAACCTTACAATCTACGATATGGCAACAGCAGACTACCGCGGTATTTTATACAACTTCGGAAACGAATACTGGCAGGAAAATTCTGATATTATTCCGGCCATAAGCTATGCTATTGACCGAGAGGCTATTGTTGATGCGGTCCTTCTCGGTAAGGGCTTTGCCGCGTACAGCCCGATTCAGCTGAATAAATACAACTACGACGGTGCTCAACGTTATGATTACAATCCCGAAAGAGCTATGGAGATTTTAAGGTCTGTCGGATGCGAGAAAGATTCCGAGGGGTATTGGTGTAGAGGTGGCAAGCGCATAAGCTTTATAATAAATGCAACTTCGGGGGATCAGGTCCGCGTTGATATGGCACAGATTGCGGCACAGCAACTTAATGAAATCGGATTGGATGTCAGGGCAAATGTTCCGCCTGAAGGAATTGACTGGGGCGGACAGGAGTGTTGCATAATCGGTTGGGGCTCTCCGTTTGATGCGGATGACCATACATATAAAGTGTTCGGAACAGATGCCGCCGCCAACTACTCGGGATACTCCAATGCAGAGGTTGACAAATGGCTTAAGATGGCGCGTCAGACCTTCGATGATGCAAAGCGCGCAGAGTATTATAAAGAGTTTCAGATTGCCATGGCAGAGAAACCTGCATACACCTTCTTCTGCTATATTAACGGCATATTCGTTGCAGATAATGCGCTGAAGGGAATTGATGAAAATATGGTTCTCGGACATCACGGCGTGGGTATTTTCCGCAACATTACGGAATGGACCATCGGATAATTTGCGTTTTCTTATAATTCAAGGGGCTGAAAACAGCCTCTTGTTTTGTATGATATGTATATAGTGGACTGGAGCGATTTCTATGAATGAGCTGCTCAAAATTGAAAATCTGTCTGTAAGTATTGAAACGGATATGGGGACGGTGCAGGCTGTTCGTGACGTGAGCTTTGAGCTGCATCCGGGTGAGGTGCTTGCAATCGTTGGAGAGTCAGGTTCAGGAAAAAGTATTTTATGCAAATCAATTATGAAGCTTTTGCCGAAGAATGCGAAAATAGAGTGTGGAAAGATCATTGCAAACGGTGAGGATATCACAAACTTCCCGGAGTGCAGGATGCAGAAGCTTCGCGGAAAGGTATTTTCGTTTATCCTTCAGGACTCTATGACGGTGTTGAATCCGACTGTCTGTATTGGTAAGCAGATTGCGGAGGCGGTTTCTGTTCATAATCCGAAGCTCTGTAAAAAAGATTTGCACGACCGTGTTATAAGCTTGATGGAAATGGTGGGTATTCAACATCCTTGCGAGCGATATAGGTTGTATCCGCACAATTTATCGGGCGGTATGAGGCAGAGATGTGTTATGGCGATTGCGCTTGCTTCAGGTCCGAGGATTCTTCTTGCCGATGAGCCGACAACTTCGCTTGATGTTACAATGCAGGCAAAGATTCTGGATATTCTCAGGGAAATGCAGGGAAAGCCCGTGATGGGGACGGTGCTTGTTTCTCACGATCTGGGTGCGGTTGCAAGAGTCGCTGACCGCGTGGCGGTTATGTACGCAGGGCGTATAGTTGAAATAGGAACAGCGGAGGAAATTTACTATCAGTCACGGCATCCGTATACATGGGCGCTGATGCAGTCGTTGCCGGCATTCAATAGCGGAAATGATGAGCTTAAGACCATTCCGGGAATTCCGCCGGATTTGGCAAATCTCCCCAAAGGAGACGCGTTTGCATCCCGCAACGAATACGCGCTTGAGATTGACTATCATGAGATGCCGCCGATGTTCAGGCTTTCAGAAACGCATTTTGTTGCAAGCTGGCTTGAAGATCCGCGCGCACCGAAAACAGATGCGCCGATGGGAGGTGCAAAAAATGTCTGAAATACTCCTTGATGTCCGCAATCTTTCGCATATGTTCAAGCTTGACAGACATACAGCCGTCAAGGCAGTTGATGACGTGTCCTTTCAGATAAAGAAAGGCGAGATATTCGGTCTTGTGGGAGAGTCGGGATCAGGCAAGTCCACCGTTGCGCGGTGTGTTATGAACATATATAAGTCAATGGGCGGAAAGATTCTCTATAAAGGGATAAATGTATGCAACAGGGCAGAGTTTAAAAAGCACCGCAAAATGCTGGAGTCTGAACGTCAGATTATCTTTCAGGACTCAACTTCAAGCCAAAATCAGAGAATGAAGGTTTCAGATATTATTGCAGAGCCTATGTATATACATCGGATTAAGCCTCCGAGGGGATCATTCCGTGCAGAGGCGGAATTTCAGCTTAAGTATGTCGGTATGGATCCGGGCTATCTTGATAAATATCCGTATGAGCTCTCGGGTGGTCAGCGTCAGAGGATTGCAATCGCAAGGGCGCTGTCAATGGAGCCGGAGCTTCTGGTTGCCGATGAGCCGATAGCCTCTCTTGATGTGTCGATTCAGGCACAGATTGTAAACTTGTTTAAGCATTGCAACCGCGAACACAACTGCTCAGTATTGTTTATTGCTCACGATCTTTCAATGGTCAGGTATCTGTGCGACAGAGTGGGCGTGATGTACCGGGGGAAGCTTGTTGAGGTCGCACCGACAGCAGAGCTTTTTGAAAATCCCGGACATCCTTATACAAAGGCATTGCTTTCTGCAATTCCGGTTCCTGATCCGATAGCTGAGCGAAAAAGAAAACTTATTCATTTTGATGACATGAGCTTTGAGCCTGATGGCAAGCTTGAAGAGATAAAGCCCGGACATTTCGTTTTGAGTCAGGAGGAGAGAAAATGAAGAAAAATCCTTTTGCATATTACGGAAAAAAACTGGCTGTTTTCGCTGCCGGCATAATCCTTCTCTCCGTTGCGGTGTTTTATCTTTCGCGTCTTGTGCCGGGAGATCCGCTGATGAGCTATTACGGTGAGCGTACTGAAAAAATGAGTGTTGAGGAAAAGATCGCGGCAAGAGACCGTTTAGGATTAAATGAACCTCTTCACAACCAATATATCCGTTGGGTTGAAAATGCCTTTAGCGGTGATTTTGGAATTTCTTATAAATACAAGCAGGATGTCCTTGAAGTTATCGGAGACAGAGCAGGCAACACCCTGGTGCTCGGCGGCATCGGATTTATTCTTACTTTTCTCGGCGCGCTGGGGATAGGTATTTTGTGTGCATGGAATGAGGATAGCTGGCTTGATCGGTTGCTTTGCAAGTGCGGCACGCTGATAAGCTGTGTTCCTGAATTCTGGCTGTCGTTGGTTATGATACTCATGTTTTCGGTAGTGTTGCATATCTTTCCGAGCAGTGGTGCTTATGACGTCGGAAAAAAGGGTGATGTCCTCAATCGCGTATGGCATCTTATTCTGCCGCTTGCTGCGGTTGTGCTCCAGCACCTGTGGTACTATGCGTATATGGTGAGAAACAAGCTGCTTGAAGAAATCAGGGAAGATTACGTTTTGCTTGCAAAAGCGAAGGGATTAAGTAAAGGAAAGATAGTGTTTCATCATTGTCTCCGAAATATTATGCCGGGCTATATAAGTATTATGGCGGTTTCAATCCCCCACATACTCGGGGGAACTTACGTTGTCGAGAAGGTGTTTGGTTATCCGGGCATAGGAACACTTGCCTTTGAAAGTGCGAGGTATCACGATTACAATCTGCTTATGCTGATTTGCCTATTGACAGGCGTTCTGGTCATTTTCTCAAACATTACGGGACAGATTATAAATGAACACATAGACCCGAGGATCAAGATGAAAGATGGTGTAAAAGCATCGGAGGTGGGAAGACTATGACGGAGAAAGAGCTGTTTGCGCGTGCAGGAATCCGTGCTCAACCTCAACCACCTCAAAAAAAGAAGAAACAAAGAAAAGCGTTTCCGTGGATATCTGCAAGTCTGCTTTCTGCTATTGTGCTGTGTTGTATGGCAGCAGAGCTTCTGATGACAAAAGATCCTACGTATCTTCATCTTGTAAGCTGCAATGTAGCTCCAAACGGTGAGTTTCTCTTCGGAACGGATGCTCTGGGGCGAGATATCTTCTCCGGAATATGGTGCGGCGGAAGGATTTCTATCACAGTTGGATTTCTTGCAACGGTTATATCAACCGTGATTGCTGTGGTTTACGGTTCGGTAAGCGGAGTTTCACCCTCGTGGTTGGATACGGTGATGATGAGATTTACAGAGATTTTTTTGAGCGTGCCGGGGGTGCTTGTTGTACTATTTTTGCAAGCGATGTTCGGGGAAGGGAATGTATGGACATTGTCTGTTGTCATAGGAGTTACAAGCTGGGCAGGTATCGCAAAGGTTGTACGCACGGAGGTGCGAAAGCTTCGGAATTGTGAATATGTGATCGCATCCCGTTGTATGGGCGGAAACTTTTTTCATATCCTTCGAAGGCACTTCGCACCTAACTTTATTGCATCAATAATGTTTATGGTTGTAATGAATGTGCGGAGCGCAATCGCCGTTGAGGCAACTTTGAGCTTTATGGGGCTTGGTTTGCCGCTTGAGATTATTTCGTGGGGAAGTATGCTCAGCCTCGCGGAGCGCGCACTTATGACAAAGAGCTGGTGGATAATTCTGATTCCGGGCACTTTTCTTGTGACACTTCTTATATGCCTTACAAATATTGGGGATTATATGAGAAAATCTGCAGGAAAAAAAGAGAGCAATTTATAATCTTATCTGCCTTTGGGCTTGATAAGAAAGCTTTAATGTGGTAAAATTTTAAGAGAAAAAGAGGGAGGTGTTTTGATGAGAGACCGCGACGAACATATTCATGACTATCATACTCATCATGATCATAAGCACGGCGGGCATACACACAGTCACGGACATATCCATGTTCACGAGAATAAGCGGACAATCGTCAACCGCCTTTCGCGTGCGCTCGGACACCTTGAAAAGGTAAAGCAGATGGTGGATGATGATGTGGATTGTTCAGAGGTTTTAGTGCAGCTTGCCGCTGTCCGCTCGGCGATTGACAATGCGGGAAAGGTGATTTTAAAGGACCACCTGCGTCATTGTATTGTGGATGCCGTCAAAGAAGGCGACGAGAAATCTGTTGACGATGTTTGCAACGCAATTGATAAATTTATGAAATAGTAAATCCCTGTTGCAGAATGATGCTGCAACAGGGATTTGTTATTATCGCTTTTGATTGTCTTCATAGGTGATTTCTTCGATATATGCGCTCGGAGACATTGTCATTTTCTTTTTGAATACAACCGCAAAGTAATGCGAGTCGGCATATCCGCAAAGGGAAGAAATGTCCTTTATGCTCGTTACGCCTTGTTGCATCAGGGTGCAGGAGTGTTGTATGCGGATTGTATTTAAGTATTCCGCGATTCCTATTCCGAATTGCTTTTTGAATGCCGTTGAAATATATTTCGGATTGTATCGGATATCCTTGCTTATTTGCTCGAGCGACAGAGTGTTTTCGGTGAAGTGATCATCAATGTATTTCTTTACGGTCAGAGTAACCGCATTTTCTTTTTTTGAAGTGCTGCCTCTGCGAAGAAGCTTCTTGCCGAGAAAAGAGAAGGTGTAAAGAAGAACACTTTCGGAAATAAGGTCCATCAGTTCTGATGAGGTATCTATGCCTGTTTTCCAGAAATCATATACCTCGTTGCATCCGCTAAACAAATAATTCTGTGTGGAAATCCCGAGCTTTTCCATAATCATATTTCCGCGCGAGCCCAAAAAACTTATATACATAAAAGAGAAATCCTTTTCGGATTCAATGGAAAAGGACATCGAGGGGAATGTGAAAAAAATATCACCTTCGGACAAGGGAAGAATCCTTCCGAACACGTGGAGAAATCCTGTTCCGTGTGCTACGTAATGCATCTTGTATACAGCTTCACTCTTTAGTGGTGAGGCGGGCATTTCCTGATTCTCGAGAACAAAGTTGATGGTCTGAATCGAATGGTAGTCCTTGTGGTGCGGTATAAAATGACATATATTCTCCAAAGCTTAACACCTCCGATTCTTGCAGTATAGCATACTACACCCGAATTTTCAAGCGAAAACTGACTTTTTTAAACAAAGTTGTGTAATTATTATATTGAAAAGAGATGTTTCTTGTGCTATTATAATTTTGGAAAATGGAGTATCATGAACAAAAATATAAACTTATAAAAAAGAGGAGAATGAAAATGAGCAAAATCAAGATTGGTATACTTGGCGCATATCGCGGAACAAGTATGATTAACTACTGTAAGCGCGCGGATAACGCAGAGGTTGTTGCTATTTGCGATAAATCAGAAGACGCAATCAACACTCAGCGCGAAGCTGCAAAGGGAATGGATATTACTTATTACGATAACTTTGAAGATTTTATAAAGCACGATATGGATGCTGTTGTTCTTGCAAACTATGCAAATGAACATGCTCCGTTTGCAATAAAAGCAATGAATCTCGGCAAACACGTTTTCTCCGAGGTTCTTCCTGTGCAGACAATGAAAGAAGCTGTTGAACTTATCGAAACAGTTGAAGAAACAGGAATGGTTTATGCTTATGGTGAAAACTACTGCTACATGCCGGCTCCTTTTGAAATGAGAAAGCTCTATAAAGCCGGCAAAATCGGTGAATTTGAATACGGCGAATGTGAATATATCCACAACTGTGAGAGTATCTGGCCTAGCATTACATACGGTGAGCGCGACCATTGGAGAAACAATATGTTCTCCACATTCTACTGCACACACTCACTCGGTCCGATAATCCATATGACAGGGCTCCGTCCTGTATCCGTAACAGGTTTTGAGTCAACAATGAACGAAAGAAACCTTCGCGGCGGCGCAAAGGGTGCAAACCTTGGAATGGAAATAGTTACGCTTGAAAACGGCGGCATTATTAAGAGTATTCACGGTGGCTTGTATAAGGATTCAATCTGGTACTGTGCATACGGTTCAAAGGGCAGAATGGAATGCGGAAGAGAAGATGCAAAGGATGGACACGTTCACAAAATCTACGTCAATGCCGATGAGTTTTCAGGACAGTACGGCGAAGAAAAGCTCGAAGTATATAACCCGACACACGGCCATGAGGACAAGATAAAGGGTTACGGCCACGGTGGCTCGGACTTCTATTCAATGTATCACTTTGTTGAAAAAGTAAAGGGCAACCCCGAGGCGGACACCATTGACGTTTATGAAGCTGTTGATATGGCACTTTCCGGTATGTTTGCATACCGTTCAATTTTAGACGGTGGTATCCCGAAAGAAATCCCGAATCTCCGCGACAAGGCTGTCCGCGAGCTTTGGAGAAACGACACAGCCTGCACAGATCCGAAGGTAGCAGGAGATATGCTTCTTCCGACCTGCGCAACGGGAACTCCTGACATTGACGAGGGCGTATACAACCATATGAAAGATCTCTGGGACGCAGAGTGCAGAGGTGAAGGTACATCAGGATACCGTGAGCTTGCATTTTCACAGGGATACGGAACAAAAGTTTAATATTTGGTGAGGTGAAAGAGATGAAAACTATTAAATTCGGAATTATCGGATGCGGTCTTATGGGCAAGGAGTTTGCGGGGGCAGTCGGAAGATGGTATCATCTTGAAGATATGTGTGCAAAACCTGAAATCGTTGCTGTCTGCGACACAAACGAAGCAGCTGTAACATGGTTTAAGGACAGAATTGATACAATCAAATATGTATATAACGACTATCACGAGCTTTTGAAAAATGACGAAATCGACGCTGTTTATTGTGCAGTTCCGCACGTTCTCCACGGTCAGATTTATGTTGATATTATCGATTCAGGAAAGCATTTTATGGGCGAAAAACCCTTTGGAATGGATATGGAGCAGAACGAAAAGATTATGGCTGCAATCGCTCGCCATCCTGAAAGTATTGTTCGTTGTGCAAGTGAGTTTCCGTTCTATCCGGCTTGCCAGATGGTTATTGACTACGTAAAGAACGGCAAGCTTGGACGAATTCTTGAGGTAAGATCAGGATTCTGCCACTCAAGCGACTTAAATCCGCAGAAGCCGATAAACTGGAAACGCATAAAAGAGCTCAACGGCGAATACGGATGCATGGGTGACCTCGGCATCCACGCACAGCACGTTCCGTTCAGACTCGGTTGGATTCCCGAAAACGTATATGCAAAGCTTTCAAAATACATCACAGAGCGTCCCGACGGAAAGGGCGGAATGGCAAAGTGCGAAACATGGGACAACGCAACGCTCATCTGTGATACAAAGGACCAGAACGGAAACAAGTTCCCGATCACCTTTGAAATGAAGAGAATGCAGCCGGGTGCAACAGATGACTGGTATCTCGAAGTTTACGGTATGGATATGTCGGTTAAGTTCTCAAGCTCTGATCCGAACGCTTTCTACTTCACGGAGAATATCGGTTCGGAACAGGCATGGGCAAGACTCAATGTCGGTTTCAAGCCGCAGTTTAAAACGGCAACAGGTCCTATCTTTGAGTTTGGATTTACAGATGCAATTATGCAGATGTGGGCAGCATTCATATATGAAATTGCAGGCAAGGATGTAGAGTTTGGTTGCTTTACACCTGAAGAAACCGTAATTTCCCACAAGCTCCACACAGCTGCACTCCGCTCTGAAAAAGAGCAGGCTGTTATAGCTCTTTGATTACTGAAGGAGGATTAAGACTATGTTAAAGAACATCAAACGTTCGCTTAAAGATCTTCTTGGCGCAGAATATATGGATGCCGTAAAATCTGTCGCAGTTGAAATCAACGGAATGGATGAAAAAGAAGCAGATTTTCTCGTGAACGAGCAGGTCGAATTTTTCCCTGACAGCTATATCGAGAGAATGGATGCTCTCGCAAAGCGCACGGGTGAGAAGCTCGTTGCGGGATTTAAAAATACCGAAAACGGTGCACCGACAGATTCTTTTGCAAAGGCAGCTCATTCATGTATGGCACCTATCGGCGGCTTCGGTTGCACACGTATAGGTGAAGACGGAAAGGCATACCTTATTGCAAAGAGTGAGCACTATCACGCATCTCTCGGTCATAACTTCCCGGGATACAAGCTTATCAACAATGCCCGCAAGCTCGGAATATTGAATGCAACACACAACAACACAAGAGGCTACATCACACGCCTTGCTGAAAGACATATTGTTGCCGCTGCAAACGGCACAAATTCAGATACAGAAATCGATAAGATTTTAGCATCAAAAGAGCCGCACGTTCTCAATCGAATCATAAATCTTGAAACAGGTAGCCTTGCCGCAGAGGCAGGAATCAAGATGATGCTTGCACGCTTCTACAGACTCGACGGAAGCTATACTTCCCCCGTATACGAGGGCAAAATTCCGGTATTTCTCGTTATGGAGGACAACAAAGAAGGTCTCGGTGCAAACTACCACGGAACAACAATTGTTGCGCAGACTCTTCGCGGTATGTGGCCTGAATTCTATGCAAAGTGTGAAGCTAATGAGCTTTACCGTGTAGTAAGTGTCAAGAAAAACGACATCGCGGATTTTGAAGCAAAAATCAAGAAATACAACAGCGGAAAATACAAGACAGCAGGATTCCTTCACGAAATTATCCTTATGAATTATGCGGGAATCCGACTCACAAAGGAATTTTTGCAGAGTGCACACAAGCTCTGCCGCGACACCGATACTTTCACAATGGTTGACGAAATTCAGTCATGTATGTGGTATGACGGTATGTTCCTTTTCCGTTTGTATGACCTCCATCCGGATTTTGTAATTATCGGAAAGGGCTTCCCGGGAGGAGAATACCCTGCAAGTAAGGTGCTCACAACCGCACCTGCCGACAGCCTTAATCAGTTTGGTGCTCTTGTTACAAACGGTCAGGAGGAGCTTGCAAGCCTTGCATATCTCATCACAATGGAATTTGTTTCTGAAAACGGTGATGAGGTAGAAAAGATGGGAAATATGCTTGAAGAGGGAGTGCGCGCTCTCGCTGAAAAGTACCCTGAAATTCTTCCGCCGCCCGAAGGTCTCGGACATCTCTCCGCAATTCACTTCAACAGTGTTGAGAAAGCTGCGGAGTTTACAAAGATTATGAACGATATGTGTGTTGATATCAGCGCACAGCTTTATAAACCCGACTGTCCTCCGGCAGTTCTCCTCAAGCCGCCGGTTATCACGAACGAAACCGTGCTCGGAGTGATCCTTGAGAAAATCGAGGAAGGCTTGCTCAAACTCAAATAGGGAGGATACAGATATGAAAATCGGATTTTTACCCTTATACATAAAGCTTTATGACGATATTGAATATAATCGTTCAGGGCTTGAAACATTTTATAACAAGTCAGCTGCTCTTTTTGAAGAGAAGGGCATCAAGGTCGTAACAGCAGATTTTTGCCGCATCAAGCCGGAATTTGACAAAGCAGTTGCGGACTTTGAAAAAGCAGAAGTTGATGCGATTGTCACATGGCATGCAGCATATTCTCCGTCACTTGAGTCAATAGAAGCGCTTACAAAAACTAATCTTCCTGTTATCGTTTTTGATTCAACTCCGACACTCGATTTTGCACCGACGCAGAACCCTGATGAGATTATGCCGAACCACGGAATCCATGGTGTTATGGATATGTGCAGCATGCTCACTCGCTACGGAAAGCCGTATGCTATTGCGGCAGGCCACATCGATGATTCTGATGTTATCGACAGAGTCTGCGGATTTGTTCGCGCTGCTGTTGCGGCAAAGGCGCTCTCTAATATGAAAGTAGGTCTTTTTGGCGGCGCGTTTGACGGAATGGGCGACTTCTCCGTTGATCCTGCTGAACTTAAGACACGCTTCGGAATTTGCGTTGAAGATGTTGACCTCGACTTTGTTGAGAAAGTCAAAAACTCTGTTACAGACAACGAAATTGCTGCTGAAGCAAAGGCGGACCGCGAAAGGTTCGTATTTGATGACAATATAGTTGAAGAAGAATATCTTACATATCTCAGATCCTGCATTGCACTCAGAAAGTGCATAAAAGAATGCGGATACAATGCTTTTTCGGCTAACTTCTTAAACGTCAGAAAGCTCGGAACAATGCCATTTACAGAATGTTGCAAAGAGATGGAAAACGGCATTGGATATGCAGGTGAAGGAGATGCACTCACTGCAGCATTCACAGGAGCGTTTCTCTCGGCTTATCCGGAAACAAACTTTGTTGAAATTTTCTGCCCTGACTGGAAAAACAACTACGTTTTCATGAGTCATATGGGAGAATGCAACTATCGGGTTGCAGCAGAAAAGCCGCTTCTTTCACGCACAGGATCATCTTTTGTTGATGGTTCAATGCCGTATGCAGGATACTGCAGAATGAAGGCTGGAGATGGTGTTTATATAAATGTGAGCCGTGATAAGGATGAGTACAAGCTGCTTATAACTCCTGCAAAAATGTTGCCGGCAGAAACTGATAATTTCACTCACTCTATGCGTGGTTGGATGCAGCCTGAAAATTGTGCATCAACTGCAGAGTTCCTTGAGAAACTCAGCGAAAACGGTGCAACTCACCACAGCACTTTTGTTTACGGTGCCAAAGTCTCTGAAATCGAGTTTTTCGGAAAGCTTCTCTCTATGAAAATTGTCAGCATATGAAACGGAGGAGTGACAGGTGCGATATCTTATAGGTCTCGACATCGGAACATCATCAGTTAAAGGTGTTCTTATGTCGGTCGACGGAAAAATAGAAAAAGAGGCACACTCTGCCTTTGCATACAGAATATCCGATAAAATAACGGAAATCACTCCCGAAAACTTTCTTTCATCATGCTTCTCTGCAATAGAAACTCTTGTGAGAGCGGCAGGAGACAGCGAAATTCTAGGAATATGTGCGGCATCTGCAAGCGGAAACCTTCTTCTTGTTGATAAGGAAGGAAATCCGACTACTCCCGTCATCAACTGGCAGGACAGGAGAGTTTCGGACGAAGCGCGTGAAATACTCGGCGACATTGATGCCGATACGCTTTATTCCCGCATTGGCTGGCCGTTTGATTTCAAAACTTTCCCACTTGCGCAGGCTTGCTATATAAAGAAGCACAACCCTGAGCTTCTCAGAGATTGCGGCAAGGTATGCATGAGCACGGAATATCTTTACTACGTTATGACGGGTAAATGGGGAATAAGCGGCTCTGCAGGAACACCGTTTTACTTTATCGATCAGGTTTCGGGAAAATACATTCCGGAGCTTCTTGGGATTCTTGAAATACCGGAAGAAAAGCTTCCGCCGATAATGCCGTGCGGAAAGATTCTCGGAAAAACAACGGACGAGCTTGAAGAAAAGACGGGAATCCCGTCGGGCATCCCCGTTGTTCTCGGCACGTTTGACCATCCGTCCGCGGCAAGAGGGGCAGGCGTTCTTGATGAGGGCGAGCTTCTGCTTTCGTGCGGTACGTCGTGGGTAGGCTTTTTTCCGATTCGCGACCGCGAAAAAATTGCGAATGCAAATATGCTTATAGATCCATTCCTTGCGCCTTGCGGATGCTGGGGAGCGATGACATCTGTACCTTCAGTTTCAGCGAGAATAAAGCTTTATGTGGAGCGATATATTGACAACTCTGACAAAGCTTTTGACATTCTCTCTGATCTTTCGAAAAAAAGCGTGCCCGGTGCAGAGGGTCTTGCAATTAATCTGTTTGACGAGCCGAGTGATGAAAAAATTCTCGCTTATCCGAAAGAGCATATAGCGCGTGCTATTTCAGAGGGTGCTGTCAACCTTCTCAAATCAAAGCTTGAAGACCTGAAAAAATTCGGTATCAGCGCAAACAGCGCAACTATGGTAGGCGGTCCGTCTGAAAACCCCGTGCTTGTAGAACTTATATCGCAGATGTGCGGATTTCCCGTCAAGGTAACTCACGGTGCTTCGGCAGGCGCTGTCGGCGCCGCGATAATGGCAGGTATCGGAGTTGGTGAATATGATGACGAAGTGCATGCACAAAAGATAATGAGAGGTGAGAAATAATGTTTGATTTCAAAATAACCGAATACGATAAATATGTATACGAAAAAGAACTTCGTGACTTTTTGCCTGATGAATTTATAGATTTTCACACACATATTGAAGATGAAGACTCTACCGTGCAGGGAGCTCACAACGGAGGTTCAACATGGACTAATCTCGTGACCGATGCAAAAACTGCAGAGGATCTTATTGAATCATATAAGATGCTGTTTCCGGACAAAAAAGTCAATCCTCTCGTATTTGGCGGATGCATTTGTGATATTGATGATGTGAATAAATACGTTCGTGAGAAAGCTGATAAATACGATTTCCCGAAACTTTACCGCACACATTATGCAATGACTGCTGAAGAGCTTGAAAAAGCAATAATTGAAGGTGGTTTTCTCGGAATCAAACCGTATCTTTCAAACTGCCCGTCATATATTCCGAATAACGAAATCAGAATATTTGACTTTGTTCCGCACGAACATCTTGAAGTTTGTGATAAGAACGGCTGGATACTGATGCTTCACATTCCGAGAAACGAAAGATTCCGCGACAAGGTAAATATTGCACAGCTTGTTGAAATCGAGGAGAAATATCCTAACATAAAGCTTATAATTGCTCACATCGGCAGAGCTTACTCGAAAGAGGATATCGGAAATGCTTTTGAGGTTGTCGGAAAGGGCAAGAACACATACTTTGATTTCACGGCAAACCTTTGTGAGGATGCAATACGTGCGTGTATCGAGGCAGTAGGCCCGAAGAAGCTTATCTTCGGCTCTGACTTGCCGATTGCACTTATGAGGATGTACCGCATTGTTGAGGATGGCGTGTACTATAACGTTGTGCCGCGCGGACTCTACGGAGATGTAGACGGCGAGCCTCATATGCGCGAGACAGATGAAACAGATGTAACTCTTATGATTTATGAGCAGCTTCTCGCGTTCAAGAACGTTGCAAAGGAGCTTGATCTCTCAAAGGAAGACATCTACAACGTTCTCTGCGGAAATGCAAAAAGGCTTCTCGGTATTGAATAAGTCAGAAAAAATAACAAATAAAAACAGGACGGAAATTCTGTCCTGTTTTTTGCTTGCTCTGAAAAGGGGAATTGTCAAATCTTGTCAGAATAGAGGCTAATTTTATTGACTTTTAAGTTGCGATATGCTATGATTTCATTATTGAATACGAGGGAGGGAGCCGCCATAATTGCGTTAGAAGAAAAGATACTCCGCGAGGGTGCGGTTTTGCCCGGAGATATTTTAAAAGTTGACTGTTTTTTAAACCACCGTCTTGACGTTCCGTTTATTCTGGAAATGGGACGCGAAATTGCGCGCCTTTATGAAGGTTTCGGAGTGAACAAGATACTCACGATTGAAACCTCGGGTATTCCCATTGCATTTGCGGCAGCGCAGTTTATGAACGTCCCTGTTGTTTTTGTCAAGAAGAGCAAATCCGGAAACATTTCGGATGAAGTTTATTCATCGCGTGTTGAGTCGTTCACTAAAAAGAACGTGTATGACGCTGTTGTAAGCAAATCTTTTCTCGGAAAAGACGACAAGATTCTCCTGATAGACGACTTCCTTGCAAAAGGAAACGCCCTAAACGGATTGATAGATATCGTAAATCAGGCGGGTGCAAGCCTTGTGGGTTGTGCCATTGCAATAGAAAAGGGATTCCAGGGCGGGGGAGATGAGCTCAGAGCAAGGGGGATTCGCGTTGAATCACTTGCTATCGTCGACTCAATGACGGATTCTTCTCTGACATTCCGCAAGCAGTAGTCCAAAAGTTTATTACATACGTCAAATTTTTGCCGAAAAGGCAAGGAGGGTATAAAAATGAAAAAAGTTATCTCACTCGTTCTCGTTGCTGTTATGCTCGTAGCTGCTATGTGCACGCTCACAGCATGCGACAACACCGCAAAGACTGCTGTCGATGAAGACTTCAAGATCGGTTTCATCTTCTTGCACGATGAAAACTCGACCTACGACAAGAACTTCCTCGAAGCTGCAGAAGCAGCAACAGCAGAGCTCGGTCTCAAGCCGGAGCAGGTTATCTTCAAGACAAACATTCCTGAGGGTAACGAATGCTACGAAGCAGCAGCAGATATGGCTGACCAGGGTTGCGACATCGTTTTCGCAAACTCATTCGGTCATGAGCCGTATATGCTCAAGGCAGCAAAGGAATTCCCGGACGTTCAGTTCTGCCATGCAACAGGTACAACTGCACACACAGAGAATCTCCCGAACTTCCACAATGCATTTGCTTCTATCTACGAAGGCAGATACCTTGCAGGTATCGCAGCAGGTATGAAGCTCAACGAAATGATCAAAGAAGGTAAGATTACTGCAGACCAGGCAAAGATGGGTTATGTTGGTGCTTACACATACGCTGAAGTTATTTCAGGCTACACTTCTTTCTACCTTGGCGCAAAGTCAGTTTGCCCGAGCGTAACTATGGAAGTTCAGTTTACAGGCAGCTGGTATGACGAAGCTCTTGAAAAAGAAGCTGCAACAAAGCTCCTCAGCAACAACTGTGTTCTCATCAGCCAGCACGCTGACTCAATGGGCGCACCGACTGCATGTGAAAACGCAGGTGTTCCGAACGTTTCTTACAACGGCAGCACACAGAGCGCATGCCCGAACACATTCATCGTTTCTTCAAGAATCGACTGGGCTCCGTACTTCAAGTACATCATCAACGCAAACCTCAACGGCGAAGAAATCGCAGCTGACTGGTGCGGTGGTTTCGAAGCAGGTTCTGTAAAGCTTACAGACATCAACGAAGCAGTTGCAGCTGAGGGAACAAAGGAAGCTTTGGAAGATGCAAAGGCAAAGCTCATCTCAGGCGAAATCAAGGTATTTGATACAGCTACATTTACTGTAGGTGGCGCAGCTCTCACATCATACTTGGCAGACGTTGACACAGATGCTAACTACGAAAAGGATACAGAAGTAATTGCTGACGGTTACTTCCACGAGTCTGAATTCCGCAGTGCTCCGTACTTCGACATTCAGCTTGACGGCATCACATTGCTCAACAGCATGTTCTAATTTCGTTTAATTGGTATAGGGCGGGGATTTCTCCGCCCTATATTACCTTATACACTTGTATTTTATGATAAATATGCGGGTGATTATTTATCATAGAGTATAAGAAATTTTCTTTAATGGAGATTGCTATGGAACAGAATATTGCGCTTGAACTGAGAAATATCACAAAAACCTTTGGTAGCGTTGTCGCCAACAAGAACATCTCCCTCAAGGTAAAAAAAGGGGAGATTCTTGCCGTGCTCGGAGAAAACGGTAGCGGAAAGACGACTCTTATGAATATGGTTTCGGGAATCTATTTTCCGGATAGCGGTCAGATTTTTGCTGACGGAGAAGAAATCGTAATCGCATCACCAAAGGATGCCTATGATTACAAAATCGGTATGATTCATCAGCACTTTAAGCTTGTTGATGTTTTTAATGCCGCTGAAAATATCGTGCTTGGCATGGAGGATGAAAAAGGCTTTGATATGCCGGGGTATACGGCAAAAATCAAAGAAATTGCCACACAGTACGGTTTTGACATAGACCTTAATAAAAAAATCTACGAGATGTCAGTTTCCGAGAAGCAGACAGTTGAAATCATCAAGGTTCTGTTCCGTGGAGCGGATATACTCATTCTTGATGAGCCGACAGCGGTTCTTACGCCTCAGGAAACAGTAAAGCTCTTCCGTGTTTTGCGCAATATGCGCGAGGATGGAAAGGCGATTATCATCATCACCCATAAGCTGCACGAGGTGCTCTCAATTTCGGATAATGTTGCGGTTTTGCGCAAAGGTGAATACATAGGAACAGTAAAGACATCGGAGACAAACGAAGAGAAGCTTACCGAAATGATGGTCGGCAAGAAGATATCTCTTGACATTGAGCGCAGCGATGTAGAAAATGCCTGCGACCGCCTGATTGTTGAGAATGTATCGTGCATCGACCGCGAGGGGTTAAAAATTCTTGACAATGTTTCTTTTACTGCTCGTTCGGGAGAAATTCTCGGTATAGCGGGAATTGCGGGAAGCGGTCAGCGCGAGCTTTTGGAAGCTATTGCAGGACTCCAGCATCTCGATAGCGGAAGCATTATCTACCATAATCCGAAAACGGATGAGAAAGAGAACCTCCGCGACAAAACACCGCTTGAAATCCGCCAGATGGGCGTGCGACTTGCGTTTGTTCCCGAAGACCGATTGGGTATGGGACTTGTCGGAAATATGGACATCGTCGATAATATGATGCTCCGGAGCTATAAAAAGGGCAAATCTGCCTTCTTGCAGAGAAAGCAACCGAGATCTCTTGCAGACGAAATTGTTGAGCGTCTTGAAGTAGCAACTCCGTCGCTCAGCACACCGGTAAGACGTCTTTCGGGAGGAAATGTTCAGAAAGTATTGGTCGGCAGAGAAATCGCATCAGCTCCTACCGTGCTTATGGCGGCGTACCCGGTCAGAGGTCTTGACATCAACTCTGCATACACCATATACAACCTTCTCAACGAGCAGAAGCAAAAGGGGGTTGCGGTAATCTTTGTCGGCGAAGACCTTGACGTATTGGTCGAGCTGTGCGACAGAATTATGGTTATCGGATCGGGCAAGATAACAGGAATTGTGGATGGCAGAACCACCACAAAAGAGGAAATTGGAATTTTGATGACAAAGTCTGATTACTGTGAAGAAATGACAAAGGAAGTGGTAGAAGATGAAAAAACTGAATAATTTTTGCATAAACACTTTCTTTGGAGCATCTTCCCACATCATCAAACGAGACGACATCGTATGGTGGAAGGCATGGGGAATCCGTGTTATTTCCGTAGTCCTTGCCTTGATTGTCTGCGGAATTGTTACGGTCTCTCTCACCGATTTAAACCCCATTGAGATGTATGTCACAATGGTTGAAGGCGCGGTGGGCACCTCACGACTTACCTGGAACCTCGTTCAGAATACGGCAATTTTGCTCTGCGTTTCGCTTGCAGTAACTCCGGCATTCAAAATGAAGTTCTGGAATATAGGCGCAGAAGGACAGGTTTTAATCGGCGGTCTTGCTACCGCTACGTGTATGATTTACCTTGGCGAGAAATTGCCGCCATTCATTCTTATTCCGATTATGTTTGTCGTGGCGGTTATCGCAGGTGCTTTGTGGGGACTTGTTCCGGCATATTTCAAGACGAAGTTCAATTCAAATGAAACGTTGTTTACCTTGATGATGAACTACGTTGCCATTCAGATTGTTGCTTATTTTACGCTCGAATGGTCAGTTCCAAAGGGGTCGGGAACTCCCCGAACATTGGAATTTGGACAGCTTCCTGCGCTTTTTGGTCAGAAATATATGATCAATATCCTGATTGTGGCAATCCTTACTTATCTCGTGTATATCTATTTGCAGTACAGTAAGCAGGGATATGAAATTACCGTTGTCGGTGAGAGTGAAAATACTGCAAGATATATCGGCATAAACGTAAAAAAAGTTGTTTTGAGAACAATGACAATTTCGGGTGCTATCTGCGGTATTGCAGGATTTCTGCTCGTTGCGGGAACGGACCACTCCTTAAAGAGTGATACCGCAGGCGGCAGAGGCTTTACCGCTATTATGGTTTCGTGGCTTGCAAAATTCAATCCCGTGTTTATGATACTGACGTCACTCCTCATAGTATTTCTGCAAAAGGGCGCATTGAAGATATCCGAGGTTTACCGCCTCAACTCATCCTTCTCGGATATCATTACGGGAATTATCATTTTCTTTATCATCGGTTCGGAATTCTTTATAAACTATAAGATCAAATTCAACAAGAAGGAGGGAAATGTATGATAGCAACAATTATTCAGCGTGCTGTTATGCAGGGAACTCCGCTGCTCTTCGGTTCAACGGGCGAAATCCTTACGGAAAAATCAGGACACTTGAATCTCGGAATCCCGGGAATTATGTACGTTGGAGCAATAAGCGGCGTTGCAGGCGCATTTCTCTATGAGCAGAGCGTAGCATCGCCCGACCTTATAAATCCATTTCTCGCAGTTCTGATTCCGTTTATTTGTGCGCTGGTAGGCTCGGCACTTATGGGACTTATCTACTGTTTCCTGACGGTGTCGCTTCGTGCAAACCAGAATGTTACAGGTCTTGCGCTCACCACCTTCGGTATAGGAATCGGAAACTTCTTCGGAGGCTCGCTTATAAAGCTTGTAAATTCGGATGTTCCGTCAATTGCGCTTTCAAGAACGAGCACGGCATTTAAAACCCAGCTTCCTTTTGTTGATAAGCTCGGATGGTTTGGGGATGTGTTCCTTTCATACGGCTTCCTTGTTTATCTCGCGATCATCATAGCACTTATTTCTTCTCATATCTTAAACAAGACAAGAGTAGGACTTCACCTTCGTGCAGTCGGTGAAAATCCGGGAACGGCAGACGCCGCCGGCATAAACGTTACGAAGTATAAGTATTTGACTACCTGCATAGGAAGTGCAATCGCAGGACTCGGCGGATTGTATTATGTTATGGACTATGCAAACGGCGTATGGTCAAACAACGGCTTCGGAGACCGCGGCTGGCTCTCTATCGCGCTTGTTATTTTCTCGGTCTGGCGTCCGTCTATCAGCATTCTCGGTTCAATTCTCTTCGGATTCCTATACGTTATTCCGACGTATATCCCCGATATAAGCGTCAGCGCAAAGAAGCTTTTTGAGATGCTTCCGTATGTTGTAACAATTATCGTGCTTGTAATCACAAGTATGAGAGACAAAAAGGAAAATCAACCGCCGGCAGCACTCGGTTTGCCGTATTTTCGAGAGGAACGATAGCAAGAAAAAGACAGCAGAGATTTCTCTGCTGTCTTTTAAGTAAAAAAGCGACCGACAAATGTCGGTCGCTTTCGTCTTACTTTTCGTTTTTGTAGATTTCCTTGAAGTACTTATATGTGTCAACCTTGAGCTCGCCGCAAGCTGCTTCGTCGCATGCGATGATGCCGTCCGGATGGAGCTGAAGTGCGCTGATTGTCCATGCGTGGTCAACGCCGCCCTCAACACAATGGCGAAGTGCGCGAGCTTTGTTATGACCGTTGATTACGAGAAGAACCTGCTTTGAGTCGCAGACTGTACCAACACCAACTGAAAGGGCAGTCTTCGGAACTTTGTTCGGGTCGTTATCAAAGAAACGTGAGTTTACGATGAGCGTATCCTCTGTAAGAGCGCGCACGCCTGTTCGTGATGTGAGAGATGTGAACGGCTCGTTGAATGCGATATGTCCGTCAACACCGCTTCCGCCGAGGAAGAGGTCGATGCCGCCGTATGATGCGATTTTGTCTTCATAGCGCTGGCATTCTGCTTCAAGGTCATCAGCCATACCGTTTAAGATGTTGATGTTTTCGGCAGGAATGTCTATGTGGTTGAAGAAATTGTCGTGCATAAAGTACCAATAGCTCTGGTCGTGTTCTCTCGGAAGACCGACGTATTCGTCCATATTGAAAGTAACAACGTTCTTGAAAGAAACCTTGCCTGCCTTGTTCATTTCAATAAGGTTTCTGTAAACACCGAGGGGAGAAGAACCTGTCGGGAGACCGAGAACAAAAGGACGGTTTTCCTTATGGTTGTTGATTGCATCTGCAATGTGAGATGCTGCCCAAAGGCACATTGCTTCATAGTCGTTTTTGATGATGAGTTTCATTTTTAATTCACGCTCCAAATAAAAGTTTTAACAAATAATATAATATACCAAATTCCTTAATTTAGCAATATACTTTAATATGTTTTTTTAGTCAAACTCGTGTAAAGTAAGATGTGCAAAAGACATTTTTAAGGTTAATGCATTAAGGGAGAAAGTGTCCTGCTGCACGGTAAATTTCATACCACTCAGAACGAGAAAGTGTAATGTCTGATGCTTTGCAAATTTCGGACAAGCGCGACGGATTCATTGTACCTGCGATAATTTGCATATTTGCAGGATGGCGCAAAATCCACGCCGCCGCGACACCGGTTTTTGTGAGATTATATTTATCTGCAATTTCAGAAAGCTTCTTGTTGAGTTCAGAATAGTTATCATTATCAATAAATGAACCGCCGAAAAATCCACTTTGGAACGGAGACCACGCCTGAATCGTCATATTTTTCAAACGGCTGTATTCAAGGATAGAGCCGTCGTGTAACTGTGATTCTGCATTTTTCATATTGACGTTCATTCCGGATGTTATCATTCCGGCCTCTGTTACGGAAAACTGAAGTTGATTTATAATGAGCGGCTGCTTTATGGCAGTTTTCAAAAGCTCAATCTGCATCATGTTGTGGTTTGACACGCCAAAATTACGGACTTTTCCCGAAGATTCAAGTTCATCGAATGCAGATGCGACTTCTTCAGGCTCCATAAGCGTATCGGGGCGGTGGAGAAGCAAAACGTCAATGTAATCGACGCCGAGACGAGAGAGACTTCCTTCAACAGATTTAATTATATGTTCTTTTGAAAAATCATACTGCCCGTCGTGAATTGCGCATTTCGTTTGTATCTTTATTTTATCACGTACTTGAATGTTTCTTTTTAAATATTCGCCAAACTTTGCCTCGCAACTACCTTTGCCGTAGATGTCGGCGTGGTCAAAATAGTCAATTCCGTTCTCTAGTGCAGTATTTACAATAGTATCAATTTCGCAGGGGGCAAGATTTGTCATTCGCATACATCCAAGTGATATTGCAGATGCAGAAAATGTCTTGCCGATTTCGACATATTTCATTTTCTATCCTCCGTTTTTATTGAGTTATAATGTATTTTTAACCTTTATGCTCAAATAATCCGTGGTTATTGCAGAAATAATAAAGTTTTCCTCCGCGCATCTGCGGAAATCT
>JAZTYJ010000009.1:0-2782 GCA_045636865.1 Eubacteriales bacterium
AATCGCTCTCTTGCGCTGTCTGCAAAATCAAACATCAACGTCTTTTCCTCTTCTTCGTCCCAGACTTCGCGAAGTCCGTAGTCAACACTCATCATATCAACAAGCACTCTCACATAGTCTTCCGTGAAGCGATAGTATGCATATATACAGAAACAGAGCAAGGGTAAAACCCTTGCTCTGTTGTGGTTATAGTTATACTACTTCTACAAGCACAGTTTGGTTGGTCTCTATTGCATATTGTAAAAAACTTATTATGAGTTTCAGAACTTCATAACTTTCTTCCATCCTGAATTTCTTGCCAACATATTGCAATAAATCTTCAAGGTATTCTCTTGGATTTTCTATCTCTGTCTTGCTGTCATTTTCCGATGAAAATGCACCTTTAAATTCATGATAATCCCGCGTAAATCCACGCCAACCTAATCCATTCAATGGAGGATGTTCGAATATATCGCAAAAATACCCTTCCCATATATTCAGATTGAGTTCAGGATTCTCTTTCGATGAAAGGACAATCTCATCATCGCACAAATCCGCTTCGCAGTACATATCATTATTTATAAATTTTCCAATGTCCATTATATAACATTTCCTCCTGTTCTTTTGTTATTATTCCTCTTCCTCTTGCTTTTCTCGCTTCCATCCATTCTGACCTCGAAACCCACTCATTTTCTCCGACAAGAACTTGTTCTATGCTCTCTCTTTGGTTCTTGCCGTATCCAATACCGGGAATCCGTCGTTCAACCACAAACGTATCCGCCTGCTCTATCGGAGCTCCCGGAGTTCTTGTGTGCCAACGGCTTGTATATTCAAAACCGTCATCCGCATTCCACTTGTATTCTATCTGATAATATCCGTTTTTCTTTACAGATATTTTTTTAGTAGAATCTCCCGGTATCTGCAACGGCGACCCCAGTGCAATATCATCTGCACGTTTTGCCATTTCTGTCATCGGGTCTTCCGCTGCATCAAAAATTGGTTTCAATGAATCTGATACTTTTGCCGTGTCGAGTGCCGTTGCCGCATCTGCACCAACGCCGTTTGTTTTTGCTACATCCGATGCTTTAGCAAGCGTTCTGCCCGTATCAATGCTATCATCTACAACATCTGTTGCCTTGACTAATGCTTTTCCGCCGTCGATTATACGGTCTGCCGTGCGCGCTGTTTTTTCTACTTTTACATTCTACCACATTTTTTCATTATCTTCAAACGCAGAAACAGAGCAAGAGAACCCCCCTTGCTCTGCCGTAAACACTTTATGATTGCAAAACTATCCGCTATAAATTTCTTTTAGTTCTTTTAAAGTCCTTTCTTTCGCATATCTTACGAAAAAAGTTCTTGCGTTGCAATTGCTGAAAGCCAAAGATTCCAGAACACTTAAAGAAAGCACTTCTTCTGCATACGCGTCTTCACTCTCAAATAACGACTCAATGTATTCAAACACTTTTTTAATTTTATCATCAGCATTTTCGACAAAAAGCATTTTTATAAAGGGAACGAAGACATCTTCATAAACAACATGCGAGCCTGTTTCATCTCCGTCCTGCCAACTTACCTCTCTATAATAAACCTCTGTCAGCTCCGGAAATTCTTTTATAAGTTTTAAATTAAGTTCTTTGCTTGTCATTATTTACCTCCCTAAAGCTTGTGTTAAATCTTCAATCAACTCTTCTGCAATCTTTTTCTCTTGTTCAGACAGGATTTCTTTCTCTAAAATTCTTTTCAGATTTTTTAGTCGCTCATTTCCTTTTTGTATATGCGACTTGTTGCCAACCAGATTCCCTGTTTGAATTTCATATCTAATCGCATCTGCCAAACCGCCATCACCAATCTTTGCGCCTGGACGATACAACTCTTCAACTGTGTTTTTTAATCTGGGATGATCTATCGTTTTTAACAACTCATTCCCTTTGGCGCTCCTTTTAATTGCACTTCCAACAATATCATCCGCCGTGCCGAGTGCCTTTGCCGCATCTGCGCCAACGCCGCTTGATTGCACTACATCCGATGCTTTACCAAGTGCTCTGCCCGTATCAACAGCATCATCTACAACATCCGCTGTCTTGACAAGTGTTTTCCCACCGTCGATTATTCGGTCTGCCGTGCGCGCTGTTTTTGTAGCATCAGCAACTTCTCCCACAATCGGCAACATACCGAGCAGATCAAGCCCTACTCCCGGTAAGTCCCCTCGCAGAAGGTCTACGGGTATCTGCGCCATGTTCGTAAATGTATCAAGCCAGGGAATAAATGATGCCGCTGTCAGTGCTGTGCTTACCCCATCAAGAATTTTGTCTTTCCTCGACGCTTCGTAGTGTGGATATAGTGCTTCATGCGCTTTTCTTGATGCTTCATATCGCGGATATGGAGTTTCAGCGTCAGTTCTCGACGCTTCATAAGCTTCATGTGCTTTTCTTGATGCCTCAAAACGAGGATATAATGTTCCGTCCTCGTTCCAATCGCGCTTATCTGCATTCGCGCGCATTTGCGAAAACTTCTCTCGGCGTTCTTCTTCCTTTTCACCATATGGGTCATCAAGACCTGTAAGAAAATCATCGTCCCAAATCCGCTTATCCGCGTTTGCGCGGAGGTTTGCAAACTTTTCAAATCTCTTTGTCTCTTCTTCCTTTTCTCCATACGGGTCGTTGAACGCTTTGACAAAGTCATCGTATTCCTCTGCCGCGGATTTTGAAAACATAATCCCCTGCTCTTTCGGAGCAAACTGCGAATACGCTCGTCTTTCCGGCACGGAGACGGTTGTTTTGCTTTGCGGCTCTTCTTCCTT
>JAZTYJ010000010.1:0-19560 GCA_045636865.1 Eubacteriales bacterium
TGACGTGAGTACTTGTGGTCGATGTCTGCAGTACCGCGGATTGTTTCTTTGTAAGCAACCTGCGGCTTACCTACGTTAGCTTCGACGCGGAACTCACGGAGGAGACGGTCAACGATGATTTCGAGGTGGAGCTCACCCATACCTGCGATGATTGTCTGTCCTGTTTCTTCGTCTGTATATGTGCGGAAAGTCGGGTCTTCTTCTGCAAGCTTTGCAAGAGCAATACCCATCTTTTCCTGACCTGCTTTTGTCTTCGGCTCGATAGCTACGCGGATAACCGGTTCCGGGAATTCCATCGACTCAAGGATAATCGGGTGCTTTTCGTCACAGAGTGTATCACCTGTTGTTGTGTTCTTGAGACCAACAGCTGCTGCGATATCACCTGAATATACTTCTTCGATATCTTCACGGTGGTTAGCGTGCATCTTAAGGATACGACCGATACGCTCCTTGTTGTCCTTAACAGAGTTAAGAACTGTGCTACCAGCCTTGAGTGTACCTGAATATACGCGGAAGAAGCAAATCTTACCAACAAACGGGTCAGTTGCAATCTTGAATGCAAGAGATGCAAACGGAGCCTTATCGTCTGACGGACGGACATCCTCTTCGCCTGTTTCCGGGTTTACACCCTTGATAGCCGGAACATCTGTCGGAGCCGGCATATAGTCAACAACAGCGTCGAGAAGCATCTGAACGCCCTTGTTGCGGTATGATGTACCGCAGCATACCGGAACCATCTTAACAGCTATTGTAGCCTTACGGATAGCTTTCTTGATAGCTTCTTCTGAGATTTCCTCGCCTTCGAGGTACTTTTCCATGATTTCATCGTCAAACTCTGAAATCGCTTCAAGCATCTCAGCACGATACTGCTCTGCCTTTTCAACCATGTCTGCAGGGATATCTTCGTCGCGGAAGTCCTTACCAAGGTCATCATAGTATACCTCAGCGCGCATTCTTACGAGGTCGATAATTCCGCGGAACAGATTTTCTGAGCCGATCGGAAGCTGAATCGGAACTGCGTTGCAGTTGAGTCTTTCTTTCATCATAGCGACGACGTTGTAGAAGTCTGCACCCATGATGTCCATCTTGTTGACGTATGCCATACGCGGAACCTGATACTTGTCCGCCTGACGCCAAACTGTTTCGGACTGCGGCTCAACGCCACCCTTAGCACAAAGAACGGTTACACTACCGTCAAGAACACGGAGTGAACGCTCAACTTCGATTGTGAAGTCAACGTGTCCCGGGGTGTCGATGATGTTGATGCAGTGATTTTTCCACTGGCAAGTAGTAGCAGCAGAAGTGATTGTAATTCCGCGCTCCTTCTCCTGTTCCATCCAGTCCATCGTAGCTGTACCTTCGTGTGTATCACCGATCTTGTAGTTACGGCCGGTGTAGTAAAGGATACGCTCTGTGGTGGTGGTTTTACCTGCGTCGATGTGAGCCATGATGCCTATGTTTCTTGTAAGTTCAAGTGGAAACTGTCTTGGCATTTCATATCTCCTTTCGATAGTAAACGGTTTCTATAAGGATTACCAGCGGAAGTGTGCAAACGCACGGTTTGCCTCTGCCATCTTGTGTGTATCCTCGCGCTTCTTAACTGCACCGCCGACGCCGTTGATAGCATCGACGAGTTCGCCTGCAAGACGCTCGCACATTGTTCTTTCGCTTCTTGCACGTGCATAAGATGTGAGCCAGCGGAGACCAAGAGTCTGTCTGCGCTCAGGACGAACTTCGATCGGAACCTGATAAGTAGCACCACCGACACGGCGAGCCTTAACTTCAAGTACCGGCATAATGTTTTCTAATGCTTCGGTAAATGCTTCAATCGGAGCCTTACCTGTTTTTTCGCTTACGATTTCAAAAGCGCCGTAGACAATCTTCTGTGCTACGCCCTTCTTACCGTCGAGCATAATGCTGTTGATAAGCTTTGTGACAAGCTTTGAGTTGTAAAGCGGATCAGGCAATACATCTCTCTTCGGAACAAATCCTCTTCTTGGCACTGTTTTTCCCTCCTTCATATAGAGTAATGATTTCATAGGTACTCCGGAACTCTTGTGCTCCGGTGTGTGCCCGCCCGAGGTTTATACATATATAAATATAAACGCTGGGCAAGGCATGACTTCGCCTTGCGCTTTGCGTGGTAAAGTCGTAGTTAGTTTTTTGATTACTTGCCTGCCTTTGGCTTCTTTGCGCCGTACTTAGAACGACTCTGCATACGGTTTGCAACGCCCTGTGTATCGAGTGTACCGCGAATGATGTGGTAACGAACACCAGGAAGGTCCTTAACACGTCCGCCACGGATCATAACAACAGAGTGTTCCTGAAGGTTATGACCTACACCCGGAATGTAAGCTGAAACTTCTGTTCCGTTTGTGAGACGAACACGGGCAATTTTACGAAGAGCTGAGTTCGGCTTCTTCGGTGTAGCTGTACGAACTGCTGTGCATACGCCACGCTTCTGAGGTGAGCTCTGATTCGTAACTTCCTTTTTAAGTGAGTTGTAACCGTTCTGGAGAGCAGGAGCTGTAGATTTGTAGATTGAAACCTGGCGTCCCTTTCTGACAAGCTGGTTAACTGTAGGCATTAGATTTCCTCCTTTCCTCAAAAATACATATATCCCCTACCGACCAGCCTTTATGAAAAGACCGGTCGGTATGGAGTTTAAGGTTTTCTGCGGTCTACTTAAGGATGACCGCACAGGCAGCACCTACGTTTATTCCGCAGGCCTTGCCAAGCTCCTCCATAGTGCAATCGCGCTTGATTTCAACTCCGCTTTCTTCGCAGAGACGGACAAACGCATCAACTACCAGAGGATCAGCATCACATGCAGCAAAAGCTTTTTTCGCAAGACCGTCAGAAACTGCACGGCTTGACTGCTTTATGCCGACTACGTGATCTGCGGCTGCAAATTCGCAAATCATCGTGAATTTACCTCCAACATACGCGTGTTTAGGGCATGAAATCTCATTCCATACCCATACAGTATGGTATTATAACAGATTATTTGCAATTAGTCAATGATAAATGCAAAATTTTCTAAATTGCATCTGTTTCTTCAGAAACAGCTTCGGGAGCTTCACACTTGTGCTCCATATCAAACTCACGGTACATCTTCATACCTGAACCTGCCGGAATAAGCTTACCGATAATTACGTTTTCCTTAAGACCGACAAGCGGGTCAACCTTGCCCTTTATAGCTGCATCCGTGAGGACTCGTGTTGTTTCCTGGAAGGATGCTGCTGAAAGGAATGAGTCTGTAGCAAGAGCTGCCTTTGTGATACCGAGAAGAATCGGTGTGAAGGTTGCCTTGTTGAGAGCTTCCTCACCTGCTGCAATTCTCTCGTCGAGCTTTTCGTTCTCGTTTTCGATTTCGAAGAAGTCTACCATTGAACCTGAAATGAGACCTGTGTCTCCCGCATCCTCAACAGTAACCTTGCGTAGCATACGGCTGACGATAACTTCGATATGGCGGTCGTTGATATCAACACCCTGCTGACGGTATACTCGCTGAACTTCCTGGATGAGGTAGTTCTGAACAGCTGATACACCGAGAATACGCAAGACGTCATGCGGGTTGAGAGCACCTTCTGTGAGCTCTGCGCCGACTGCAACTTCCTGACCGTCTGTTACCTTTACGATTGCGCCGAACGGAAGCGGATAGCTCTTTGTCTCTCCGTTTTCCTTGCTTGTTACGTTGATTGCACGCGGAACATTCTTTTTGATTTCGTCAAATGAAACGACACCTGCGATTTCAGAAAGAATAGCCATCTTCTTCGGCTTGCGTCCTTCGAAGAGTTCAACAACTCTCGGGAGACCCTGAGTAATATCGTCTCCTGCGACACCACCGGTGTGGAACGTTCTCATTGTAAGCTGTGTACCCGGTTCACCGATAGACTGAGCAGCGATGACACCGACCGATTCGCCGATGCTTGCAGACTCGCCTGATGCAAGGTTTGCACCGTAGCACTTTGCACATACACCGTGTTTTGCACGGCACTTGAGAACTGATCTGATCTTTACTGTTTCGATGCCTGCATTGACAATCTTGTCTGCATCGTCGTTTGTCATAAGCTTATCTGTTGAAACTATGACATTTCCATCCTTGTCGCAGACAGGCTCTGCGAGATATCTGCCGACAAGTCTGTCGCGGAGCGGTTCAATTGTCTGACCGCCGTCGCGGATTTCAAATACTTCGATTCCATCCTTTGTTCCGCAGTCGTGCTCACGGATGATGACATCCTGTGAAACGTCAACGAGACGACGTGTGAGGTAACCTGAGTCAGCAGTACGGAGAGCCGTATCAGCAAGACCCTTACGTGCACCACGTGATGAGATGAAGTACTCAAGAACAGAAAGACCTTCACGGAAGTTAGCCTTGATCGGGATTTCGATTGTCTTACCTGCAGTATTTGCCATAAGTCCGCGCATACCTGCGAGCTGACGGATCTGGTTCATAGAACCACGAGCACCTGAATTTGCCATCATGTATATCGGGTTGAAGTGATCAAGTGCGTTTTCAAGAGCCTTTGTAACATCGTTTGTGGTCTTTGTCCACGCTTCGATAACGAGGCGGTAACGCTCATCGTTTGTGATGAAGCCGCGCTGATACTTCTTATCGATATCTGTGATTGCCTTTTCTGTTTCTCTGATGAATTCGTATTTCTCCTCCGGAATAACCATATCTGAAACAGAAATAGTTATAGCACCCTTGGTAGAATACTTGTATCCGAGGTTCTTGAGGTCGTCAAGAAGCTCTGCTGTCTTTGTAAAGCCGTGCTTGTGGATAGCCTTGTTGATGATCTTTCCGAGCTCCTTCTTTGTAACAAGGAAGTTTACTTCAAGATCAAGCTCTTTTCCCTCATCGCTTCTGTCTACAAAACCAAGGTCCTGCGGAATCGGAGCGTTGAAGATAAGGCGTCCTGCAGTACAATCGATAATCTTTGACTTCTTTACGCCGTCAATCTCGCGTGTAACACGGAGTTTGATAGGTGCGTGGAGTCCGATATCCCCTGTTTCGAGTGCGAGGATAACTTCGTCCATACTGCCGAATACTTTGCCTGCGCCCTGCTCGTCGCGCTCGATTGTGAGGTAGTATGCACCGAGAAACATATGCTGTGACGGAACAGTAACCGGGAAACCGTCGTGCGGCTTTAAGAGGTTGTTTGCAGAGAGCATAAGGAATCGTGCTTCTGCCTGTGCCTCAGCCGAAAGCGGAACGTGAACAGCCATCTGGTCACCGTCGAAGTCAGCGTTGAACGCCGTACATACGAGCGGATGAAGCTTGAGCGCGCGTCCTTCTACGAGAACCGGCTCAAACGCCTGGATACCGAGACGGTGAAGTGTCGGCGCACGGTTGAGAAGAACCGGATGGTCCTTGATGATTGTGTCAAGAGCATCCCATACCTCAGGCTTTGCTCTCTCTACCATCTTCTTTGCGCTCTTGATGTTGCTTGCTACTCCGTCAGCGACAAGCTTCTTCATAACGAAGGGCTTGAAGAGCTCGAGAGCCATTTCCTTCGGGAGACCGCACTGGTAAAGCTTAAGCTCCGGGCCAACAACAATAACCGAACGACCTGAATAGTCAACGCGCTTACCGAGAAGGTTCTGTCTGAAGCGTCCCTGCTTACCCTTGAGCATATCTGAGAGAGACTTGAGCGGACGGTTGTTCGGACCTGTTACCGGGCGACCGCGTCTGCCGTTGTCGATAAGTGCATCAACTGCTTCCTGAAGCATGCGCTTCTCGTTTCTGACGATAATGTCGGGAGCATTGAGTGCAAGAAGTCTCTTAAGACGGTTGTTTCTGTTGATAACTCTGCGATAGAGGTCGTTTAAGTCACTCGTCGCAAAGCGTCCGCCATCAAGCTGAACCATCGGGCGGATTTCCGGCGGAATAACCGGAAGAATTGTGAGAACCATCCACTCAGGGCGGTTGCCTGATGTACGGAATGCCTCTACAACTTCAAGGCGCTTTATAAGGCGGAGCTTTTTCTGACCTGTTGCGTCAGCAAGCTCGCGGTGGAGCTCCTCGCTGAGCTCGTCAAGGTCAATTTCCGCAAGAAGCTCGCGGATTGTCTCTGCGCCCATACCTGCCTTGAAATCATCTTCGTACTTGAGACGGAAATCTCTGTATTCCTTTTCGTTGAGAACCTGACCCTTTTCAAGTGGTGTATCACCCGGATCAGTAACGATATAAAGAGCAAAGTAGAGAACCTTTTCAAGAATTCGCGGTGAAATATCGAGGATGAGTCCCATACGTGACGGGATGCCCTTGAAATACCAGATGTGTGAAACCGGTGTTGCAAGCTCGATGTGTCCCATACGCTCACGGCGGACTTTTGCCTTTGTAACTTCAACTCCGCAGCGGTCGCATATCTTGCCCTTATATCTGATCTTCTTATACTTTCCGCAATGGCATTCCCAGTCTTTCATGGGGCCAAAGATCTTTTCGCAGAAGAGACCGAGCGGCTCCGGCTTTAAGGTTCTGTAATTGATGGTTTCAGGCTTTACTACTTCACCGTGAGACCATGACTGGATCATTTCCGGTGATGCAAGACCAATTTTGATTGCTTCAAAGGTCGTATAACTCATACCATTCTACCTCCTTAAAACTCTTCCGAATCCGAGAAGTCCTCGGCTTCGTATTCTGATGTCATATCGAAAATTTCATCGGTATCTTCTTCATTATCAATGAGGTATCCTGCATTCTCGATGTCGGTGTCCATAACATAGCTCTCTTCATCGACCGGATCATCATTGTTTGCGAATTTTACGAAATTATCGTCATCTTCATCGTCGTTAAGCTCTATTTCTTCCATATTCTTATCAAGAACACGGACGTCAAGACAAAGCGACTGAAGCTCCTTGACGAGAACCTTGAATGATTCCGGAACGCCCGGATGCGGAACGTTCTTACCCTTTACGATTGCTTCGTATGTTGCAACACGTCCTGAAATATCGTCAGACTTGACTGTAAGAATTTCCTGGAGAGTGTATGCAGCACCGTAAGCTTCAAGCGCCCAGACTTCCATTTCACCGAAACGCTGTCCGCCGAACTGTGCCTTACCACCGAGCGGCTGCTGTGTAACGAGTGAGTACGGACCTGTTGAACGTGCGTGAATCTTATCATCAACAAGGTGGTGGAGCTTGAGGAAGTATACATAACCAACCGTGACAGGATTGTCAAACGGCTGACCTGTACGTCCGTCATAGAGAATGCTCTTACCGTCAGGTGAAAGACCTGCAAGCCTGAGAGTTTCTTCAATGTCGTTTTCGTTTGCACCGTCAAATACCGGAGTTGCAACCTTCCAGCCAAGCTTTCTTGCAGCGTAACCAAGGTGAACTTCGAGAACCTGATCGATGTTCATTCGTGACGGAACGCCAAGCGGGTTAAGAACGATGTCAAGCGGAGTACCGTCCGGAAGGAACGGCATATCTTCCTGCGGAAGAATTCTCGAAACAACACCCTTGTTACCGTGGCGACCTGCCATCTTATCACCGACAGAGATCTTTCTCTTTCTTGCGATGTAGCAACGAACTACCATATTTACGCCCGGATTCATTTCGTCTCCGTTTGCGCGTGTAAATACCTTAACGTCTACGATTGTGCCGTACTCACCGTGCGGAACACGGAGAGATGTATCGCGGACTTCTCTTGCCTTTTCACCGAAGATTGCGCGGAGAAGTCTCTCTTCAGCAGTAAGCTCTGTCTCACCCTTCGGTGTAACCTTACCGACAAGAATATCTCCTGCGCGGACCTCTGCACCGACGCGGATGATACCGCGCTCGTCAAGGTCGCGGAGTGCATCATCGCCGACATTCGGGATGTCGCGCGTGATTTCTTCACAACCGAGCTTTGTATCGCGTGCTTCGGTTTCATACTCTTCAATATGAATTGATGAGTAGACATCTTCCTTAACAAGACGCTCATTGAGCAAAACAGCGTCTTCGTAGTTGTAACCTTCCCATGTCATAAAGCCGATGAGAACGTTCTTACCGAGAGCGATCTCGCCCTCTGAAGTTGACGGACCGTCTGCAATGACGTCGCCCTTCTTCACTTTATCGCCGGCAAAGACTATCGGGCGCTGATTTACACAAGTGCCCTGGTTTGAACGCATAAACTTGGTGAGCTTATGAGTCTTTATCTCGCCGCTTTCGTATTTGATTGTAATGCTGTCTGCTTCAACTGCGACAACCGTGCCGTCGTCTTCTGCAAGTTCGCAGACGCCTGAGTCTACTGCAACCTTGTGCTCGATACCCGTAGCAACGATCGGAGCTTCAGTAACAAGAAGCGGAACTGCCTGCTTCTGCATGTTTGAACCCATGAGAGCGCGGTTTGCGTCGTCGTTTTCAAGGAACGGGATCATAGCAGTTGCAACAGAAACCATCATCTTCGGAGATACGTCAATATAGTCAACGCGCTCTCTCGGAACCTCAACGATTTCGTCGCGGACACGACATGTAACACGCGGTGCTGCAAGGCATCCGTTTTCATCAAGCGGCTCATTTGCCTGTGCAATGATGAAATCATCTTCCGTATCTGCCATCATGTATACAACTTCATCTGTAACCTTGCCTGTTGCCTTGTCAATCTTGCGGTAAGGTGCCTCAATGAAGCCGAAGTCATTTATGCGTGCAAAGCTTGCGAGGTACGAAATAAGACCGATGTTCGGACCTTCCGGAGTCTCGATCGGACACATACGACCGTAGTGGCTGTGGTGAACGTCTCGGACTTCGAAGCTTGCACGGTCTCTTGAAAGACCGCCCGGACCGAGAGCTGACATACGGCGCTTATGTGTAAGTTCTGCAAGCGGGTTATTCTGATCCATAAACTGCGAAAGCGGTGAAGAACCGAAGAATTCCTTTATCGCTGCAGTTACGGGACGTATGTTTATAAGTGACTGCGGAGTTACCACGTCAAGATCCTGAATGGTCATACGCTCACGGATGCCTCTTTCCATGCGCGAGAAACCGATTCTGAACTGATTCTGCAAAAGTTCACCGACTGAACGCAAACGACGGTTTCCGAGATGATCTATATCATCTGTTGTTCCGATACCATATGCAAGTCCGTTCAAGTAGTTGATGGATGCGAAAATATCGTCGATGATGATGTGCTTCGGAATGAGGTCGCCCATTCTCTCAACGATCTGTGAACGGAGCTCTTCGCCCTCATATGCATTGAGGAGCTCTTCGAGCACGGTAAATCTTACCATCTCGTTGATTCCGAGTTCAGCCTTTGCATCAAAGTCTACAAAGTCGTTGATGTCGACCATGCCGTTGCCGAAGACCTTTACCGCACGGTCATTTACGTTGAGAACAACGCTGTTGATACCGCGACGTGCAATTTCATCAGCCTTTTCTCTTGATATGATCTCGCCTGCTTCTGCAACAACTTCGCCTGTGAGCGGACAAACTGCCGGCTCGAGGAGAGTCTTGTTTGCGATACGGCGGGCAACGTTCATCTTCTTGTTGTATTTATATCTTCCCACTGTTGAGAGGTCATAGCGTCTCTCATCGAAGAAGAGGTTGTTGATAAGTGTTCTTGCGCCATCGATTGTTGGCGGCTCACCCGGACGGAGACGCTTGTAGATTTCGATAAGAGCATCCTCCTCCGTCTTGCATGTATCCTTGTCGAGAGTCTGGACAATTCTGTCGTCCTCACCGAAAACTTCTTTAATCTGAACATCCGTAGCAAGACCGAGCGCACGAATAAATGCTGTGACCGGAAGCTTTCTGTTTTTATCAATTCTGATGCTGAATACGTCGTTGAGATCTGTTTCGTACTCAAGCCATGCACCGCGGTACGGGATAATGGTGGCGCTGTATATTGCGCTGTCTGCCTTATCCATCTTTGCATCAAAATACATACCTGGTGAACGAACAATCTGAGAAACTATGACACGTTCAGCACCGTTGATGACAAAAGTGCCTGTTTTTGTCATAACCGGAAAATCTCCCATGAAGATTTCCTGTTCTTTGATTTCTTCCGTTTCCTTGTTGCGGAGGCGGACCTTTACGCGAAGAGGCTCGGCATATGTGGCGTCACGCTCCTTGCACTCATCCACAGTATGCTTGCATTTTTCTTCGAGCGTATAGTCGACAAACGAAAGCTCGAGGTTTCCCGAATAGTCCTCAATCGTTCCGGCATCCTGCAATACTTCGCGAAGACCGGTTTTGAGGAACCACTCGTAAGACTTTTTCTGAACTTCAAGAAGATTTGGCATTTCGAGAGGCTCATCAATATGCGCAAAGCTCTTTCTCGCAGTTCTTCCGTACATTACGTCCTTCATCAGAAATCACTCCTGTAAAAACTCGGGCGGGCTTGCCACCCTGTATTTTTTTCCGCACTTGCGGAGATATTTCCGCACGAACATATTGACATACTCTTCGGCGATGTCTATGAAACGCACGGCGGGGTTGGTGAAAATTTGCCTTTATTTCTTGCTTTTTTCAATTACTTTTGGTAGTATGTAAATATAACAAGCGCACACTACCGCATTATAATTGAGAATATCATTCTAACACTTTTTTGTCAAGTTTGTCAACTTTATACACAAAAATCGTCACAACGCACAAGCATCGTGACGATTTTTCTTTTAAATTTTGTGAAAATTATACAAACAATATGTCTGTTTTATGTGTGATGATTATGTTAACTATATTATATGAAGCATTTTTATAATCTTCCTTTTGAATGAAGCCTGCTTATTATACCAAATAAAGGAAGCCCGAGACCGTAGCACGCAACAACCTGCCCTGCCCCGACAGTGAGGATATTGTACCACAGTGGCAGAGCCTCAACCTTGTCAAGCAACATATAGGTAACCATAACTCCGATGAACAGCGCATTTATAATGACACTCGGAAGCGGCAGAAGCCACTTGTTTTTAATCTTTGATGCTGCAAGGCACGCAAGATAGGTGGCAAGTGTACCGACCACGACATCCCACGGTAGAGTGAGCCCGAATGACATTCCTATAAGATTTGCAAGGAAGCATCCGGCGGTAAGCCCCAAAACCGCCTCCCCCATAAAGAACGGCAGAACACAAAGAGCTTCACTTATGCGGAGCTGAACCGGTCCGTAAGAAAACGGCGGAACGGCAAGAGTCAGAACGGCATACGCCGCGGCGATGAGCGCAGTACGCGCCACGCGAGAGGTTTTTTTCATGGTTTTCCTCCAAACATTTTTTTAGTTATTATAACAAATGAAGCTTTCTTTTTCAAGACAACTTTATTGTTTCAAAACTTTTTATTGACATTTTCTGTGAAATGTGTATAATATTATGTTGCGGAGTTTTGCTTCGGCAATTCTCTCATCCTTGCTCCCAATGACGGCAGTCAGGGGGCCACAAGTCCAAAAGGAGGTGTTTTAAATGGCAAAGGTTACCGCAAAATACGAAACAGTATTCATCATCAATGCTGATCTCGGCGAAGAAGCTATCGCAGAATTGGTTGCGAAGTTCAAGACTCTCGTTGAGAAGAATGGTACTCTTGTCAATGTCGACGAATGGGGTAAGCGCAGATTCGCGTATCCGATCAACGACATGAACGAGGGCTACTATGTACTCTTTGATTTTGAGTGCGTTCCGTCTTTCCCGGCAGAGCTTGATCGTGTCTTCAAGATTACTGAAGGCATTATGCGCTCTATCATCATCTGCAAAGATGATATCGCTTAAGGAGGTTAGTCCGAATGCTTAACAAAGTTATTCTTATGGGCAGATTAACCCGCGACCCTGAGCTCCGCCACACACAGTCTGATGTTTCGGTTGCGTCTTTCACTCTTGCTGTTGACCGCGGCTTCCGCCGTGATGACAATCAGCAGAGCGCTGATTTTATCAACGTTGTTGCATGGCGCAATACCGCAGAGTTTGTTTCTAAGTGGTTCTCTAAGGGTCAGCTTGTTGCAGTAAGCGGCAGGCTCCAGGTTCGCTCTTACAAAGACCGCGACGGCAATAACCGCACAGCAACAGAGGTTGTTGCAGATGAATGTTTCTTCGCTGAATCAAAGCGCGATTCATCTTCTGCCCCGTCTTTTGCTCCGGATATGTCGGCTCCGGCTCCGGGCGGACTCAACTCCGTTTCTTCAGGCTCTGATTTTGAAGAGCTTATCGGTGATGACGGAGAGCTTCCATTCTAATTTTTGAATAAAGGAGGACCTTTCGATGGATAAGAATCTTAAGAACCGTAAGCGCAAGAAGGTTTGCCCCTTCTGTGCAGATAAGGTTAGCTACATTGACTACAAGGATGCAGGTCGTCTTCGCAGGTTCACATCTGAACGCGGCAAAATTCTTCCGCGCAGAATGACAGGTGTCTGTGCAGCTCATCAGCGTCAGGTTACAGAAGCTATCAAGCGTGCTCGTCACATTGCGCTTCTCCCCTACGTTAACGACTAATATCAAACATAAAAGACTTTCGAGTTTTCTCGAAAGTCTTTTTTATTGCGTTTGCTTTCTTTTTATACTATAATAAAAGCACAAAGGAAAGGAGGCGGTATAATGATATCCCGCATTTTTCAGAGCAACAAAAAGCTTTGCATAATACTATCAACAATTCTCTCCTTTTGTCTGATTTCTTTATATCTTTATGCTGCTTGTCTTCCCGGAATATGGCACCGGGACACCTTTCTTTATCGTCAGAACGATGGCAGTTTTCTTGGCAAAAACATTCATTCAGAATACGAAATGCACATAACCAAAGATACATCAGACACAATTATTTCTTTCCGTGTCAACAATACCGTGCGCAGCTATCGGATATCGCGTAATGACGAAGACGGTTTGGTTGAAATATTTGAAAATGACGTATCTGTTTTTGTCGGGAGAGCCGTTATAAGCGGAGATTTATGGCTTTTATTAGACGAAGATGATGGGCTTTCTGATTTTGTCATAACAACAACCTCGATAGACGATTATTTCTCCGTCCCCGACGACAACGACCAATTCCCTTCGTATACATCTGTTTATAACTACGCCTTCAAGGCGGATACTGACACACGCGGAAATTTCCCTATGATGTTTTACGCATTACTCATCGCAATTTTTCTTGCAATTGATATTAAATATCCTGATTTATTCTTTCTGCTTAAATACAGACTGCACGTTGACGGTGGCTCTCCGAGCGACTTTTATCGCTTTGGTCAGAAAGCAGGAAGAGTCGTCTCTGTTATTGCAATAATAGGATTTGGCATCGCAGCCTTTGTTTCTCACTGATCCGGATAAAAAAGACTTTCGAGCTTTCTCGAAAGTCTTTTTTCTATCCTCTTATCTGACCGTTTCCGCGAATAACGTATTTTGCGGATGTGAGTGCACGAAGTCCCATCGGCCCGCGGGCGTGGAGCTTTTGCGTGCTGATTCCGATTTCCGCACCGAAGCCGAATTCAAAGCCGTCAGTAAAGCGGGTTGACGCATTTACATATACCGCCGCGGCATCGATTTCATTTAGGAATTTCTCTGCGTTTTCGTTATTTTCCGTTATAATCGCTTCGGAATGTTTTGTATTGTATCTGTTTATATGCACTATCGCCTCATCGATTGAATCCAAAACGCGCATTGATATAATCGCGTCGAGATATTCACATCCCCAGTCAGCTTCGCTTGCAGGCTTTATGTCGGAGCATATTGCACGTGCTGTTTCATCACCGCGGATTTCTATGTTCTTTTCAATGAGAACCCTTGCAATTTCAGGGAGTGCCGTCTCTGCAACATCTCTGTGAAGCACAAGAGATTCACAGGCGTTGCAGACACCAAATCTCTGCGTTTTTGCATTTATTATAATCTTTTTTGCCATCTCGATATCGGCAAATTCATCAACGTATATATGGCAATTTCCGGTACCGGTTTCGATTACGGGAATGGTTCCGTTTTCGACAACCGATTTTATAAGCCCTGCTCCTCCGCGCGGAATAAGAACGTCGATATACTTATTAAGCCGCATAAGCTCCTTTGCGGTTTCTCTCGACGTGTCGGAGACGAGCTGAATTGCATCCTCACAGACGCCGCATTCGGAAAGCGCCTCGCGTATCGCGTCCGTTATCGCAGAATTTGAGGTTATTGCATCACTTCCACCTCGGAGAATTACAGCGTTTCCCGTCTTGAAGCAGAGCGCAAACGCATCTGCCGTAACGTTCGGACGCGACTCGTAGATAATTCCTATGACGCCTATCGGAACGCGCTTTTCTTCTATCAGAAGTCCGTTCGGACGTTCATTCCGGGTTATGATTTCACCAAGCGGATTCGGAAGCTCTGCAACCTGTCTCACTCCCTCGCTCATCTGTAAAATCCGCTTTTCGTCAAGTGAAAGTCTGTCAATAAGCGCGGACGAAACACCGTTCTTTTCTGCGTTCTTGACGTCGAGCTCGTTTGCCGCTAAAATTTCGCTTTTCTTTTCGATAAGCTTTTTTGCAACCACATATAATGCGCGGTTTTTATCTTCTTCTGAAAGGACATTTAAAAAAGCCGCTGCCGAGACCGCCCGGCTTCCGAGTTTTTCAAGATATTCCACTTCTTTATCCTCCGATTTTTTCTGCTGCAATATCCGCCGCAAGCTCGCAGAATGCCTTGCAAGGACGACCGTGTGCCGCACCTGCGTGTTTTTTAAGAAGTTCTGCACATACAACCGAGCCAAGCTCTTTTTCAAACTCATCCATAGCATCGCGGCAGCGTTTGTAATGCTCCTGCTTCTCAACAGTTGCCGCAGAATCGGAGTATCCGCAACCGAGCCCGATCACCATAAGCATAGAGCTTACAGCTCCGCACATTTCGCGGCGGCCTGCAACGCCTCCGCCGAATGATGATGAAAGCTTTATAAGTGTATCAAAATCCATTCCGAATTTTTCTGAAAATGCGCCGAGAACCGACTGCGCGCAGTTGTATCCCATATCAAAAAGCTCGCCTGCTCTTTTTCCGTAGTCTCCCATTTAATTTTCTCCTTATCCTTTGTTTTCTTAATTATACACCAATTTTTCAAAATGTAAAAGGTTTTTATTCCTCTTCTCCCCTGTATTTTCTCCTTGTTGCCATACCTCCGCGGAGATGCCTTTCTGCCTTATTTTCATCAAGCACGCGCTTCACCTCAAGATACAACTCCTTATCAAAGCTCCGGAGTCTTTCGACAATGTCCTTGTGAACCGTTGACTTTGATATGTAAAACTTCTTCGCCGTTTCGCGAACGGTGCTTTTATTTTCAATTACATAATGAGCAAGCGTTATCGCCCGCTCTTCAATATACGTTTTTGACACAAAAAATCCTCCCTTCATACCACATTTATATGATATGAAGGGAGATTCTATTCTTATTTCGCTTTTTCGCCGTTCACCATCTACTTTGTATCGAGAACCTCAACCTTCGGCTCACTGTACGGCTTTACATGCTGATTTACGGCTTCGGGAGTCTTATAAGTAGGAACTGCTACCCTCAGCATCTCCTTAACCTTTTCATCATCTCCCGAATCACAAGCATCTCTTAAAAACTGTAGCTTTTCTTCTATTTCCTGTTCGGAAAGCGCATCGTCTTTTTCAATGAAAATCAAGCTGTTATCTGTTTTTTCGAGTGTATCTGTATCTACAAGAAGCTCCTCATAAAGCTTCTCGCCCGGACGCAAGCCCGTTTCTATTATTTCGATGCCTTCAATACCCGAAAGACGAACCATATTCTCTGCAAGGTCAAGTATCTTTACAGGCTCTCCCATATCGAGAACAAAAAGCTCACCGTTTTTAGCCATTGCGCCCGATTCGAGAACAAGCTGAGATGCCTCCGGAATCGTCATAAAATAACGGATTATGCGTTTGTCTGTAATCGTTATCGGACCGCCGTTTGCAATCTGACGTTTAAACAGAGGAACAACCGAACCTGCCGAGCCGAGAACGTTTCCAAAGCGAGTCATACTGTACTTCACTTTGCCCGTACGGCTCTTACTGCTGACTATCATTTCGCACATTCTCTTTGTTGCGCCCATAACGTTTGTCGGATTGACTGCCTTGTCTGTCGAAACGAGCATAAACCTCTCTGTTCCGAATTCTTCGCAGACTTCGATGAGAGTCAACGTGCCGAAAACATTGTTTTCTACTGCTTCGATGCAGTTGCGCTCCATAAGAGGAACATGCTTGTGCGCTGCCGCGTTGATTACTATCTGCGGACGATGTTCTGCAAAGATTCGCTCAAGAGCGCGTCTGTCCGTAATGGATGCAACCTCGATTTCAAGCTCAAGCTCTTTTCCGTATGCGATGCGAAGCTCCTGCTGAATGTCATATGCTCCGTTTTCATAAACATCAAGAATCACAATCTTCTTCGGGTTCATCTTTGCAAGCTGCCTGCACATTTCAGAGCCGATAGAACCGCCGCCACCCGTAACAAGAACGACTTTGCCATTGTAATACGCCTTTACGTCGTCATCAGGAATAACAACGCTCTTTCTGAAAAGAAGCTCTTCTATATCAAATTCACGAAGCTGACGCTTTCCGCCCGCCTTCTGCATAAACGGAAAATCGTAAAGCTTTACCTTGTATCCGGCTTCTGTATATCGTTTGTAAATTTCTTTTCTTTTCTCTGCTGACATTCCCGGAATGGTGAGCACTACCTCGGACACTCCGAAATCTTCAAGTCGTTTGATTGCTGTATCATCTTCGTATATGACGGGAACTCCGTGGATTTCTCTTCCTGTTTTTTCGCGATTTGTATCAAGGAAGCATACCGGAGTGTAAAGTGAGAATTGATTGTTCACAAGGTCTTCAGCAAGAAGAACGCCGACTCTGCCGGCACCGACTATTGCGATTTTCGTCTTCCTTACTTTCTTTTTGATTTCGGAAAGAACCCTTCTTCCCGCAAAGATACGCAGAGCCAGTCTTAAAAACTTTCCGATGTTATTTTCGGCATTTCCGAACTTATACGCATAGCGATAGAGCATACGAATCGCCATTGAAGCAAGGAGATTCATACAGGCTATTGCGAGCAACGTTGAAAATGTAACGTGCTGTATCGGAAGAGCCGCTTCTATGACAAACGTAAATATAAATGCGACAAAATCCGAGATAAGAAGCTTTATGTAGCATTGTATACCACCATATCGCCATATTTGCGCATATATGTTCAGAAAAATTCTCGACGCGAAAATGCAGAAAAAAGAAATAGCCGACTGAACAACCGCATCGCCATAGGTAAGCCCGCGGTTTCCACGATATATAAAAAGCAGGAGCAAATCTACTGCAAAGAGCACCAGAATATCATAGATAACAAGCTGCCACTTAAGCTTCTTTTTCTTAAGCTTCTGCACTTTTCCGCCCCCTTTTTTTCACAAAATGTGTTAATACATTTTTAATAATATCACAACATTTTTGACTTGTCAATAATTTAACAACTTTTGCGACGTGTATTTTTTACCATAAAGCGTTTTTATGCATTTTTTTGTGAATTTTTTGACAAAAATATTTTCTGATAAATTTGCCGAAATCACTTGCGAAAAGTTAATTTTTATGGTAAATTATATTAGTTGAATAAATTTTATTTATATATGAAAGGAATGTGTTAAAAATGGCAGATTCAAAAGTTTTGGTTGAGACCTCCTCACGCCACGTTCATGTTACAAAAGAACACCTCGAAATCCTCTTCGGCAAGGGTGCTGTTCTTCACAATAAGCGCGAGCTTTCTCAGCCCGGTCAGTATCTCACAGAAGAAAAGGTTACTCTCGTAGGTCCGAAGCGTTCTATCGCTAACGTTTCTATCCTCGGTCCGGAAAGACCTGCTACACAGGTTGAAGTTTCTCTCACAGATGCACGTACTCTCGGCGTTTCTGCTCCGATCCGTGAAAGCGGCGACGTTGCAGGAAGCGCAGGCTGCAAGCTCGTAGGTCCTGCAGGTGAAGTTGACCTCACAGAAGGCGTTATCGCTGCAAAGCGTCACATCCACCTCACTCCGAAGGAAGCAGCAGAGTTCAATGTTGCTGACAAGGAAATCGTTTCAGTAAAGATCGACAGCGAGCGTTCACTCACATTTGACGAAGTTGTTGTCCGCGTAAGCGAGAAGTTTGCTCCCGCTATGCACGTTGATACAGACGAGTCAAACGCTGCTGCCCTTTCAGGCGAAGTTTACGGCATAATCATCAAGAAGTAATTATGCTCTACGATCTGGTTCTTAGAAACCGTTCTTACAGACGTTTTGACGAATCCTTTGAGATTTCACGAGATACGCTCGTTTCTCTCTGCGAATATGCAAGAGTTTCTCCGAGTGCCGCAAACCGCCAGTCGCTCCGTTTTCTTCTTATAGATTCAAAAGACGGTTGCGAAAAGGTTTTCTCCAATATCGCGTGGGCGGGATATCTCAAAAACGGAGCACCCGATATGGGTGAACGCCCGACCTCTTACATAATAATCTTAAACGACAGCTCCATATGGAACGGACATCCCTTTGATGTCGGCATCGCCGCACAGTCAATCCTTCTCGCAGCTTCGGAGAAGGGGCTCGGCGGATGTATGTTCGCAAGCTTCAAAAATGAGCCGCTTCGACAGTGCTTTGACATTGGCGAGAATCTCGAAATAAAGCTTGTTGTTGCCATCGGAAAGCCTGTTGAAGAAGTTGTTATCGACGAAGTCAAGGACGGCGACATCAAATACTGGCGCGACGAGAACCGTGTTCACCACGTTCCAAAGCGTCCGATTTCAGAGATTATCCTTTAATCTCGAATTTTAAACCATTGTTTATTTTTGTCATCCAAGTGATAAAATAATATACTATCTATTAAACCAAGGAGGAAATACAACTATGGCAAGAAGAAAAGTTTCCATGGACGGTAATACCGCTGCTGCTCACGTAAGCTATGCCTTTACTGAAGTTGCTGCGATTTACCCGATCACACCGTCAAGCCCGATGGCTGAAGTTACAGACACATGGTCTGCAACAGACAAAAACATTTTCGGTGAACCCGCAAGAAACATCTTCGGCGATCGCGTCAAGATGGTAGAGATGCAGTCTGAAGGCGGCGCTGCAGGTGCTGTTCCCGGCCCACTCGCTGCAGGTGCTCTTACAACAACTTACACAGCATCACAGGGTCTTCTCCTTATGATCCCGAATATGTACAAGATCGCAGGTGAGCTTCTCCCGAGCGTTATCCACGTTTCTGCTCGTTGCGTAGCTTCACACGCTCTCAACATCTTCGGCGACCACTCTGACGTTTATGCTTGCCGTCAGACAGGTTACGCTATGATGGCTGAAACAAACCAGCAGGAAATCATGGACCTCGGCGCAGTTGCTCACCTTGCAACAATCAAGGGCCGCGTTCCGTTCCTCAACTTCTTTGACGGTTTCAGAACTTCCCACGAAATCCAGAAGATTGAAGCTTGGGATTACGAAGACCTCAAGGAAATGGTAGATATGGATGCTGTAAAGGCATTCCGTGCTCGTGCTATCAACCCTGAACATCCGGTGCTGCGCGGTTCTGCTGAAAACGGTGATATCTTCTTCCAGCACAGAGAAGCATGTAACGAATACTACGATGCTCTTCCGGCTATCGTTGAAGAATATATGGACAAGGTCAACGCAAAGATCGGCACAAACTACAAGCTCTTCAAC